>NC_021500.1:629878-944817 GCF_000410515.1 Enterobacter sp. R4-368 | reverse complement strand
CTCATTTTGCTTATTTTGTCGATGATGGTGCTGCCGCTACCGGCGTTTATCCTCGACTTGTTGTTTACCTTTAACATCGCACTTTCCATCATGGTGCTGTTGGTGGCGATGTTCACCCAGCGCACGCTGGAATTCGCCGCATTCCCGACCATTCTGCTGTTTACCACCTTGTTGCGCCTGGCGCTGAACGTCGCTTCGACGCGTATTATCCTGATGGAAGGGCATACGGGATCGGCGGCGGCAGGGCGGGTAGTTGAAGCCTTCGGTCACTTCCTCGTTGGCGGTAACTTCGCCATCGGTATCGTGGTGTTCGTCATCCTCGTTATCATCAACTTTATGGTTATCACTAAAGGTGCGGGGCGTATCGCCGAAGTGGGCGCGCGTTTCGTACTCGATGGGATGCCCGGTAAACAGATGGCGATTGACGCCGATCTCAACGCCGGGATTATCGGTGAAGATGAAGCGAAACGCCGCCGTTCTGAAGTGACGCAAGAAGCGGACTTCTACGGTTCGATGGACGGTGCGAGTAAGTTCGTTCGCGGCGACGCCATCGCCGGTATTCTGATCATGGTTATTAACGTCATCGGCGGTTTGCTGGTGGGCGTTCTGCAACATGGTCTGTCGATGGGCGATGCGGCCTCAAGTTACACCCTGCTGACCATCGGTGACGGTCTGGTTGCGCAGATCCCGGCGCTGGTTATCTCTACCGCGGCGGGCGTTATCGTCACCCGCGTCAGCACCGATCAGGATGTTGGTCAGCAGATGGTTGGCCAGTTGTTCAGCAATCCGCGCGTGATGATGCTCAGCGCCGGCGTACTCGGCCTGCTGGGGCTGGTGCCGGGGATGCCGAACTTTGTGTTCCTGCTGTTTACCGCCGCGCTGCTCGGTCTTGCCTGGTGGCTGCGTGGTAAAGACCAGGCCACTCCTGCTGAAGCCGCGCCGATGAAGCTGCCGGAAAACACCCAGGCGGTGGAAGCCACCTGGAACGATGTGCAGCTTGAAGATTCCCTCGGTATGGAAGTGGGCTATCGCCTGATCCCGATGGTGGACTTCCAGCAGGATGGCGAACTGTTAGGCCGTATCCGCAGTATTCGTAAGAAATTCGCGCAGGATATGGGCTTCCTGCCGCCTGTTGTCCACATCCGCGACAATATGGATCTGCCACCAGCCCGTTACCGCATCCTGATGAAAGGGGTGGAAATTGGTAGCGGCGAGGCCTATCCGGGGCGCTGGCTGGCGATTAACCCAGGCACGGCGGCGGGCACGCTGCCGGGTGAGCAAACCGTGGACCCGGCTTTTGGCTTGGCCGCTATCTGGATTGAGAGCGCGTTGAAAGAACAGGCGCAGATCCAGGGCTACACCGTTGTGGAAGCCAGTACCGTAGTGGCAACACACCTTAACCACCTGATTGGTCAATTCTCGGCGGAGCTGTTTGGTCGCCAGGAAGCGCAGCAACTGCTTGACCGGGTGAGCCAGGAGATGCCGAAGCTGACCGAAGATTTGGTGCCGGGCGTCGTCACGCTGACCACGCTGCACAAAGTGCTGCAAAACCTGCTGGCCGAAAAAGTGCCAATCCGCGATATGCGCACCATTCTCGAAACGCTGGCCGAGCATGCGCCGCTGCAAACCGATCCGCACGAACTCACGGCGGTAGTGCGCGTGGCATTGGGACGCGCCATTACCCAGCAGTGGTTCCCGGGTAATGATGAAGTGCAGGTGATTGGTCTTGATACGCCGCTTGAACGTTTGCTGTTGCAGGCATTGCAGGGCGGTGGCGGTCTGGAGCCGGGTCTTGCCGATCGCTTACTGGAACAAACTCAGGAGGCGTTAACGCGCCAGGAAATGTTGGGTGCGCCGCCGGTGTTGCTGGTTAACCATGCGCTGCGTCCACTGCTGGCACGCTTCCTGCGCCGCAGCCTGCCGCAACTGGTGGTGTTGTCGAACATGGAAATGTCGGATAACCGCAGCATCCGTATGACTGCGACTATCGGAGGCAAATAATGCGTTATCTTGCCTGGTTGGTGGCCTTGCCGCTGTTTGCCCACGCGGCCGGAAACGGCATTGGCGAAGGCATGTGGCAGGCCAGCAGTATCGGTATCCGGCTGGATAACCGCGGCGTGGTCTCTTCATCACGACCGCTGGGCCCGTCGCAGCCGGTAAACGGGCTGATGACGGATGTCTCGTGGCGCTATGAATTAAATGGCCCAACGCCTGCCGGGTTAGTGGTTCGGCTCTGTTCTCAGGCTCGCTGTGTCGAGCTGGATGGGCAGAGTGGCACCACGCGCGGCTTTACCGATGTTCCGGCACTCGAATCGCTGCGTTTTGTCTGGGAAGTGCCCGGCGGTGGACGGTTATGGCCGCCGCTGGACGTTCGTAGTAACAAAGTGCTGGTCAATTACCGTCAACCCACTCAGCAAAACTAACCGCTTCGCTTCAATGAGTTAGCTTGTTTTTTGCCCGAAAATCCCGCCGCACTGGCGGGATTTTGCTATCCGCCCCGCATTTTTGACCGCTCCTTTTGATGCAACAGAAACGCTGTTTTATAAATCAGTGAAGCGCGTATCGGCACTCTTTGCATTTTTGCCAGCCACGTAATTTTGATGGCAGAAACAGAAAGGTTTCCCGTTGCACATCCTCTTACTTTAGCCGTGTAAGAAATTCCTTTGGCTAAGCCGGATCGTCAAAGGTCCCCCAAAATAAACAGGGTTGACGGCAATGAAAACACGAAAAATTGGATTGGCTAATTATCTCGCCTATGGCTCGGGCGATTTTCTGGGTGCGGGCACAACCGCGTTAACCGCAGCATGGTTACTCTATTTCTATACGACCTTTTGCGGCCTGACGCCGATTGAAGCGACATTTATCTTCGCGACAGCAAGGGTGCTGGATGCGGTGGTCAGTCCGCTGATGGGCTTTTTAACCGATAATTTCGGTTCGACCTGGCTTGGTAAACGCTTCGGTCGACGTAAGTTCTTTATTTTGTTAGGTATCCCTTGCGTGTTCAGCTACTCAATAATGTGGGTAGGGGACATGAGTTTCTGGTATTACCTGCTGACGTATCTGCTGTTTGATGTGGTCTACACCATGATTCTGGTGCCGTACGAAACGCTGGTGCCGGAAATGACTGACGACTTTAAACAGAAAACCAAATTCTCCGGCGCGCGTATCTCCATGGCGCAGATGTCGGCTATTCTGGCCTCGTTCCTGCCGGGCGTCCTGCTGTCACACTTTGGTAAAGACAACCCGGTCTCCTTTTTCTACGCAAGCCTGGTGTTCTCGGTGCTCTGTGCGCTGATGCTGACGTTTGTCTGGTGTTTTACCTGGGAGCGTCCGCGCGAAGAGTGGACTGAAGCGGCGCTGCGCGCGGAGGAAGAGAAAAAGAGCCTCACGCTTGGGCAAAGTTTGCGCCGCCTGTTTGTTGAACTCAGCTCTACGCTGCGTATCAAGATTTTCCGCCAGCACCTTGGGATGTACCTCGGCGGTTATATCGCGCAGGACGTATTTAACGCGGTGTTCACCTATTACGTGGTGTTCGTGCTGATGCAGGAAGCATCGCTGGCCTCCAACTTGCTGGGCACGATGGCGATTTTCCAGTTCATCGCGGTGATTGCCATGATACCGCTGTGCATCCGCTTTGGACCTGCACCGTCATACCGCATGGTGGTGGTGCTGTTCGGTCTGAGCGCCGCCTCTTATGCCGTGCTCTACTACGCCGGTTTAAGCGATGTTTATTCGCTGCTGTTGCTGGTGTCCGCCGTTGCCGGTCTGGGACGCGGTGGTATCAACTACGTACCGTGGAACACCTACACCTACATTGCGGATATTGACGAAGTGGTCACCGGCCAGCGCCGTGAAGGGATCTTCGCCGGGATCATGACGCTGACCCGTAAAGCCTCGCAGGCCGGTGCGGTGATGCTGGTGGGGATTGTGATGCAGGCGTCTGGCTTTGTCTCCGGGCAGAAAACCCAGGTGCCAGAAGTGAGCCACACCATTTTGATGATCATGTGCTTTGGCACCATTGCGGTACTGTGCTGCGGCTTCCTCGTCTCCTTACGCTTCAAGCTGAACCTGAAAACCCACAGCGTGCTGCGTGAAGAAACGGCCAAAATGCGCCAGAGCGGCCGCGCGATGCCAGAAAGTATCACTCCGCAAGCGCGCGAAACCGTCGAAATGCTGGCGGGCATGCCTTACGAATCCTTGTGGGGCAACAACAACATTGGCTATCTGAATCGCAATAAACCTGCCGCGCCATCGCTGAAAGACGCGTCACTGAAATCGACTTATAACTGAGGTTAAGAATATGAAGGTTTGGCCTGTCAAACACAGCCCGTTACTGCGTCAGCCAGAGCGTTTTATCGCCCGTGATGAACTGAAAGCGTTGATCCGCAAGGTGACGCATAACCTGGTCAATATTCACGACAACACCGGTGAGTTTTTACTCCGTCTCGACGATGGGCGCGTGATTGATACTAAAGGCTGGGCTGGCTGGGAGTGGACGCACGGCGTGGGTCTGTACGGGATGTATCAGTATTATCGCCAGACCGGCGAAGAGGGTGTGCGCGAGGTGATTGATAACTGGTTCGCCGACCGTTTTGCAGAAGGCGCAACCACTAAAAACGTCAACACCATGGCACCGTTCCTGACGCTGGCGTATCGCTATGAAGAAACCGGTAACCCGACTTATCTCCCATGGCTGGAAAGCTGGGCCGAATGGGCGATGAACGAGATGCCGCGCACCGACTGCGGCGGCATGCAGCACATTACGCTGGCGGAGGAGAACCACCAGCAGATGTGGGACGACACGCTGATGATGACCGTGCTGCCGCTGGCGAAAATCGGCAAATTGCTCAACCGGCCAGACTATGTGGAAGAGGCGGTGTATCAGTTTCTGTTGCATGTGCAGAACCTGATGGACAGGGAAACCGGGCTGTGGTTCCACGGCTGGAATTATGACGGTCACCACAATTTTGCCAACGCGCGCTGGGCGCGCGGGAATAGCTGGCTGACCATCGTTATCCCGGATTTCCTTGAGCTTGTCGATCTGCCGGAAAACAATGCGGTGCGCCGTTATCTGCTCCAGGTGCTGAATGCGCAAATCGCCGCGCTGGCGAAGTGCCAGCATGAAAGCGGGTTGTGGCATACGCTGCTCGACGATCCAGATTCTTATCTGGAAGCCTCGGCAACCGCCGGATTTGCCTATGGCATTCTGAAAGCGCTGCGTAAGCGTTATATCAGCACCGATTACACGGATGTGGCGGAAAAAGCGGTGAAAGCGATTGTGGGAAATATTTCGCCGGAAGGGGAGTTATTGCAGGTGTCGTTCGGCACCGGGATGGGCAGTAATCTGGCGTTTTATCGCCAGATCCCGCTGACCTCAATGCCATACGGGCAGGCGATGGCGATGCTCTGTTTGACGGAGTATCTGCGCAAATATTTCTGAAAAGCGATAAATGAAAAACCCCGGCTGGCCGGGGTTTTTTTATGGCTAAAAACGGAAGGGATTACATACGCTCTACGGTTTCGATACCCAGCGTATCCAGACCGAGTTTCAGCGTTTTTGCCGTCAGCAGGGCCAGTTTCAGGCGGCTTAAACGGGTTTCGTCGTTTTCCGCGCTGAGGATCGGGCAGTGCTCGTAGAAGCCGGAGAACAGACCCGCCAGATCGTACAGATAGGCGCACATCACATGCGGCGTACCTTCACGGGCAACGACGGACAGGGTTTCTTCGAACTGCAACAGACGCGCTGCCAGCTGGGATTCACGCTCTTCGCCAATCACCACCGGTGCGTTTTCCAGTACGCTCTCTTCAATACCCGCTTTACGGAATACGGAGAGCACGCGGGTGTAAGCGTACTGCATGTACGGTGCGGTGTTGCCTTCAAAGGCCAGCATGTTGTCCCAGTCGAAAACGTAATCGGTGGTGCGGTTTTTCGACAGATCCGCATATTTCACCGCGCCGATACCGACCGCGTTGGCCAGTTTTTCCAGCTCGTCGGCAGGCATATCCGGGTTCTTTTCAGCCACCAGACGGCGCGCGCGTTCCAGCGCTTCATCCAGCAGATCGGAAAGTTTCACCGTACCGCCCGCGCGGGTTTTGAACGGCTTGCCGTCTTTGCCGAGCATCATGCCGAACATGTGGTGTTCCAGCGGCACGGAATCCGGCACATAACCGGCTTTACGCACGATGGTCCAGGCCTGCATCAGGTGCTGATGCTGACGGGAATCGATGTAGTAGAGCACGCGATCGGCATGCAGCGTTTCATAACGGTATTTCGCGCAGGCGATGTCCGTGGTGGTGTACAGATAGCCGCCATCCTTTTTCTGGATGATGACGCCCATCGGTTCGCCTTCTTTGTTTTTGTACTCATCCAGGAATACCACGGTCGCGCCTTCGCTCTCGACCGCCAGACCTTTGGTTTTCAGATCCGCAACGATGCCCGGTAACATCGGGTTATACAGGCTTTCACCCATTACATCTTTACGGGTCAGCGTCACGTTCAGGCGTTCGTAGGTTTTCTGGTTCTGACTCATGGTGATATCGACCAGCTTGCGCCACATCTCGCGGCAATATTCATCGCCGCCTTGCAGTTTCACCACGTAAGCGCGTGCGCGTTCAGCGAATGCCGCGTCTTCGTCATAATGTTTTTTGGCTTCACGGTAAAAACCTTCCAGATCGGCCAGCGCCATTTCACCAGCATTCTCTTGCTGTTGCAGCTCAAGATAGGCAATCAGCATGCCGAACTGGGTGCCCCAGTCACCGACATGGTTAGCGCGAATCACGTTATGGCCGAGGAATTCCAGCGTACGAACTGATGCATCGCCAATGATGGTGGAGCGCAGATGGCCGACATGCATCTCTTTCGCCACGTTCGGCGCGGAGTAATCGATAACCACGGTTTGCGGCTGCGGTTTTGTTACGCCCAGGCGATCGGATTTCAGCGCCGCATCTACCTGCGAGGCGAGAAACTCAGGCGCGAGGAAAATATTGATAAAGCCAGGACCGGCGATTTCAACTTTATTGGCAATCCCGTCGAGAGAAAGGTGAGACAGAACCTGCTCGGCCAGTTGTCGCGGCGCCATGCCCAGTTTTTTCGCTACTGCCATCACGCCATTAGCCTGATAGTCGCCAAACTGAATTTTTGCTGACTGACGAACCTGCGCTTCACAATCGACTGGCGCGCCTGCTGCAATCATGGCCTGACTGACTTTTTCTGAGAGAAGAGCCTGAATATTCACCGGGATACCTTACTTTTAGGACACCGCGTCGCTGAGGCGGCGTCCGGGTGTTTAATAAAGGCGGGAGTATACTGCAAATGCCCGGTGGCGTCAGCACTGCATAACACGGTAGATTATGCGCTTTGTTATGACTTGCGAGCACTGTTATGCGTACCTGGCAAACTGTCGAAGAGTTGCAGGATATCGTGGAAGATTTGCCACGATTTACCCAAGATTTGCAAAATTTAGCTACCCGTCTGGGGCTGGATATCGCACCCTTAAATGCCGATCACATCTCGTTGCGCTGCCACCAGAACACCACGGCGGAGCGCTGGCGGCGTGGTTTTGAACACTGTGGCGAACTGCTGTCGGAAAACATCATTAATGGTCGGCCGATTTGCCTGTTCAAACTGCGTGAACCCGTGTGCGTCGCCCACTGGCAGTTTACGGTGATTGAGTTGCCGTGGCCGGGTGAAAAGCGCTACCCGCACGAAGGGTGGGAGCATGTAGAAATCGTGCTGCCGGGCGATATCGCCACGCTCAACGCGCGTGCGCTGGCGCTGCTGGCTGATGAGGGCTTAAGCCAGCCGGGTATTTCGGTGAAAACCAGTTCACCAAAAGGCGAGCGCGAACGGCTGCCCAATCCAACGCTGGCGGTGACGGATGGCAAAGTCACCGTGAAATTTCATCCGTGGACCATTGAAGAGATTGTCGCGAGCGAGCAGGGGTGAAAGCGCTTGCGAAAGCGAGCCATGCTGAACCGGGGGAGAGGAAATGACCTTACTGGAAATCTGTTGTTATGGCGTCGATGACGCGGTGATTGCTGAGCAACGTGGCGCCGATCGCATTGAATTTTGCGCCGCACCGAAAGAGGGCGGTTTAACCCCTTCCTTTGGCGCGTTAAAAGCGATTCGACAGGCGGTGACCATTCCTGTACATCCGATCGTGCGCCCGCGCGGTGGGGATTTTTGCTACCGGGCCGATGAGTTTGCCTCCATGCTGAGCGATATTGCGATGCTCCGTGATCTGGGTTTTCCTGGCCTGGTCACCGGTGTGCTGACGGAAGAGGGAGATGTCGATATTGTGCGCATGCGGGAAATTATGCAGGCCGCACAGGGGATGGCGGTAACTTTTCATCGCGCGTTCGATATGTGTGCTAATCCGCTTCAGGTGTTTGATAACTTAGCCGAATTAGGCATCGCACGTATTCTCACGTCTGGTCAGCAGCCCTCGGCAGCAAAAGGACTTTCATTAATCAGGGAACTAAATGCCAGGTCTGGTGTTCCAATCATTATGGCCGGCGCAGGTGTGCGTCCGGATAACCTCGAAACCTTTCTCCATGCGGGTATTAAAGAGGTGCATAGCTCGGCAGGCCGCTGGACAGCATCGCCGATGCGCTATCGCAATCCAGGATTATCGATGTCGTCAGATGCCAGTGCGGATGAATATGCCCGCTACGGCGTGGATGGCGATGCGGTGGCGCTAATGAAAGAGATGATTTTGCACCATCGCCCGTAACAGTTTTTACCGCGCATCATGTCGCCCAATATGATGCTTGCTTGTACCAGGCCCCTGCCATTAACAGGGGCCTTTTTTTATCTTACGGTTTGCGGGCAATCAACACCGCGCGAACCGGGGCCGGGTAGCCTTCAACGGTTTTACTGTTATCCGCCGGGTTAAGAAAATCGGCCAGTGATTCCGTGACCATCCACGGCGTACGACGTTGCTCGTCGGTACTGGTAACGCTGGTATCCGCAATGCGTACATCAACAAAACCACACTTCTCCAGCCAGTTTTTCAGCGCCAGCGCGGAAGGGATAAAATAGACGTTTCGCATTTGCGCATAGCGGTCACCGGGCACCAGCACGGTATTTTCATCGCCTTCCACCACCAGTGTTTCCAGTACCAGCTCGCCATCTTTCACTAACTGATCTTTCAACTGCCACAGATGTTCAAGCGGTGAACGGCGGTGATAGAGCACGCCCATGGAAAACACAGTATCGAAAGCGTTCAGCGCCGGAAGCTGCTCAATGCCAAGCGGCAAAAGATGCGCGCGGCGGTCGTCGCCCAACAGCTTACGCACGGCTTCAAACTGGCATAAAAACAACTGCGTTGGATCGATACCAACGGCAAGCTGCGCACCCGCGCCGACCATGCGCCACAGGTGGTAACCGCTGCCGCAGCCGACATCCAGAATGGTGCGGCCTTTCAGGTCAGAGAGGTGCGGCAGGACGCGCTCCCATTTCCAGTCGGAACGCCATTCGGTGTCGATATCAATGCCATACAGTGAAAATGGCCCTTTGCGCCACGGCATCAGATTACGCAGCAGCGTTTCCATACCTTTAAGCTGCCCGGCGCTGAGCGGTTCGGCGCTTTGCGCGCTGACGCTGTGCAGCAGATCCAGCTTTGCGGGGGTGATGGTCGGCAGAAATTCTACCGCGTTGTTCCACTGCTTAAACTGCCCGTGCAATGCTTCACGCTGCCAGGCGGCGATCTGGGCGGGTAACGTTTCCAGCCAGTGCGCGAGCGTACCGGTGGCTATTTGCTGATAAAAACGGCCGAACTCAATCATGCTGCAACCGCCTTCAGAGCCACCAGCGAACCAAAATTAAAACACTGGAACCACAGTTCGCTGTGCTCAAACCCGGCAGTGCGCAGGCGGGTTTTATGCGCTTCAACAGAATCCGTCAGCATGACATTCTCCAGCATGCTGCGCTTCTGGCTGATCTCCAGTTCGCTGTAGCCGTTAGCACGTTTAAAATCGTGGTGCATATTGAACAACAGTTCGCCGACGGTGTGGTCTTCAAAACTGAATTTTTCCGATAACACTAACGCGCCGCCAGGGTTTAGCCCCTGGTAAACTTTCTGCAGCAGTTTCAGGCGGTCGTCCGGCTGCAGAAATTGCAAGGTGAAGTTGAGTACCACCATCGAGGCGTTTTCAATCTGAACATCGCGAATATCGCCTTCTATCACTTCAACGGGCGTAGGCGCTTTATAGGCATCGATATGACGACGGCAGCGCTCCACCATGGCGGGTGAATTGTCGACGGCGATAATTTTGCAATCAGCATGGTGAATGTTGCGACGCACTGAGAGCGTTGCCGCGCCCAGTGAGCTGCCGAGATCGTAAACCTGCGTGGCAGGCTGGACAAAGCGCTCCGCCAGCATGCCGATCATCGAGATAATATTGGAGTAACCCGGTACGGAACGCTGGATCATGTCCGGGAAGACTTCGGCTACCCGTTCGTCAAAAGTCCAGTCGCCCAGGCTGGCGATAGGCGCAGAAAAAAGCGTGTCGCGGTGAGACATAGTGTAAATATCCGGGAAAACAAAGGGGCGTATTGTGCGCTAATGCAGGGAGAAAACCAACTCCCAGGGCATGTACCACAGATTTGCCAGCACCATCAACAGCAGCGAGCAAAAGGTTGCGCCCATGCCGGAACGACGCCAGCGGATCAGGCGGTGGTGAAAGCCGTAATAATGCATCAGGCGACCGGCGATCAGCAGCAGCCCACAAACATGCACTAACCAGGTTTGCGCGCCGTCCATCTCCATAAAAAGAAGCAGGATCAGGGCGACGGGAATGTATTCCACCGCATTGCCATGAATGCGTATCGCACTTTGCAGCTCGCTAAACCCGCCGTCGCCATAGCTAACACGGTATTGCGTGCGCAGGCGAATAACGTCAAAAGAAAATTTTATGAGTAACAATGCACCCAGCACGGCGTAAAGCGCGCTAACCATACTAACTCCCTTTAAGGCTCTGGTGACCGCTAAACAATGATAGGTGGTTCGTTCAGAAAAGAGAAGATTGCAGCGGAAGAGAAGGGGCGTCGCCAACGCTCGGGACGGCGGCCTGCAACTGCTGCCACAGGGTTTCCACCAGTTCCGGCGCTTGTGCGATATCGGGCGTATGCAAAAACAAATAGGGGGTGGTGGTCTGTTCCCACAACGGGAGTTTTTGCAGCCATACGGCAAACAGCTGGCGATTTTGCTCCATATTATCGCTGCCGATAAAACGCACCATCGGATGGCTGGCGGTTATCAGCGCATGCACCGGGACTTTCGGCTTTTTGCGCTGCGCTTCAATGATCGCTTCACTGTGCGGAATAGCGCTGTGCACCGGTCGGCTATCAAGGATCACGCGATTCACCCCGCGCGCATGTAAGCCCTGATTGAGCGCTTTTTCCTCTTCGCCTTTGGCGAAAAAGCCTGGATGACGCACTTCAACGCCATAGGTGAAATCAGCCGGCAGCGCGTCCAGAAATGCCCACAACGCGGGGATATCGCGTGGGCCAAAGGATGCCGGAAGCTGTAACCAGTACTGGCCTATCCGGTTGGCAAGCGGCGACATTCGTTGAAAAAACTCGTCTGTCAGATCGCGGCAGTTACGCAGCGCCGCCTGGTGCGAAATGGTGGCGGGGAATTTAAAGCAAAAGCGGAAATCATCGGTGGTTTGTTCGCGCCAGCGCCCCACGATCTCAGCTTTTGGCAGTGCGTAAAGCGTGGTGTTGCCTTCGACGCAGTTAAAGTGACGGGCGTACTCTTCGAGGCTGGTGATGCCAAGGCGCACCCATTTGGGGTGCGACCATTGCGGCAGGCCGACATACATCATAACGCGCTGAGGATCTCGTCCGTGCTGCGAACACGGCTAATGCGCGGGAAGATATACTTCAGGCTGCCCTGATGTTGCTCGTTGCTGCCTGCGCTGCAAGCATCTTCTGCAATCACCAGCGAAAAACCTAATTCCCACGCGTTGCGCGCGGTGGATTCCACGCCAATATTGGTGGAAATGCCGCACAGCACAATGGTGTCGATGCCACGGCGGCGCAGTTGCAGCTCAAGATCGGTGCCGTAAAACGCGCCCCACTGGCGTTTGGTCACTTCAATATCGCTCTCTTTTTTACCCAAGGCCTGCGGGTAAACCCACCAGTTTTCCGGTAGTGTATGACCACCTGTTGGCGCGTCAACCGGCTGTTTCAGCGCTTCGGCAAAATCCGCTGACCAGCCAACGCGCACTAATACGACCGGCGAACCGTTGGCACGGAATTTTTCCGCGAGCGTTGCGGCACGTTGAACCACGTCCTGCGCTGTGTGCGGGCCACCGGCGAAAGGTAAAATACCCTCCTGTAAATCGATCACCACCAGTGCGGTTTTCTCAGCATTGAGTTCCAGCATAATAACTCCTGAAAAATGAATGACGTCGGCGGATACCTTACGCGTTATGCAGGTGCGGACGGTTTACAAATTTTGTTAAATTTTGTGAGAATGCGCAATAAGCGCGCAGCAAACGCGCGTACAGTCGGTCGCGGGCTTATCGTCAGTCAGAATTTCCAGTATAATAGCCCCCTTTTTTCATCCAGTTGTGACATACGAAAATAGCTGCCACCAGAGTGCCTGCCCCGCAGGCGGCGGGTCGCGCGCAGCTAATTAAGGGATATCTCATGCGTACAGTATATTGCGGGCAGCTCAATCAGTCCCATGTGGGACAGCAAGTAACGCTTTGTGGGTGGGTCAATCGTCGTCGTGACCTCGGTAGCCTTATCTTTATTGATATGCGCGATCGCGAAGGCATCGTGCAGGTGTTTTTCGACCCGGACCGTGAGGATGCGTTCCAGCTCGCCTCTGAACTGCGTAATGAGTTCTGCATTCAGGTTACCGGTACCGTGCGTGCGCGCGACGGCAAAAACGTCAACAAAGATATGGCAACCGGTGAAGTGGAAGTGTTCGCCACCGGGCTGAATATTATCAACCGTTCTGACGTGCTGCCGCTGGACTCCAACCACGTTAATACCGAAGAAGCGCGTCTGAAATACCGCTACCTCGATCTGCGCCGCCCGGAAATGGCTCAGCGCCTGAAAACCCGCGCCCGGATCACCAGCTTCGTGCGTCGCTTTATGGATGACCACGGTTTCCTCGATATTGAAACCCCGATGCTGACCAAAGCGACGCCGGAAGGCGCGCGTGACTATCTCGTGCCGTCGCGCGTGCATAAAGGCAAATTCTACGCGCTGCCGCAATCCCCACAGCTGTTTAAACAACTGCTGATGATGTCCGGCTTCGACCGTTACTATCAGATCGTCAAATGTTTCCGTGATGAAGACCTGCGTGCTGACCGCCAGCCGGAATTCACCCAGATCGATGTGGAAACCTCCTTTATGACCGCGCCGCAGGTGCGTGAAGTGATGGAAGCGCTGGTTCGCGAGCTGTGGCAGGAAATTCGTGGTGTGGATCTGGGCGAGTTCCCGATTATGACCTTCGCTGAAGCCGAGCGTCGTTACGGTTCCGATAAACCCGATTTGCGTAACCCGATGGAGCTGGTGGACGTGGCCGACTTGCTGAAAGCGGTCGAGTTTAAAGTCTTCTCCGGCCCGGCAAACGATCCGAAAGGCCGCGTTGCCGCGCTGCGTGTGCCAGGTGGCGCACAACTTAGCCGTAAACAGATTGACGACTACGGCAAGTTTATCGAAATCTACGGGGCGAAAGGCCTTGCTTACATTAAGGTCAACGAAGCGGCAAAAGGACTGGAGGGGATCACCAGCCCGGTCGCGAAGTTCCTGAACGCTGAAATCGTTAGCGCGATCCTTGAGCGCACTGGCGCACAAGATGGCGACATGATTTTCTTCGGCGCGGACCACAAAAAAGTGGTGGCTGATGCGCTGGGCGCGCTGCGTCTGAAGCTGGGTAAAGACCTGAATCTGACCGACGAAGCCAAATGGGCGCCGCTGTGGGTGATCGACTTCCCGATGTTTGAAGATGACGGCGAAGGCGGTCTGACCGCGATGCATCACCCGTTCACCTCGCCGAAAGATATGACTGCCGCTGAGCTGAAAGCGGCACCGGAAGAGGCCGTAGCGAATGCTTACGATATGGTTATCAACGGTTATGAAGTGGGCGGCGGTTCTGTACGTATCCATAACGGCGAAATGCAGCAGACTGTATTCGGCATTCTGGGCATCAATGAGCAGGAACAGCGTGAGAAGTTCGGCTTCCTGCTGGATGCGCTGAAGTATGGTACGCCGCCGCACGCGGGTCTGGCGTTTGGTCTGGATCGTCTGACCATGTTACTGACCGGCACCGATAACATCCGTGATGTGATTGCGTTCCCGAAAACCACGGCGGCGGCCTGTCTGCTGACCGAAGCGCCAAGTTTCGCCAACCCGGCATCGCTGGCTGAGCTGGGTATTTCCGTCGTCAAAAAAGAGACGCCGGAGAATAAATAAGATGGCCTTTAAGCACCCTGTTTCTGTGCTGGTGGTGATTTACGCCGAGGACACGAAACGGGTGCTGATGTTGCAGCGACGCGACGATCCTGATTTCTGGCAGTCGGTTACCGGCAGTCTTGAAGCAGGGGAGGTAGCGTCGCAAGCCGCCATGCGTGAAGTAAAGGAAGAGGTCGACATCGATATTGCTTGCGAGCAACTGACCTTAGTTGACTGTCAGCGCACGGTGGAATTTGAAATATTTAGTCATTTACGTCATCGCTATGCGCCGGGCGTTACGCACAATACCGAATCCTGGTTTTGTCTTGCGCTGCCCCATGAACGCCAGATCGTTTTTAGTGAACATCTGGCGTACCGCTGGCTTGATGCCCCGGCAGCGGCGGCATTAACCAAGTCGTGGAGCAACCGGCAGGCGATTGAAGAATTTGTTATTAACGCCGACTAATTTCCCCTGGAATTTCAGTTCTCAGGAAGGTGGCAATCCCCGGCGTCGCCAGGTGTTTACTGTGGTAAGCAACGGGTGCGAACGGGGGCAGCCAACGCGCCAGAGGACTGAAAGCCGCCGGGAAAAGGCTTTATTGGAGAGTTTTTTATGGCAGGTCATAGTAAATGGGCCAACACCAAACACCGCAAAGCGGCACAGGATGCTAAACGCGGTAAGATCTTTACCAAAATCATCCGTGAACTGGTAACGGCTGCGCGTCTGGGCGGCGGTGATATCGGTTCTAACCCGCGCCTGCGTGCGGCGGTTGATAAAGCGCTGTCTAACAACATGACCCGCGACACCTTAAACCGTGCTATCGCGCGTGGTGTGGGTGGTGATGATGACACGAACATGGAAACCATCATTTATGAAGGTTATGGTCCTGGCGGCACGGCGGTGATGGTGGAGTGTCTGAGTGACAACCGCAACCGTACCGTGGCGGAAGTGCGTCATGCTTTCAGCAAATGCGGTGGCAACCTCGGTACTGACGGTTCTGTCGCCTATCTGTTCAGCAAAAAAGGGGTTATCTCCTTCGACGCAGGCGACGAAGACACCATTATGGAAGCGGCGCTGGAAGCCGGTGCTGAAGACGTAGTGACGTTTGATGATGGCGCAATTGACGTTTATACCGCGTGGGAAGAGATGGGCGCCGTGCGTGACGCACTGGAAGCCGCGGGTCTGAAAGCGGACAACGCTGAAGTCTCCATGATTCCGTCGACCAAAGCCGACATGGACGCGGAAACCGCGCCGAAACTGCTGCGTCTGATCGATATGCTGGAAGATTGCGACGACGTGCAGGAGGTTTACCACAACGGTGAGATCTCTGATGAGGTTGCGGCGACACTCTAATGTCGCTGATTAACTCGCCTGTCACCGGAGACGCATAATGGCGATCATTCTCGGTATCGATCCGGGTTCGCGCGTCACCGGTTACGGCGTGATCCGCCAGACGGGACGACAACTGACCTATCTCGGCAGCGGTTGTATCCGTACCAAAGTGGATGATTTACCGTCGCGTCTGAAGCTGATTTATGCGGGCGTGACGGAGATCATTACCCAGTTCCAACCGGATTTTTTCGCTATCGAGCAAGTGTTTATGGCGAAAAACGCCGATTCGGCACTCAAGCTGGGGCAGGCGCGCGGTGTGGCGATTGTCGCCGCCGTCAATCAGGACTTGCCAGTGTTTGAATATGCCGCACGGCAGGTAAAGCAGACGGTGGTGGGGATTGGCAGCGCGGAAAAAAGCCAGGTGCAGCATATGGTGCGCACGCTGCTGAAACTGCCCGCTAACCCGCAGGCGGATGCGGCAGATGCGCTGGCTATCGCCATCACGCATTGCCATGTCAGCCAGAATGCGTTGCAGGTTAGCAGCACAAGGCTCAATCTGGCTCGCGGACGATTACGCTAAAAAGCGCCGGTTTACCGGCGCTTTTTTTATAACAGCGAATTTATCTTGCGTGCGTCCTCGTCGGTCGACGGGTTATAGACCACCATTGTTAAGTCCGGTTGCCCTTCCACCGAAAAACTCGAATACTCCAGCGATAACCGACCGACCGCACCATGCAGCAGGATTTTGGTGCCTTCTTCCATGACCGCAATATCGTTATTCTGCCAGAGCTCGGCGAACTCAGCAGAAGCTGCACTGAGTTCTTCCACCAGCGGACGAATTTCAACCGACGCACCCGCGCGGGTTGCATCAGCACGAAAAGCGGCCACCAGAAAGCGGGCGAGCGAGTGCCAGTCCACCTGCGCGGCGCGTGCCTGGGGATTAAGGAAAATACGCCGCAGAATGTTACGTTCATGTGCAGGCTGGCTGGCGTAATCGGATAACACCACCGTGGCGGCTTTGTTCCAGGCGAGCACATCCCAGGTTGCATTGCGGATCATCGCCGGGCTCAGGTGCATACAGTCCAGCACCTTTTGCAGCCTTTCTGTCACGGTTCCTCTGGCCGGGTAATGCATGCCCGGAGCACGGCCTAATGCCAGATGAAAAACGTGTTCGCGTTCGCGCTGAGAAAGGCGCAGCGCCTGACAAATGCGCTCCAGCACTTCCGCCGAAGGCGTTCCCCCGCGACCTTGCTCAAGCCAGGTGTACCAGGTAGCACTAATACAGGCCAGATGCGCCACCTCTTCACGGCGTAGCCCCGGCGTACGCCGCCGTGCGGTATGAAAACCCAGCGCCACAGGGTCAAGCTGCGCCCGGCGCGACTTCAGGTAACTGCCCAGATCTTTAGGCTGAGTAACGCTTTGCATCCTGTTAGTCCTTATACCCCGATAACGTCACTACTTTTCACTACAGAGGATATTTATAAGGATAACGGCGCGAGTCAACATCAGGAGACACACACATGCATGTTTTTCTAACGGGCGCGACCGGTTGGGTCGGCGCAAAAGTGGCGGCAGAGCTGATTGCTGCCGGGCATCAGGTGAGCGGCCTGGCAAGAAACGCGGATAAAGCACAGGCGTTGCTGGCTGCGGGAGGGCAGGTTGTTTCCGGAACGCTGGATGATCATTCCCTCTTGTTTGACGCGGCCTCGCGTGCGGATGCGGTGATCCATACCGCCTTTAATCACGACTTTTCCCGCTTTGCGGAAAATAGCGAACAGGACCGTCGCGCCATTGAAGTGATGGGGGAGGCGCTGATCGGTAGTGACCGTCCGTTGCTGGTGACCTCGGGGCTGGCAAGGTTGGTTCAGGGACGGCCAGCAACAGAAAAGGATCATCCTGTCAGCGCGCCGGACTATCTACGCCGTTCCGAACAGGCGGCACAGGCTCTGGTCGAAAAAGGTGTCCGGGCTGCCAGTGTGCGTCTGGCTCCAACTGTTCATGGTGTAGGCGATCACGGTTTTATCCCGATTTTGATCGCGCTGGCGAAGAAAACTGGTGTATCCGCCTGGCCGGGCGAGGGCAATAATCGCTGGGCGGCGGTGCATCGCCTTGATGCGGCGAAGCTCTACCGGTTGGCGCTGGAAAGTGGCGTCACGGAAACGGTATACCATGCGGTAGCGGAGCAAGGGATCGCGATGCGGGAGATTGCTATCGCCATCGGCAACATGCTGGGCCTGCCCGCTGAATCACGCGGTGCTGACCATTTTGGCTGGTTTGCCACCTTTGCCGCAGCGGATATGTCAGCGTCCAGCGAGCGAACCCGCGAGGTCTTAGGCTGGCACCCTGAGCAACGCGATTTGCTCACCGATCTTGCGGATGCGGCCTATTACGCGAATTCCTGAACCGCGCTCGCGTTTTCCTGTATATTCGGCTGGATATCTATCCAGCCTTTTTTTATCATACGGCATTACACTTTCAGCCGTTAACGCAGGAGCGTCACGTGATAGGCAGACTCAGAGGCATTATTGTAGAAAAACAACCCCCGTTGGTTCTGCTGGAAGTGGGGGGCGTGGGATATGAAGTCCATATGCCGATGACCTGCTTTTATGAGCTCCCGGACGCCGGAAAAGAGGCGGTTGTTTTTACACAGTTTGTGGTTCGCGAAGACGCTCAGCTCTTGTACGGCTTTAATAACAAGCAGGAACGGACGCTGTTTCGTGAGCTCATCAAAACCAATGGCGTTGGGCCGAAGCTGGCGCTGGCGATTTTGTCCGGTATGTCGGCGCAGCAGTTTGTTAACGCCGTAGAACGCGAAGATCCTGCGGCGTTGGTCAAATTGCCGGGAATAGGGAAGAAAACCGCCGAGCGTTTGATTGTCGAGATGAAAGATCGCTTTAAAGGTCTGCATGGCGATCTCTTCACCCCAGCGGCAGATTTGGTGCTGGCCTCTCCGGCGAGCCCGGCGACGGATGATGCGGAACAAGAAGCCGTTGCTGCGCTGGTGGCGTTGGGCTATAAACCTCAGGAAGCCAGCCGGATGGTAAGCAAGATTGCGCGTCCGGACGCCAACAGTGAAACCCTGATCCGCGAAGCACTGCGCGCGGCGTTGTGAGGTAGAGGATGATTGAAGCAGACCGTCTGGTAACGCCCGCCAGCACCAATATAGAGGAAGTTGCAGACCGCGCTATTCGTCCGAAAATGCTCGACGAGTATATCGGTCAGCCGCAGGTGCGCTCGCAAATGGAGATCTTTATCCAGGCGGCAAAGCTGCGCGGTGACGCGCTGGACCATCTGCTTATCTTCGGCCCACCGGGCTTAGGTAAAACGACGCTGGCGAATATCGTGGCAAACGAGATGGGTGTCAATCTGCGCACGACCTCAGGGCCAGTGCTGGAAAAAGCGGGCGATCTTGCCGCGATGCTCACTAACCTCGAGCCGCATGATGTGCTGTTTATCGATGAAATACACCGCCTCTCGCCGGTTGTTGAAGAGGTGCTTTATCCGGCGATGGAAGATTACCAGCTGGATATCATGATCGGTGAAGGGCCAGCGGCGCGCTCGATAAAAATCGATTTACCGCCGTTTACCTTGATCGGCGCGACGACGCGTGCGGGTTCGCTTACGTCGCCGTTGCGCGATCGTTTCGGTATCGTGCAGCGTCTGGAGTTCTATCAGGTTGCGGATTTACAGCACATTGTCGGGCGCAGCGCGCGCTTTATGGGGCTGGCGATGAGCGACGAGGGTGCGCTGGAAGTGGCGCGCCGCTCACGCGGTACGCCACGTATTGCGAATCGTCTGCTGCGGCGTGTGCGCGATTTCGCCGAAGTGAAACACGATGGCGATATTACCGCTGATATCGCGGCCCAGGCGCTCGACATGCTGAATGTCGATGCCGAAGGCTTCGACTATATGGATCGTAAGCTGCTGTTAGCCGTTATCGATAAGTTCTTCGGTGGCCCGGTCGGGCTGGACAACCTGGCGGCAGCCATTGGCGAAGAGCGCGAAACGATTGAGGATGTGCTGGAGCCATATCTTATCCAGCAGGGTTTTTTGCAGCGTACGCCGCGTGGTCGGATGGCAACAGTCAGAGCGTGGAACCACTTCGGCATTACGCCACCGCAAATGCCATAACATTAAAGGCCGGAGAGCATTTGCTTCCGGCCTTTCGCTTTAGCTGGCGGGTTTCTTCATCATGCTGAAGATAAACAGCAGCGCCGCGCACAACACCACGGATGGGCCCGCGGGCGTGTCATAAAAGGCTGAAAATGTCAGCCCGCCGGTGACGGCAATCATCCCGATCCCGACCGCGATGCCCGCCATTTGCTCCGGCGTACGTGCGAAGCGTCGCGATGTCGCGGCAGGGATAATCAACAGGGAGGTAATGATCAGTGCGCCGACGAATTTCATGGCAACGCCAATCGTTAATGCAGTGACCAGCATCAGTAACAGCTTCACACGCTGCAGCTTCACGCCATCGACAAAGGCCAGCTCGGGGCTGATGGTCATCGACAGCAGATTGCGCCATTGCCAGAACAAAATCCCCAGCACCACGACAACGCCCAGAGCGATCGCCACCAGGTCGCCTGGTGTCACTGCCAGCAAATCCCCGAACAGATAGGCCATTAAATCGACACGGATATTTGACATCAGGCTGACAACAACCAGACCCAGCGACAATGCGCTGTGCGCCATGATCCCCAGCAGGGTATCAATGGCCAGATGAGGCCGTTTTTCCAGCCATACCAGCCCGGCGGCCAGCAGCAGCGTAACCGCGATCACCGCATAAAAGGGATTGACGTCCAGTAACAAACCGAAAGCGACACCCAAAAGAGAAGCATGCGCGAGCGTATCGCCGAAATAGGACATTCTGCGCCAGACAACAAATGAGCCCAACGGACCTGCCGCGCAGGCGAGCATAACCCCGGCAAGCCAGCCGGGTAGTAATAATTCAATCATGAGTGTCCATTACCCTGGCGCAGCACAATGCGGCCCTGTAAATCGTGGCGGTGGTTGTGATTGTGGCGATAAATTCCCAGCTGTTCCGCGCCACGCTGGCCGAACATGGAGATAAATTCCGGGTGCATCGAAACCACTTCTGGCGTGCCAGAACAGCAAATATGGTGATTCAGGCAGAGCACTTCATCGGTTTTTGCCATAACCAGATGCAGATCGTGAGAAACCATCAATACAGCGCAGTCCAGCTCTTTACGCAACTGGTCGATCAGGTTGTACAGCGCTACCTGGCCATTCACATCAACGCCCTGGGTTGGCTCATCAAGAACCAGTAATTGGGGGCGATTAAGCAGCGCTCGCGCGAGCAATACACGCTGGGTTTCGCCACCAGAAAGTTTTTGCATTGGCGCATCGACCAGGTGTGCGGCCTGAACACGTTTCAGTGCCGGAACAATATCGTCTTTACTGGTGCCAGGACGCAGGCGCATAAAGCGGCCAACGGTGAGCGGCAGAGTCGCGTCAAGGTGTAATTTCTGCGGCACGTATCCGATGCGCAGCGTTTTGTCACGCTTGATTAACCCGGAATCGGGTGCTACCAGCCCAAGCACAACGCGCACCAGCGTTGATTTGCCCGCGCCATTAGGGCCCAGCAGGGTTAAAATTTTACCAGCGCGTAAATTCAGCGAAATATCAGACAGGACGCGACGTTGGCCGAATGAGACGGTGATTTTTTCGAGCGTTACAAGATTCGTCATAGCATTTATGGGGTTGCACAAGTTGTCGAATGTTATAATATCACATCCCACTCATTCATTACGATTAATAGTCGCATTATGTTACATAAAAATACGCTTCTTTGCGCAGCGTTATCCGCTGCGCTTCTCGGTGGAGCAGCACAAACTGCTAACGCCGCCGTTGTAACGTCATTAAAGCCGCTGGGGTTTATCGCGTCAGCAATAGCCGATGGGGTGACACCGACGGAAGTATTACTGCCGGACGGTGCATCAGAGCACGATTATTCCCTGCGTCCTTCGGATGTAAAACGCTTACAGAACGCGGACTTAGTATTTTGGGTTGGGCCTGAAATGGAAGCATTTATGGTGCGTTCCGCGCAGCAAATCCCGGCGAAAAAATTAGTGACGATGGCGGATCTGGATGGCGTGAAAACGCTACTCATGAAAGGGTCGGATGACGATGAGCACGACCATGATGATGGACATCATCAGGACGAAAAAAGTGATGAACATCACCATCACGGTGAGTACAACATGCATCTGTGGCTTTCCCCGGAGATTGCGCGGCTGTCAGCGGTTGCAATCCACGATAAATTAGTGGAAGTTATGCCGCAAAGTCGAGCCAAGCTGGACGCCAACCTGCAAGCATTTGAGGCATCATTAGCCCAGTCCGATAAGCAGGTCGGTAACGAGCTGGCACCGCTGAAAGGGAAAGGGTATTTCGTTTTTCATGACGCCTATGGCTACTTTGAAAAACACTACGGACTGACTCCGCTGGGTCACTTTACCGTCAACCCCGAAATTCAGCCTGGTGCGCAGCGTTTACATGAAATCAGAACACAGTTGGTTGAGCAAAAAGCAACCTGCGTTTTTGCTGAGCCACAGTTCAGGCCAGCGGTCGTAGAAGCTGTTGCCAGAGGGACATCCGTTCGAATGGGAACGTTGGATCCGCTCGGTATCGGCATCAAGTTAGGCAAAGAGAGCTATCCGCAGTTCCTTGCCCAACTTTCACATCAGTATGCGAGCTGCCTGAAAGGAGAATAACGAGGAAGTGAATACGTGCAACAGATAGCCCGCTCTGTCGCCCTGGCATTTAATAATCTGCCCCGACCCCACCGCGTTATGCTGGGGTCGCTTACAGTTCTCACTCTCACGGTCGCCGTTTGGCGTCCGTACGTTTACCACCCCGAATCCGTTACCCCCATTGTTAAAGCCATCGAACTGCCGAAGAGCGAAATTCGTTCTTTGTTGCCGGAAGCCAGCGAACCTATCGACCAGACTGCCTCGGATGACGATGTTGACGCTATTCCGCAGGATGAACTCGATGAGAAAACATCCAGTGAAGCCGGCGTACATGAATATGTCGTATCGACGGGCGATACGCTGAGCAGCATTCTTAATCAGTACGGCATCGATATGGGTGATATCAGCCAGCTTGCCGCTGCGGATAAAGAACTGCGTAACCTGAAAATTGGCCAACAGATCTCCTGGACTCTGACCGCGGATGGCGATTTGCAGCGGTTGACCTGGGAGATGTCCCGCCGCGAGACCCGTACTTATGACCGCATTGATGGCGGCTTCAAAATGAGTAGCGAAACGCAGCAG
Source organism: Enterobacter sp. R4-368 (assembly GCF_000410515.1). Classification (NCBI taxonomy): domain Bacteria; kingdom Pseudomonadati; phylum Pseudomonadota; class Gammaproteobacteria; order Enterobacterales; family Enterobacteriaceae; genus Enterobacter; species Enterobacter sp. R4-368. Next base: position 921,776 of record NC_021500.1, on the reverse strand, counting down.
GGCGATTGGGTAAACTCGGTGATGAAAGGGACTGTCGGCGGGAGTTTTGTTTCCAGCGCGCGCGACGCTGGGTTAACCAGCGGTGAAATCAGCGCGGTGATCAAAGCCATGCAGTGGCAGATGGATTTCCGCAAACTGAAAAAAGGCGATGAATTCTCCGTACTGATGTCTCGCGAAATGCTGGAAGGCAAGCAAGAGCAAAGCCAGTTGCTTGGTGTGCGTTTGCGTTCCGACGGCAAAGATTATTATGCAATCCGCGCAGAAGACGGCAAATTTTACGATCGCAACGGTACTGGTCTGGCAAAAGGATTTTTGCGTTTCCCGACATCCAAGCAGTTCCGCGTATCTTCAAATTTTGACCCCCGTCGTCTGAACCCGGTTACTGGTCGGGTTGCGCCGCATAAAGGCGTTGATTTCGCGTTGCCGCAGGGAACGCCTGTGCTGGCCGTAGGAGATGGTGAAGTCGTCGTGGCGAAACGCAGCGGAGCGGCAGGTAACTATGTCGCTATCCGTCACGGGCGCACCTATACCACGCGATATATGCACCTGCGCAAACTGTTGGTAAAACCAGGGCAGAAAGTGAAACGCGGCGATCGTATTGCGCTCTCCGGGAACACCGGACGTTCTACCGGGCCGCATTTGCACTATGAAGTGTGGATCAACCAGCAAGCGGTTAATCCGTTAACGGCGAAGCTGCCGAGAACCGAAGGATTAAGCGGGTCGGATCGTAAAGATTATCTGGCACAGGTTAAAGAGATTCTGCCTCAGTTAAAAGTAGACTGATTCGTTTAACAAATGTGCGTCCGAAGCCGATGTCCAAACCGCATCGGCTTTTTCTTTTGTGCGATGGATGGCGCCTCGCTACACTATCTCATTATTTTATGTGAACTGATTTCTCGCCTGCGGAAGATGCATGGAAACGAAAAAAAATACCGCTGAATACATTCCTGAGTTTGAAAACGAATTTCGCCACCCGCGTTACTGGGGCGCGTGGATGGGAGTGCTGGCTTTTGCGGGCGTTGCATTGATCCCGCCGTCGGTGCGCGATCCTGTACTCGGCAAACTTGGTCGTCTGGCCGGAAAGTTCGGCAAAAGCGCGCGCCGCCGTGCGCAGATCAATCTCTACTACTGCTTCCCTGAAAAAAGCGATGCGGAAAGAGAGGCCATTATTGATGAGATGTTCGCCACTGCGCCACAAGCCATGGTTCTGATGGCTGAACTGGCGTTACGTGGCCCGGAAAAGGTTCTTCCGCGTGTGGAATGGCAGGGCCGGGAAATTATTGATGAAATGCACCGCAACGAAGAGAAGGTGATTTTCCTTGTCCCGCACGGTTGGGGCGTTGATATCCCGGCGATGTTAATGGCATCGCAAGGCCAAAAAATGGCGGCGATGTTCCACAATCAGGGCAACAAAGTGTTCGATTATGTATGGAACACCGTGCGTCGTCGTTTTGGCGGGCGTTTACATGCGCGTAATGATGGGATCAAACCCTTTATCCAGTCGGTTCGCCAGGGCTACTGGGGGTACTACCTTCCGGACCAGGATCACGGTGCGGAGCACAGCGAATTTGTTGATTTCTTTGCAACCTATAAAGCGACCCTGCCGGCGATTGGCCGTCTGATGAAAGTGTGCCGTGCGCGCGTGGTGCCGCTGTTCCCGGTTTATGATGCGAAAACACACCGGCTGATTATTCAGGTGCGTCCGCCGATGGACGACCTGCTCACCGCCGATGACAACACGATTGCCCGCCGTATGAACGAAGAAGTTGAACAGTTTGTCGGTCCGCGTCCTGAGCAATACACCTGGATCCTCAAATTGCTAAAAACGCGAAAACCAGGTGAAACCGAGCCTTACCAGCGCAAAGATTTATTTCCGAAAAAATAGCCCATAAAAAGGCCTCTCATAGAGAGGCCTTTTTGCTTCCTGTTACCGCTTATTCAACGGTGAGAATGCGCGTGGTGTTGGTGGTGCCGATGGTGCTCATCACATCACCCTGAGTCACGATAACCAGGTCACCGGAGAGCAAATAGCCTTTATCGCGCAGCAGGTTTACTGCGTCGTGAGCTGCCGTCACGCCGTCATTTACGCTGTCGAAATAGACCGGGGTGACGCCGCGATACAGAGCTGTCAGATTGAGTGTACGTTCATGACGAGAGAGAGCGAAAATCGGCAGCCCGGAACTGATGCGCGAGGTCATTAGCGCGGTGCGACCCGATTCTGTCATCGAAATGATAGCGGTTACACCTTTCAGGTGGTTTGCCGCATACATCGCCGACATGGCAATCGCTTCTTCCACGTTATCGAATTGGATATCCAGGCGGTGTTTGGAGACGTTGATGCTTGGAATCTTCTCAGCACCCAGACATACACGCGCCATTGCAGCAACGGTTTCGGACGGATACTGACCAGCGGCCGTTTCGGCAGAGAGCATGACCGCATCGGTGCCATCGAGCACGGCGTTGGCAACGTCCATCACTTCCGCACGCGTTGGCATTGGGTTGGTGATCATCGACTCCATCATCTGCGTCGCAGTGATTACTGCCCGGTTCAGCTGGCGCGCACGGCGGATCAGCGCTTTCTGGATACCAACCAGCTCCGGGTCACCGATTTCAACACCGAGATCGCCGCGTGCGACCATTACCACGTCGGAGGCGAGGATCACATCATCCATCGCATCCTGATTGCATACCGCTTCTGCACGCTCAACTTTTGCCACGATTTTGGCATCGCAACCGGCATCGCGCGCCAGACGGCGAGCGTAGTTAAGATCTTCGCCGCAGCGCGGGAAGGAGACGGCCAGGTAGTCAACGCCGATCAATGCTGCTGTTACGATGTCCGCTTTGTCTTTTTCAGTCAGCGCTTCAGCAGAGAGGCCGCCGCCCAGCTTGTTGATGCCTTTATTGTTCGACAGCGGGCCGCCGACGGTCACTTCGGTAAACACTTTCATGCCCTGAACTTCCAGCACTTTTAGCTGTACGCGACCGTCGTCCAGCAGCAGGATATCACCCGGAACCACATCGGCAGGCAAACCTTTATAATCGATGCCCACTTTTTCTTTGTCGCCTTCACCTTTACCGAGGTTGGCGTCGAGCAGGAATTTATCCCCGATGTTCAGGAAAACTTTGCCTTCCTTAAAGGTGGAAACACGAATTTTTGGCCCCTGTAAATCGCCAAGGATAGCAACATGACGTCCCAGTTTTGCCGCAATCTCACGCACTTTATCCGCACGTAATTTATGATCTTCAGGTGTTCCGTGTGAGAAGTTCATACGTACCACGTTAGCACCGGCAGCGATCACCTTCTCAAGGTTGTTATCGCGGTCAGTAGCCGGGCCTAAGGTGGTTACGATTTTGGTTCTGCGAAGCCTTCTGGACATGTAATACTCCGTTGACTGAAACAACTTGGTGTTGCGTGAACATAAATCCGGTCATTTGGCGCCCTGCTGTGAAGGGCGATGCGTCAGATCGGACAGCGTAAGAGGTTACCGCTTTTATATTTACTATTAGTGGTTATCGCTTTTAATAAGCAGCTCTTTATCAAAGCGCGATTCTTTCAGTGCTTCTTTGACTCGCTTCAAGTTATCCCTGAATTTTGCTCCCCGACGCAATGTGAACCCTGTTGCCAGCACATCAATCACCGTGAGTTGCGCAAGACGAGAAACCATTGGCATATAAATATCTGTATCTTCCGGAACATCCAGGGTGATAGCAAGTGTTGCCTCACGCGCCAGCGGCGTGCCTGCGGACGTAAGGGCTATCACCATGGCATCGTTTTCACGCGCCAGTTGCGCAAGTTCCACTAAATTCTTGGTTCTTCCGGTATGCGAAATCAACACAACCACGTCATCGTCGCTACAATTCATACAACTCATGCGTTGCAAGACAATGTCGTCGGAGTAGACCACCGGCACATTGAAGCGGAAAAATTTGTTCATGGCATCGTGTGCAACGGCGGCAGAGGAACCAAGGCCAAAGAAGGCAATTTTTTTCGCCTGCGTCAGTAAATCTACGGCGCGGTTTACCGCGGCCATATCCAGTGACTGGCGCACATGGTCGAGACTGGCCATCGCGGATTCGAAGATTTTGCCGGTATAGGCTTCAACACTGTCATCTTCATCAACATTTCGATTAACATAGGGCGTGCCATTGGCGAGGCTTTGCGCCAGATGCAGTTTGAAATCGGGAAAGCCCCGGGTATCGAGGCTGCGGCAGAAGCGGTTCACTGTGGGTTCGCTGACATCCGCTTCTTGCGCAAGTGCGGCAATGCTTGAGTGGATGGCCTGGTCCGGCGCGGCGAGGATCACTTCCGCCACTTTACGCTCGGATTTGCTAAGGTGTTCCAGCCGTGACTGGATTTTTTCCAGCATATTCATGGGTGATAAACGCTCATGGTAAAACGATTACACCGATAGATGGAATCGTGATGCAATTTAATTAGATATTACCCCTGCGGCGCGCAGAAAGGTAAGTCGTGATGAGAAATGTTGTTGTTTTTTTTCATTACATGATCAGAGTCGGATTTTACCCAACGCATATTGGGCAAATATCCCGCTTTATCAGGGCGAAAGAACAGTTTTTTCGTCACAACAGAATAACGCACGTCCTGACAAGGCTTAACAGTTTCGGGAATTACGTAAAAGCAGTACAGTGCACTGTAATAAAATTACAACTGAGGCCTGGCTGAAGCTCCAGGATAGCCAACTGAGGAGAAAGACATGGCGGTAATACAAACAGCCCAGGCGTGTGACCTGGTCATTTTCGGCGCCAAGGGCGACCTCGCCCGCCGGAAATTGCTGCCTTCCCTGTACCAACTGGAAAAAGCGGGCCAGATTCACCCGGAGACACGAATCCTGGGCGTGGGCCGCGCTGATTGGGATAAGGAAGCGTATACCAAGGTTGTTCGCGAAGCGCTTGAAACCTTTATGAAGGAGAAGATCGACGAGAGCCTATGGGACAAGCTGAGTGGTCGTCTGGATTTTTGCAATCTGGACGTCAACGATACGTCGGCATTCAAACGTCTCGGCGAGATGTTGGATCAAAAAAATCGCACCACCATCAATTACTTCGCCATGCCGCCGAGCACCTTTGGCGCAATCTGCAAAGGCCTGGGTGAAGCGAAGCTGAACGCTAAACCGGCGCGCGTGGTAATGGAAAAACCGCTGGGCACCTCGCTTGCCACGTCGCGGGAAATCAATGACCAGGTGGGTGAGTTTTTCGAAGAGTGCCAGGTGTATCGTATCGACCACTACCTCGGTAAAGAGACGGTACTCAACCTACTGGCGCTGCGTTTTGCGAACTCTCTTTTCGTCAATAACTGGGACAATCGCACCATCGACCACGTGGAAATCACCGTGGCGGAAGAGGTAGGCATTGAAGGGCGCTGGGGCTATTTCGACCAGGCCGGGCAGATGCGCGATATGATCCAGAACCACCTGCTGCAAATTCTGTGCATGATTGCCATGTCGCCGCCGTCCGATCTGAGCGCCGACAGCATTCGTGACGAGAAAGTAAAAGTACTGAAGTCGCTGCGCCGTATTGATCGCACCAACGTGCGTGAAAAAACCGTCCGCGGCCAGTACAGCGCCGGTTTTGCCCAGGGCAAAAAAGTGCCGGGTTACCTGGAAGAAGAGGGCGCGAATAAGACCAGCAACACCGAAACGTTCGTTGCGATCCGTGTCGACATTGATAACTGGCGTTGGGCTGGCGTGCCGTTCTACCTGCGCACCGGTAAGCGTCTGCCGACCAAGTGCTCTGAAGTGGTTGTTTATTTTAAAACACCGGAACTGAATCTGTTCAAAGAGTCCTGGCAGGATCTGCCGCAGAACAAATTGACCATTCGCCTGCAGCCGGACGAAGGGGTGGATATCCAGGTGCTGAACAAAGTGCCGGGTCTCGATCACAAACACAATCTGCAAATCACCAAGCTCGATCTGAGTTATTCCGAAACGTTCAATCAGACGCATCTGGCCGATGCCTATGAGCGTCTGTTGCTGGAAACGATGCGCGGCATTCAGGCGCTGTTTGTGCGCCGTGACGAAGTGGAAGAAGCCTGGAAATGGGTGGACTCCATTACGGAAGCCTGGGCGGCGGATAACGACTCGCCGAAACCTTACCAGGCGGGAACCTGGGGGCCTGTGGCCTCGGTAGCGATGATCACCCGTGACGGCCGTTCCTGGAACGAGTTTGAGTGATTCGCTGCAGGTTAATGTTGCGTAATTTTACCGGTAACATGATCTAACTCAGCTATCCGAACAATTTTTCATCTTTCAGGCCCCGACTGGATTCACCAGCGGGGCTTTTTTTATTACACTGGCTGAAGCGATTTTGCCTTTGGGGCGCGGCGCTCTGGTGTTTTCAGCTTGTTACGTAAAGCTAATCGCACTGTTAACGCGGCTTCCCCGGACAGATAAATTTCAGGAGCCTCTATGAACCCGACAATGTTACGCGTAACAAATCGTATTATCGAACGTTCGCGCGAAACCCGCTCAGCCTATCTGGCGCGTATTGAACAAGCGAAAAGCGATACCGTACGCCGCTCAACACTCGCTTGCGGTAACCTGGCGCACGGTTTTGCTGCTTGCCAGCCCGACGATAAAGCCTCCCTCAAAAGCATGTTGCGCAACAACATCGCGATCATCACCTCTTATAACGACATGCTCTCTGCGCACCAGCCTTACGAGGTCTATCCGGATATCATCCGTAAAGCGCTGCATACCGTGAATGCAGTGGGGCAGGTGGCTGGTGGTGTTCCGGCCATGTGCGATGGCGTAACGCAAGGTCAGGACGGGATGGAGTTATCCTTACTGAGCCGCGAAGTGATTGCCATGTCTGCTGCGGTCGGCCTGTCGCATAACATGTTCGATGGCGCGCTGTATCTGGGTGTGTGCGATAAAATCGTCCCGGGGCTGGCAATGGCAGCATTGTCGTTTGGCCACCTGCCGGCAGTGTTTGTACCATCAGGCCCGATGGCGAGCGGTCTGGCCAACAAAGAGAAAGTGCGTATCCGCCAGCTTTATGCTGAGGGCAAAGTCGATCGGATGGCACTGCTGGAATCTGAAGCCGCGTCCTATCACGCGCCAGGCACCTGTACGTTCTACGGTACCGCCAACACCAACCAGATGGTGATTGAGTTTATGGGCATGCAGTTGCCGGGTTCCTCGTTTGTACACCCGGATGCGCCGCTGCGCAAAGCGTTGACAGAAGCGGCGGCTCGCCAGGTCACTCGTCTGACGGGCAACGGCAACGAATGGATGCCGCTTGGCAAAATGATCGATGAAAAAGTGGTGGTTAACGGTATCGTTTCGCTGCTGGCGACCGGTGGTTCCACAAACCACACGATGCATCTGGTGGCGATGGCGCGTGCAGCGGGCATCATCATTAACTGGGATGATTTCTCCGATCTCTCTGATGTTGTTCCTTTACTGGCGCGTCTCTACCCGAATGGCCCGGCGGATATTAACCACTTCCAGGCGGCGGGCGGTGTGCCGGTATTACTGCGTGAGCTGCTGAAAGGCGGTTTGCTGCATGAAGATGTTAATACTGTCGCAGGCTTTGGTCTGGCGCGTTATACCCACGAGCCGTGGCTCAATAATGGCGAACTGGACTGGCGCGAAGGTGCGGCCGCGTCGCTGGATGACAACGTGATCGCCAGCATTGATAAACCGTTCTCTCAACATGGCGGCACCAAAGTGCTGAGCGGCAACCTCGGGCGTGCGGTAATGAAAACCTCCGCCGTTCCGGTAGAAAACCAGGTCATTGAAGCGCCGGCAGTGGTTTTTGAAAGCCAGCATGACGTGCTGCCCGCATTTGAGGCTGGGCTGCTGGATCGCGATTGTGTGGTCGTTGTTCGTCATCAGGGGCCAAAAGCGAACGGTATGCCAGAATTACATAAACTCATGCCGCCACTTGGTGTATTATTGGACCGCCGTTTCAAAATTGCATTAGTTACTGATGGACGGCTGTCAGGGGCATCAGGTAAAGTGCCTTCGGCAATCCACGTTACACCAGAAGCGTATGATGGTGGGTTGCTGGCAAAAGTGCATGATGGCGACATGATTCGGGTTAACGGGCAGACTGGAGAATTAACGCTGCTGGTTGATGACAACGTTCTTGCCGCACGTCAGCCACATATTCCTGACCTTAGCGCGATGCGCGTGGGCACAGGGCGCGAAATGTTTGGTGCGCTGCGGGAAAAACTTTCCGGCGCGGAACAGGGCGCGACCTGTATCACTTTTTAAGACGACAAGATTTTAGTTCTGGCGAGAGAAAAACACTGATGAAAAACTGGAAAACGAGTGCAGAAGCAATCCTGAAAACGGGTCCGGTAGTGCCGGTAATCGTAGTGAACAAACTGGAGCACGCCGTACCGATGGCGAAAGCGCTGGTGGCAGGTGGTGTTCGCGTTCTGGAAGTGACTCTGCGTACGGCTTGCGCTATCGACGCTATTCGCGCTATCGCGAAGGAAGTGCCGGACGCGATTATCGGTGCTGGTACCGTGCTGAATCCGCAGCAACTGGCAGAAGTGACCGCCGCTGGCGCACAGTTCGCCATCAGCCCAGGCCTGACTGAGCCGCTGCTGAAAGCCGCGACCGAAGGCACTATACCGTTGATCCCGGGCATCAGCACCGTTTCTGAACTGATGCTGGGTATGGACTACGGTCTGAAAGAGTTTAAATTCTTCCCTGCGGAAGCTAATGGCGGCACCAAAGCGCTGCAGGCGATTGCGGGTCCGTTCTCGCAGGTTCGTTTCTGCCCGACTGGCGGCATTTCTCCGGCTAACTACCGTGATTATCTGGCGCTGAAAAGCGTGCTGTGCATCGGTGGTTCCTGGCTGGTGCCGGCTGATGCGCTGGAAGCAGGTGATTACGATCGCATCACTAAACTGGCTCGCGAAGCTGTTGAAGGTGCGAAGCTGTAATTTTCGGCGGGGTTAAAGCCCGCCTGATAAAAGCCCGGTCGCATAAATGCCGACCGGGCTTTTTTTCTCTCACTCGTCCAGGGTGACGGCCGCTAAGAAGCTGATTCTGCTTTATTGCCCCCCGATTTGACTCTCAGGGGGCCGGCAGATGCAGATGCGGCTGTGAGGGATTTGTTCGCCTTCAGGAAGCAATCAATGCAACCTGCCGGGAAGGCTGTTTACCCGCTGACCTTCACCGCCGCCGCCGCCGCAACGGCATATTCCACCGCTTTTTCAACGTTATCTGCCACGGCCAGCGCGACGCCCATACGGCGGGAACCCGCAATTTCCGGCTTACCAAACAGACGCAACTGCACGCCAGCACCTACGGCGCTGTCCACCTTATCAAAGGTGACATTCTGACTGGTCAGGCGCGGCAGGATCACCGCCGAAGCGGAAGGACCATACTGACGAATAGCGCCAATGGGCATGCCGAGAAACGCGCGGACATGCAGGGCAAACTCGGAAAGATCCTGCGAAATCAAGGTCACCATGCCGGTATCGTGCGGGCGCGGCGAAACTTCGCTGAAGATAACGTCATCGCCGCAAACAAAAAGCTCAACGCCAAACAGGCCGTAGCCGCCAAGCGCCAGCACCACTTTGCTGGCGATAGCTTGCGCGCGCTCCAGCGCCAGGGGCGACATTTGCTGCGGTTGCCAGGATTCGCGGTAGTCGCCATCTTCCTGGCGATGCCCGACCGGCGCGCAGAAATGAACGCCGTCGACGGCGCTGATGGTCAGCAATGTGATTTCAAAATCAAAATTGACCACACCTTCAACAATGACACGCCCGGCACCGGCGCGGCCGCCTTGTTGGGCATATTCCCAGGCGCTTGCTAATTGATCGGCGCTTTTAATAAAGCTCTGCCCTTTACCGGAGGAGCTCATCACCGGTTTTACAATACAAGGTAAACCTATCTCCGCGACGGCTTGCTGAAATGCAGCTTCACTGTCGGCAAAGCGGTAACTGGAGGTGGGTAGTTGTAACTCTTCAGCCGCCAGGCGGCGGATGCCTTCACGGTTCATCGTTAGCTTGGTGGCGCGTGCGCAGGGGACGACATGCTGACCTTGCGCTTCCAGCTCAATCAGCGTATCGGTGGCGATAGCTTCGATTTCCGGCACGATAAAGTGAGGTCTTTCCTGTTCAACCAGTGCCTTCAACGCCGCGCCATCAAGCATATTGATCACATGCGAACGATGCGCAACATGCATCGCAGGTGCATCGGGATAGCGATCCACGGCGATCACTTCAATGCCCAGACGCTGACATTCGATGGCAACTTCCTTGCCCAGTTCACCAGAGCCTAATAACATCACGCGTGTTGCTGCGGGGCGCAGCGCAGTTCCTAAAAGAGTCATAGCATTGTACCGTTAGAAAAAATTTGCGCGCAGTATAAACGAAAACGTTTGCGCCTGTCTTTTATCACTTGCGGTGGTTTTTTCATCGCGCTACTATACTGTATAAATACACAGTTAAATGAGGCTGCATCATGGCGGTAGAAGTTAAATACGTTGTCATTCGTGAAGGTGAGGAAAAAATGTCTTTTGCCAGTAAAAAGGAAGCCGATGCTTACGATAAGATGCTCGATCTGGCCGAAGTCCTCGGTGACTGGCTTGCAACAGGGCCGGTAGATCTGGAAGACAACGCGCGCGATCAGATGGCGCTGTGGCTTGCTGAGCAAAAAGAGGCGCTTAACGGCATCCTGAAATCAGGCAAATTACCGGGCACGGAAGCTGAAGAAGCGGTAGCGCCGGTCGACTCTTCAGATTCTGAAGCGACTGACGCTGTGGATATCAAAACTGCAGCGAAGCGCGTGAAAGTCGCCTGAGCTTGCACTGCCAGCAATCTGTACCATGCTTTGAAGGGGTAAAAACCAGGAGATAAGCATGAAAATAGCAGGAGTTTTCGCCGGTTTGCTTTTGCTGGCAGGCAGTATGGCGGCGCATGCCGTTACGGATAAGTCGGTGAAATTTCCCTCGTGCGAGGGACTCAAGGCAGACGGCATTGCCGCCAGTGTTAAGCGGGATTATCTGCAGAATCGCATTGTCCGATGGGCTGATGATCAAAAGAAACTGGGTCAGGCCGATCCAGTCGCCTGGGTCAATCCGAAGGAAATTACCGGCAAGAATGATAAATGGGTTGTGCCGTTAACCGTACGCGGGAAAAGCGCGGACCTTCACTATCGAGTGACTATCGATTGTAAAGGCGGAACCGCAGAGTATCAGCCGCGATCGTAACACCGCATTTTCCCATTCTTTTCAGATATAGACACTTCCTGACATCCCCCTCGCTTACTCTGTGCGCACAACTGTCATGATAAGCGAGGGTTCTATGAGCTGGTTAAATCAACTGCAGTCATTGCTTGGTCAAAAAGGTGATACGCAGACGCCGTCTCCCGGTGGCCATGGACTCAACAATTTGTTGGTGCCGGGTGCATTAGGTGGCCTGGCGGGCCTGCTGGTCGCCAGTAAATCATCGCGCAAACTGCTCGCGAAATATGGCACCGGCGCTTTGCTGGTGGGTGGGGGAGCCGTTGCGGGCAGCGTGTTGTGGAATAAGTATAAAGATCGCATCCGGGATGCGCATCAAGGTGAGCCGCAATTTGGTCAGCACAATACGCCTCTGGATGTCCGCACTGAGCGGCTGATCCTGGCGCTGGTGTTCGCCGCTAAAAGCGACGGACACATTGATGATAAAGAACGTGCGGCGATAGAACAGCAGTTGCGTGAAGCAGGTGTGGAAGCGCAAGGGCAGCAACTGGTAGCGAATGCTATAGACCAGCCGCTGGACCCCGCGCGTCTGGCGCAGGGAGTGCAAAACGAAGAAGAAGCGCTGGAAGTTTACTTCCTGAGCTGCGCCGTTATCGATATCGATCATTTTATGGAACGCAGCTATCTGAACGCGCTGGGCGATGCGTTAAAAATTCCGCAAGATGTGCGAGAAGATATCGAGGCGGATCTCAAAAAGCAGAAATTAGCGCTTAGCTCATGATTTAAATTACGTTTCGCTTGCATCGCGCGTGGGTTTTGCCACCCTTATAGGTATGTAAAACCAAATAAGAATTGTGCTATGTCGCCAAAAGCAAAAAAAATCCCGCACGCCATGACAATGCATGGTGATACGCGTATCGACAACTATTACTGGCTGCGGGACGATACGCGCTCACAGCCAGATGTTCTGGATTACCTCCATCAGGAAAATGATTACGGGCGAGAAGTGATGGCTTCCCAGCAAGCGTTACAGGACGACGTGCTGGCAGAAATTATCTCGCGAATACCGCAGCGCGAAGTCTCCGCGCCTTATATCAAAAATGGCTATCGTTACCGGCACATCTACGAGCCGGGAAGCGAATATGCGATTTATCAACGTCAGTCGGTTCTCAGTTCCGAGTGGGATGAGTGGTCGGTGTTACTGGACGCCAACCAGCGTGCCTCACACAGTGAGTTCTATACCCTTGGCGGCATGGAAGTCTCACCCGACAACACCATTATGGCGATTGCTGAAGATTATCTTTCCCGCAGACAGTATGGTCTGCGTTTCCGCAATCTTGAGACGGGCAACTGGTATCCGGAAATGCTGGATAATGTCTCGCCGGAATTTGTCTGGGTTAACGATTCAGAAACGCTCTATTATGTGCGCAAACATGCCACAACATTACTGCCGTACCAGGTCTGGCGACACACCGTTGGCACGCCTTCGCAACAGGATGAACTGGTGTATGAAGAGCAGGACGAGACCTTTTATGTTGGCCTGAGTAAAACCACCTCCCAGCACTACATTACTATTCACCTGGCCAGCGCGACCACCAGTGAAGTACTCCTGCTGGATGCCGAACTGCCGGACGCGCAACCGCTGCGTTTTCTGCCAAGGCGCAAAGATCACGAATATAGCCTTGATCACTACCAGCACACCTTTTATTTGCGATCCAATCGTGATGGTAAAAACTTTGGTCTGTATCGCACCAAAGTGCGTGATGAACGGCGCTGGGAAGTGCTGATCCCGGCGCGCGAGCATGTGATGCTTGAAGGGTTTACGCTGTTTACTGATTGGCTGGTTGTGGAAGAACGCCAGCGCGGCCTGACCAGTTTGCGCCAGATTAACCGCAAAACCCGGGAAGTTATCGGCATCGCGTTTGATGATCCCGCCTATGTCACCTGGCTTGCTTACAACCCGGAACCGGAAACATCGCGCCTGCGTTATGGCTATTCATCAATGACCATGCCGGACACGCTGTTTGAACTGGATATGGATACCGGAGAACGGCGTGTTCTGAAACAAATGGAAGTGGCAGGGTTTGATGCCAGCGATTATTGCAGCGAGCACCTGTGGATCCACGCCAGAGATGGTGTCGAAGTACCGGTGTCGCTGGTTTATAACCATAAACATTTCCGCAAAGGTGAGAATCCGTTACTGGTGTATGGTTATGGTTCATACGGCGCCAGTATGGACGCAGATTTTAGCAGCAGCCGGCTTAGCTTGCTGGATCGTGGATTTGTCTGCGCTATCGCGCATATTCGCGGTGGCGGTGAATTGGGCCATTCATGGTATGAGGACGGGAAGTTCCTCAACAAGAAAAACAGCTTTAATGATTTTATCGATGTCACTGACAGCCTGCTGGCGCAGGGCTATGGCTCGCCCCTGTTTTGTTACGGCATGGGGGGGAGCGCAGGTGGATTACTGATGGGCGCGGTGATTAATCAACGTCCAACGCTATTCCATGGTGTCATTGCCCAGGTGCCGTTTGTCGATGCCCTGACCACCATGCTTGATGAGTCGATCCCGTTGACCACCGGGGAATTTGAAGAGTGGGGCAATCCGCAGGATGAGACCTATTATCACTACATTAAAAGTTATAGCCCGTACGACAATATTGCCGCGCACGCCTATCCGCATATGCTGGTAACGACCGGACTTCACGATTCGCAGGTGCAATACTGGGAACCTGCAAAATGGGTCGCGAAACTGCGTGAATATAAAACCGATGATAATTTGCTGTTGCTGTGCACGGATATGGATTCCGGGCACGGTGGGAAATCAGGCCGGTTTAAATCCTACGAAGGTGTTGCGCTGGAATATGCGTTCTTAATCGCCCTGGCGCAGGGAACATTGCCCGGAAAAGGGAACGGTTACTCTTCGCCCAGGTAGTGTTTTAAGGTTAAGCGTAGTTCCGGGCTCATGCGCTCCAGGTTGTTAAACAGCCAGCGCAGGTAGCCCGGATCGCGATCGGCAATTTCAGAGACGGCTTTACCCCGGTATTTACCAAACGTAAATGTTGTCAGCAAAGCAGGGCGTCCGGTTACTGTGGCCATCTGATCGGGTGTCCAGCCAGACACTTGCATAATGTCGATCAACAGCGCAGCGGTGATGTAGCAATCATATAACGCCCGGTGGTGATGCAATCCGGCAGGGGTCTGAACACTCAGCTTGCGGGATTTATACAGCGCCATATTGCTGTATTTGATGCCGGGCCACAGGCGGCGCGCCAGCTTCATGGTACAAATCCACTCCCCTGGCATTTCAGGCAGCACCCGGCGATCAAAACTGGCGTTGTGCGCCACATACCAGTCGCTCCCGTAATAGTGCGGTACGATCTCCTCAATCCACGGCTGATGAGCGACCATCGCTTCGGTGATATGGTGTATCGCCATGGCCTGCGGACTGATTGGCCTGTCGGGGCGTACCAGATGGCTCATCGGGTTGACGATCTGCCCGTCGACGACATCAACGGAGGCAATTTCAACAATCCCCCCCTGTAAATCGCAGGTTTCGGTATCGATAACGCGTAACATGCCCGGCTCCATTATTTCACTTTGGGCTCGTAAGGCAGGCGGGAGAGCGACACGGAGGCCAGACGGTGGGCTATCAACCGCTCTCTAAACCAGTTCCGCAGATGTTCCGGCTGCTCGCGTTCAACGGCTTCGGCAATTACCGGCATGTTGTAACGCTCTTTAAACGCGACACCAGCCGCAGCAAGGTCGACGTTGATCTTGTCCATCTCTTGTTGTTCGAGCTGCGCTAGATTGGTAATCATGATGTTCTCCTGGGTTCACGCGGCAAAAGTTACTAAGCCTGTTGCAGAAAGACAAGCACGCCGACGATGATACTCGACGCGATTATTGTACAGCGTTATTCTTTGTGCCATATGCATAACTAAAAGGAATGAACAATATGCCTGTTGCATCCTGTCGCCACTGGCGAGCCATCGCATTGCTAGTCAGCCTGTTCGCTACGCCTGCTGTTCTGGCGCATGCCCATCTTAAAGGGCAGTATCCTGCCGCCAACGCCGCTGTTACCGCCGCACCACAAGCATTAACGCTGAATTTCTCTGAAGGCATTGAGCCTAAATTTAGCGGCATCGCGGTGACCAACGCACAGCAGCAAATTATCAAGACTGGCGCAGTAAAGCGCAATGAGAATGACAACAAGCAGATGATTGTTCCGCTGGAGGAGTCGCTGCCGCCGGGCAACTATACCGTTAACTGGCATGTCGTTTCGGTTGACGGCCACAAAACCAGTGGCCAATACGCATTTTCCGTGAAGTGAATGATGTTAGCAGCCGTGTTGGTGGGATTGCGCTTTGTGCATTTTGCGGCCCTGATGTTGGTATTTGGCTGCACGTTATTTAGCGTGTGGTTCGCGCCGGGCAGTCTGCAACGCCTTCTCGTGCAACGCTTTCTTTTTTGGCAACGGGGCTGTTTATGGCTTGCCGCAGTAAGTGCAGCTGCGATGTTTGCCGCGCAGGGCGGTGTAATGGGCGATGGCTGGCCTGATGTAGTGCGTACTGAAATCTGGCTGGCAGTCGCTGGCACGCAAACCGGAGCCGTGCTGGCGTGGCAAGTTGTTGCTGCGTGTCTGGCGCTTGTTGTCGTGCTTATGCAACCGCTACAGCAACGTAAAATACTGCTACTGGTGATCCTGCAGTTTGTCCTGGCCGCTGGCACTGGGCATGCCGCGATGCGGGAAGGCGCGATGGGCGTGGTGCAGCGGGGTAATCATGCCTTGCATTTATTCTGTGCCGCAATGTGGCTGGGCGGGTTATTGCCCGTATTATTCTGCATGAAACTGGCCCATGGTCGCTGGCGTGAGGCGGCAATTGCCACCATGATGCGCTTTTCCTGGTACGGCCATTTCGCCGTTGCAGGGGTGATCCTCACTGGCGTTATCAATACACTCTTAATCCAGGGTTTGGTCTGGCCATGGCAGAGCCACTGGGGGCAGGGGTTATTGTTGAAATGTGCGCTTGTGGCGCTGATGGTAGTAATTGCTGTGATGAATCGGTATGTTCTGGTGCCGCAGCTGAATCAGCAAAGCGACACCGCGCGGCAACGTTTTATCGCGTTGACCTGGGGCGAAGTCGGGCTGGGCGCACTGGTGCTGGCAGCGGTAAGTTTGTTTGCAACATGGGAACCTTTTTGAATGAACCTGGCGGGAAAAATGAAGAAAAGTTTATTAGTTCTGGTAATGCTGGCATGTTCAGGTACGGCACTGGCTTCGCCGCAGGTCATTACCGTAAGCCGCTTTGAGATTGGCAAAGACAAATGGGCATTTAACCGTGAGGAAGTCATGCTGACCTGCCGGCCAGGTCATGCATTGTATGCCATCAACCCCAGCACGCTGGTGCAATACCCGTTGAATGACGTTGCTGAAAAAGAGGTGGCCAGCGGTAAGACTATTGCTCAGCCGATTAGCATTATTCAGATCGATAATCCCGCCAAACCTGGTGAAAAAATGAGCCTTGCGCCTTTTATTACGCGAGCTGAGACACTTTGTTAAAAGCCAGCGCTAATCCGCTGATCCACAATAAAAAACCGCAAGCCTGAATACACAAGCTTTGCGGTTTTTACTTTTCATAAGCGTGACGGTAACCCAATTTTTCTGACCACTTTTGTCGCGGACTGGAAAACCTGACGCTGTCATCTATTCTTAAAGTGCAAGGCGACTTAGCCTGCATTAATGCCAACTTTTAGCGCACGGCTCTCTCCCAAGAGCCATTTCCCTGGACCGAATACAGGAATCGTGTTCGGTCTTTTTTTATCTCTACGTCATGCAGGTTTCTTAATCTCGTCATGAAAATTCCCAAAACCGTGCATCGCCACAAACCATAACATATTCTGCACCGCGTACGTCCAGGTATTTTTTTGTCATTACGAAGTTTTTATGACCAGAATAATGTGTCCTCCATGCGCTGCATCACATAGCCTGCCAGTAAGCCAGGGTAAACCGTCACGTGCCTCGGGCTTACGGTTTTCCGAGGCACAGAAGATAAATCGCCTACTCAGCAGAGGTTCTGAACCCGGGGGGCCGTTAATGGTTTCACTCGATGCACTTTCGTTTTGGCGAAAGCTTTTGACTTGCTTGCCCTGGTCCAGCAATAAGCTGCACTTTCAGAACATCATTACTTCCCTGATGTGCCGGCAACCCGCGTAAGTCAAAGTGAAAAGCGCTCGCTATATCTTTCGCATGACGGCTGCAACATACCGAAAGTAGTTATAAAAAACTCAATATCACGACGATATAACCGATAAGATGATCCGACTTTTCATTCAAGGGAGTGCACATGTTGTGAAAATAAAGATGGCATTAGCCATGTTATTCGCTTGCGCGGCTTATGGTCAGGGCGATATACAGCGCAATGAGCTGGAGAAGGTTGTCATCGATTTTTTTTAAGAAAAGTGACCTGGTCCCGGGAGGGTGTCAGTCCGTAAAGGAAATTCTGGCAAAAGACCCAAACAATCAACAGCCAAAGGAAATGTTGATAGGGTTTTGTGATAACAATATTGATTTTACAAAACCAGTATCTTTCCCTGACATTTCACAACACGAATATGCGGGAGATTCTTATAACTGCGGTGTCATCTCAGGAGAGACTGAACTTGGCCGTAGAATTGGCATCCGATTTATTTCCGAAGAACCCAATCATCTGATTATCCGTTTCAAGTTCTCGCGACGACTAAGTGTCTATATTGTTAAAAAACCGTTTACGATTGCAGAATACCGTCGGGAGATTGATTCCTTTAATAAACTATCGATATTTGCCTTTAGGCTTGCAGGTATTAGCGCTCGATAATTACCAGATATTTTGCGCGAACCTTGCATTCGGGCACGGCGATGTGTCACGGCTCAGAAATACTCCATGGTGTGAGCGTCAATGCTAAACAGCGGAGATTTGCGTGGGCTTCCCGGCGGGGGAGGCCAGTAGCGCAAAGCATCAGAAAAGTGCTTCGGGTGCCCGGAGGGGGATGTAAAAAAGCACCAGAATTGGCGCTAACGAATTTTAACCGTCCAGCCCGGTCTGCAAATCAGGTTAGCTGGACGGTTACAGACAAATGCTGTTATGCCGAAAATAAGTCGTTAATTTTTGCAATCACATCGTCCAGTAATTCGAAACGGCGGCGGTATTCAGCACGTTTTTTACTGGCGATCGCCTCCAGCGGTTTACGCGCGAATTGCAGCGGTAAACGCCAGCGCCATGCACTCTCTTTTTCGCCTTCAATTGACGCCCAAAACTCATCATAGCTGGCATGGAAATGGCGGCCTTTGCTCAGACGATAACGCAACGCACGGAAGACGTGCCCGTTATCACTGACGCCATAAATTGCCGAAACGCCGGAAAGCAGGGAAATCTGGCTGATGACTTCAAGCAGCATTTTTTTCGGGAAGATGCCGTGGCAGGCGCGGGTTGCGATTTTAATTACTTCGTGGCTGACGCTTCGGCGCGGGCCTTGCAAACCACCAACCACCAGCGCGCGATGGCCTTCTTCACCCACCACACTAAAGGTCACGCTTGCCAGCAAGGTTTGCTCGCTATCATACATCCACAGGGTGGCTTCTCCCTCACGCTCAGCTTTGTTGGCGCAAGAGGCATAGACGCTAAAACGCGCATCATCTTTGCCGGTAAATTCTATTATCTGCACCGGTACGGGTGAAGACAGCGCTTCAGCCAGTTTTGGCGATACTTTTTCATCAAGCCAGGCGTAGTGGCTGATAATGGCATTCGCGCGTTGCGAAGCATTTAACCCGAGCGTTAAATATTGGCGATGCGATTTGCTCGGTAGCGTTATTTGCGCGTCAAGTAAGCGGCTAAAATTCGGGCGCTGCGAAAGCGCGGTAAGCATCCGGTTCGTGGACGACCAGAACAGCAGCGAACGTAACAAAAACTTAAAGCGGTAATTACGTTTTTTCCAGATAGGACCAGGCACAAGACGTCCGCTTATCAGGTCGGAAATAATATGCGTATTATGATTTGAGTTAAGTTCTGTTTGCAGGCTGGGATTCGACACGGAGAAAGACCTCTAAAAGTTGAGCGCTTAGTTTAGAGGCCTGGAAAATACAAATTAACCTTGCTGCCAGCTTTATTTCCGTTCTGTTTAAGTTCTATTTATAAATAGATACAAAAACAATTCTCTCTTATTTAAGTAGGATTTTCCTATACTGGTGAGAGGGGGGGGTGAATATGTATCAGCGTATTGAAGGCATTCACTGGCGACATATTTGGATTGTCGGCGATCTACACGGTTGCCACCAGCGTTTAATGCAAGCCTTACGGGAACGCCACTTTGATCCCTATCAGGATTTACTCATCTGCGTCGGGGATCTAATCGATCGTGGTCCGCAGAGCCTGCAATGCCTTGAATTACTCAACAAATCCTGGTTTCGTACCGTGCGTGGCAATCATGAACAGATGGCTATCGACGCGCTGCGTTACGGCGAGATGGCGATGTGGCAGCTTAATGGCGGCACCTGGTTTAGCACACTTGATGAAGCACAGCAGCAACAGGCGCTCGAAGCACTGCGTACTTGCGCTGAATTGCCATACATTATGGAGTTGCGCTGCAGGGAGGAGGTGAATGTGATTGCCCATGCAGACTACCCGGCAGAGGAGTATCTGTGGGAACAGGAGGTGGACAGTGAATCCGTGCTCTGGCGGCGCGACCGGCTTAACCAGCTTTTAGCCGGTAAAGGCAATCGCATCGCGGGGGCCGATCATTTCTGGTTTGGCCATACTCCGCTTAAGCAGCGTTTTGATGGACACAATCAGCACTATATCGATACCGGGGCGGTTTTTGGCGGCGAACTGACGCTGGTACAGCTTCAGTGATCAGAAATCGCTGAACTCGTTAGCCGGGTGCCAGAAACCATCGATAAACTCTTCTACCGGAAAACAGCCGCCGTGGCGCATTCGCTGATCGTTCATTGCGATGAGACACTGCTGTTCCGTGTTATAGACATCGACCACGATGTCATCGCATCCACCGTCCAGGTAGCAAACAAATAAAACCAGAGCGAACATTCCATCCTCAGCGCTGTACAACGTAACGATAAGTGTAGGGGATGAATGAGGGCAGGGGAAATCAGGCAGGTAAATAACCCGTCTTGCGGACGGGTTCCCTTTGGGTCAGGCAAGACGCATAACCCAGGTATCAGATTTCTGATCGTAATGTTCGCGATAAAGCACCGAGTGTTCGCCATTCAGGATCGCGGGAATGCTGGTATCCGCGTCCCAGGCATCAAGCTGCATACATAAATCCGGGTCAGAACTGCAGGGAATGCGTAACGTTCGCTCGCCCTGATTATCTCCCTGCAACTCGGCATCATCGATTTCAAATGCGCCAATACGCACGCTGGTTTTCGTCATAATGCTCTCCGTTGATCGTCAAAAAATGTGGTATGACCAGTAAGGTCACCCACATTTCAGCCTGGTACAACAATGAGCAAGTCGCCAGTCAAAAAATGCGTTTTTTTAGCGCACTGTCACGCATTACCGGCGAACAATCGCCCATCACGTACCAGTTCACGGGGATAACTGTTTTTCAGACGTGAACCAATTTTTTTGGCAAGCCCCAGAGGCTGGCCCTGGAAAGTGACAATCACTTCATCATTTTTGGGAGGATTTTGCGGGTAAATATCGCGCCCGCGATACCACTCTTCCGCCTCCGCGAGCGTCAGCGCAAACGCCAGCGGATTATTAAGACCGGCGAGAGCAATAACGGCCTCATGCTGCCAGCGATACCCTTTGTTATAGGTCTCAGCAAGACGAATACCAATACGCGAAAAACGGACTTTGCCAATCAGTGGCTCGATCTGCGCCGGGAACAGCCAAATCTCTTTATCCCGCTGCCATAAATGCAGCTCGTCGCTCCATTGAAGACCAACCTGCGCAGCTGCTGCTGCCACCTGCGCGGCGTCTTTGGGTTTCAGCGGGGTAAAGGGAAAATTACCGACCTTGTAAGTCGGCGCGGGCAACGGCGCTATCGCGGCGGTTTTGCGCAGGCGGGCGACAAAAAAACCTTCACAGTCGTAAATCTGCGGGAACACATGCAGAAAACCTTCTGCGGTGAGCGCCTGGCTGGCTTGCGGGAACAGTTCACCGAGCGGCAAAAATTGGACAGCATGCGGGTATTTAGCCTGCAGCCAGTGGCAGATCGCTTCGTTTTCGTCACGATTAAGGGTGCAGGTTGAGTAAACCAGGGTTCCCCCGGGTTTTAAGGCGTGGAATGCGCTGTCGATCAACTCGCGTTGGGTGGCGGCAATCTCAAGGTTACTGGCAACAGACCAGTTTTTTAGCGCGTCAGCATCTTTACGTACCACGCCTTCGCCTGAGCAGGGCGCATCAAGCAAAACGGCATCGAACATTTCTGGTAATGCCGGACCGAATACGCGTCCGTCAAAATGGGTCAGCGCCACGTTGCTGATGCCGTTGCGACTGATGTTGGCATGCAATACTTTTACGCGGCTGGCGGAAAATTCATTTGCGAGGATCGCGCCCTTGTTGCCCATCCGTGCGGCAATCTGCGTGGTTTTAGAACCGGGGGCTGCGGCGACATCTATCACCCGCTGCGGCATTTCTTCGTCGGCAAAAAGCGCTGCTACGGGCAACATTGAACTGGCTTCCTGAATATAAAACAGGCCGCTCAGGTGCTCTGCGGTGCTGCCCAGTGGCAATGTGTCTTCATCATCGCGCTCGATCCAGAAACCTTCCGCACACCACGGTACCGGCGTTAATTGCCAGCCATAAGGCGCGACCAGTTCCAGAAAGTCGTTAACGGCAATTTTCAGCGTATTGACGCGGATACTGCGCCGCAGTGGGCGTTGACAGGCAGCAATAAATTCATCGAACGAGAGATGTTCCGGCATAGCTTGACGCATTTGCGCCAGAAATTCATCCGGAAGATAGACAGCGTTTTGAGCCACGGGGCGTACCACAGGAGTAAAAACAGGCGCGCAGTGTAACACAAAGGCTCCGGCGCAAGCACGCCGGAGCCTGCAGGCTTAACGCGGCAGGGCGGTGCCCCACTGGCGCCACTCTTTGGGTTCGCTTTCGAGCAGCAGGAAGTGTTTACCCGGTTGCGCTTTCGGCGCCAGTGGTGTTTCCGGCGGTGTAGCGAAGGCGATACCACCGCGGATAAACTGGTTGAAAGTCCCTGTTTTCACCACACCGCCAACCAGACCAAAGTCCAGCGAGTAACCGGAAGCGAGCCAGAACACCGAGTTATTCCGTACCAGGTGCTGATAGCGTTTACTGATCCGCATGCCAATCATCACGCGATCGGAAAGCGTTCCCAGCATCATGCCGGTAACGGTGCCAACTTCGATACCGCGGAATAACACCGGGGTGCCGATGTTAATCGAACCCGCTTCCGGCGCTTCGACAACGATATTCAGACCATCGAGGTAGCGGGAATCGGTAATGGTGGCTTCTGAAATTTCAAAGTCGCGCCGCGCGTCGCCGCGGCCCGGCTCTACATTGATATAGGGTTGCAACAAGGTATCGAGGTGTTCGACACCCGCAGCGGAGATTTGCGGGGTGATCACCGAGAAGCGTGACCCGGCGCGGGCAAACGTCTGGACATATTCCGGATACAGCACGGCGCTCGCCTGGACTTCGTTCTTATCAGTAATCAGTTGCAAATCCTGAATTTGCCCGATATCGATTCCCAGATAACGAATAGGCATGCCCGCCGCCATTTTTCCGGCGTCAAATGCATGTAATGTAATCTGCCCGCCGACCGCGCGAGCCGCGGTTTCTGAAGCATAAAGTACGCGTTTATCGCCTTTGCGCACACGTCCACTGGCACCGCTAAGGTTATCGAAACTGATAGCGCCCTTGATGGCGCGCGAGAGCGGGGCGGCCTGCACGGTAAGGCCGCTACCGTTCAGTTGTACTTTCGCGCCACCTTCAGCCCAGAAAACGCTATTGCTGGTCAGTAAGTTGCGGTATTCCGGTTTGATATGCAGTTCAATATCAAACGCATTCGCGCGCGGACGCACGGTAATCACTTCGCCGACTTCAAACTTGCGGTACAGCACCACTGAACCGGCCTGAACGTCCGGTAGCGTGTCCGCCGTCAGCGTCAGCGTGGTGGTTGGCAGGTCGCTCAGGCTGTTTTCGAGAGCCTTATCGAGATTGGCGAACAGAGGGTAACTGTTTTTCATCTCGCCTTTGGCACCAGGCAGAATGCGGATGCCGCCGCTGAGCCACTCATTAGCGCTGGCGGCGAGGAACTCAACGCCATCCAGTCCTACTTTGACATCAACACGGCTGTTGACGACGAACTTACTGTCGCCGTGCACTAAATCGCGATACTGCGGATCAATAGCGACAGCAAACGTAACGCCCTGGCTCGTCAGGTTGCGCTCCAGCACCTGGCCGACCTGCACGCCATGGAGCACCAGCGGTTGTCCGGCGTCAATACCGTAGCTTTCCGGTGCGGTGAGTGTCAGGGTTACCACACCAGTTTCCTGCAACAGGTTTTTGTCCGCCGGCAGGACAACAAACTGATTACGCGGTTGACCTTCACCCGGCACCAGCTCCAGCGTGCTGCCGGTCAGCAGGGAGCTGAGATTGGTATTGCTCAGTGAAATTTTGGGATTGTGCATTTCGATGCGCGTATTATCGCGCAACAGGTTCACCACACTCGGATCAACCGTTAATTCGCCGCTGACAGCGCCGCCAGGGTTGAGGTTAATTTTAGTCAGTTGCCCCACTTCCAGCCCCTGATACATCAGCGGTGTTGAACCGGCTTTTAATCCCTGGCCGCCCGGCAAATCGAGTTTCACCAGTACGCCGCGCTGGCTGTGCGCCAGGTCTTCGTATAAGCCATATTCGTCGTCCTGGGCGGCGGGTTGCGAGGCTTCAGGTGAGTCAAACGCGATTGCACCGTTGACCAGTGCCGCCAGACTTTCAAGTTCGACTTTGGCACCGCTCAAGCCGACATCGGCTTTCACGCCGGAAACGTTCCAGAAACGGCTGCCTTTTTTCACCAGATTGGTGAAACGGCGCTCGATCAGTACATCAATGGTGACGCCCTGTTTATTGGTGTTGATCGAATAGTCATACACGCGCCCGACCGGGATTTTACGGAAGTAGACCAGTGAACCGCTGTTCAGCGCCCCTAAGTCCGGAGCATGAAGATGGATCATTAATTCGCCGTTGTTCAGGCGATATTTCGGTTGCGTATCCAGCGCGGTGAAGTGCTCCTGCGGTTCGCCTTTGCCTGGCATCATGCCAATATAGTTACCGCCTACCAGCGCATCGAGCCCTGAAACGCCCGCCAGCGACGCTTTCGGCGTAACCAGCCAGAACTGAGTTTCACTGCGCAAGGCGTCTTTCATGTTGGATTTGATGCTGACGCGGACTTCGATTTTCTTCAGATCTTCGCTCAGGCGGATGTCCTGCACCGTGCCGACTTCAACGCCCTGATAGCGGACAGGGGTACGCCCTGCAACAATGCCATCGGCGGACATAAAATCAATCGTGATGGTGTTGCCGCGATCTTCATAACTGCTCCAGATAAGCCAGCCCGCAATGAGCAGGGCGATGACCGGGAGCAACCAGAAAGGCGAAATGCGCCGTTTTGTTTTAATACGCGCTTCAGTCGGCGAAGCGGGGGTTTCCTGACTCATGTGCATCCCAAAGTAAGCGGCTGTCCAGCCATTCCACAGCAAGAATAGTCAAAATTACCGCTGCACCGAAATAAAACGCAGCGGGTCCCATAGTAAAAGCGAGGAGTTGGTCGCGGTTAATCAGTGACATCATTAATGAAATGACAAACAGATCGAGCATCGACCAACGCCCAATCCAGGTCACAAAGCGCAAAAGTAAAATACGAGTGCGTAACCCCTGTTCAAATTTGAAATGGATACTAAGAAGCAGTGTAAACAGCACGATCACTTTGGTAAACGGCACCAGAATACTGGCGATAAACACCACACCCGCCACGGCAACATTGCTGTGCGCCAGCGAAATTATCCCCGACATAATCGTATCTTCTTGTCGTGTGCCGTTGACGTAAATAACGGAGATTGGGAGCAGGTTTGCCGGAAACAGAAAGATCAATGATGCGAGAAGTGATGCCCAGCATTTCTGCAAACTCTGTTTACGACGATGCGTTAATGGAATGTGGCAGCGAGGGCAGCGACCGCGAACGTCCGGATAACCGGTAAAATGGCAACCCAGACAGATCAGTAACTTGGGATCGGGGCGTCTCGCCGGGCGTTGCGGATAAAAGCGCTCCCACAGCTGTTCAACGTTCAAATGGATGAGCGTCATTACGCTTAAAATCACGAGTGCGACAAACGCAAACAACCCGATACCCGGTTGGATGTAGGCATAGTCCTGCACTTTAATTGAGGCGACGCCAACGCCAACCAGATAGATATCCAGCATCACCCACTCTTTCAGTTTTTCCAGCATTAACAACACCGGGCGCAGGTTCATGCCGAGGATGTTGCCAAGCCATAAATAGGCGATAGCGGTAACCAGCACCAGCGGCGCGCCAACGGTGCAAAACAGCACCATCGCGCCGGTGATCGGCGAGCCTTGGGCGGTCATTTGCCAGATACCCTGCAACAAATTGGCGTCAATACGAACACCGAGTAAATAAAGATGTAGCAGCGGTTCACCCCAGGCGAAGGGCATCAAGAGGATCATAGTCACCGCCATCGCACCGAGGCGCGTTAATGACCAGTCCCGTCCGTCACGAACTTTCGCATCACAACTGGGGCAAAATGCACTTTGGTGCGATTTCATAACCGGTAACGCAAAAAGCGTATCGCACTGGGGGCAGCGCTGGTAATGTGCGCGTGGCAGTGCTTCACCCACGCGATGAACGGCGATTTTTTTCCCCGGCGTAATTTGTTGTATCTTTAGTGCCATTGCGGGTATCAGAAAATGTTTAGATGCATCTATCTTAACTCATGAATGGAACATCTTGAGCATCAACGCATTTAATGCTTATTTTAATAGGCTAAGCAGTTTTTCGAAGTAAGACACCAAAGTGGTTGGATAATGAACAAAACAGAATTTTACGCGGATTTAAACCGCGATTTTCAGGCGTTAATGGCAGGTGAAACCAGTTTTTTAGCGACGCTCGCGAATACCAGTGCGCTGTTATTTGAACGCCTTGATGGGGTGAACTGGGCCGGTTTTTATCTTCTGGAAGTGGATACGCTGGTGTTAGGGCCGTTCCAGGGCAAAATTGCCTGTGTGCGCATTCCAGTTGGGCGAGGAGTTTGCGGCACTGCGGTTGCGCAAAATCGCGTACAGCGTGTGGATGATGTGCATCAGTTCGATGGTCATATTGCCTGTGATGCGGCAAGTAATTCTGAAATCGTACTGCCGGTAACGGTAAATAATCAGATTATTGGCGTGCTGGATATCGACAGCGTCGTCTTTTCTCGCTTCACCGCCGAGGATGAACAGGGGCTGCGCGAACTGGTTTCGCATCTTGAAAACGTTCTTGCGGCGACCGATTATCAAAAAATCTTTGCACCCGTCGCAGGATAATCAACGGATAACGTAGCATTTACCGATAGCGTCATTATAATGACGCCTGTTCATGCCTGCGCTTGTTGGCAACGTCCGTTGTAATCAGGAAATTTCATGGAAAATCAACCTAAGTTGAATAGCAGTAAAGAAGTTATCGCTTTTTTGGCCGAACGTTTCCCACACTGTTTCAGTGCTGAAGGCGAAGCACGCCCCCTGAAAATCGGTATTTTTCAGGATCTCGTCGAGCGTGTTGAGGGTGAGATGAATCTCAGCAAAACCCAACTTCGTTCCGCTTTACGTCTTTATACTTCAAGCTGGCGTTACCTCTACGGTATCAAAGCGGGTGCGGCGCGTGTGGATCTCGATGGCAACGCGTGTGGCGTGCTGGATGAGCAACACGTAGAACATGCCCGCAAACAGCTTGAAGAAGCCAAAGCGCGCGTTCAGGCACAACGTGCTGAACAGCAAGCTAAAAAACGAGAAGCCGCTGCTGCCGCAGGTCAAGAAGAGACGCCGCGCCGTGAGCGCAAAGCTCGCCCGGCTCCGCGTCGTAAAGAGGGCGCTGAACGCAAACCTCGTACTGACAAACCTGTCGCGAAAACCCAGCGTGCACCTCAGCAGGAAGAGCGCCATACACCAGTTTCAGATTTATCTGTGCTGAGCGTTGGGCAAAACCTGAAGGTGAAAGCAGGGAATAATGCGATGGACGCCACGGTGCTGGAAATCACTAAAGATGGCGTTCGCGTACAGCTTAGCTCGGGTATGTCGATGATTGTACGCGCAGAACATTTAATGTTCTGAAACGGAGGCCTGGCCTGGCATGAACACTTTGTTTAAGCGCACAGCATTGGCTGGTCTGTTATTCGTAACAGGCCACGCTCTGGCTGTGGAAGATATTACCCGTGCCGATCAAATTCCGGTATTAAAGGAAGAGACCCAGCACGCGACGGTGAGCGAACGCGTTACCTCGCGTTTCACCCGCTCTCACTACCGTCAGTTTGATTTAGATGCCGCTTTTTCGGCGAAGATTTTCAATCGTTATCTCAATCTGCTCGACTACAGCCACAATGTGCTGTTGGCGAGCGATGTTGAACAGTTCTCCCAGAAAAAAAGCCTGATTGGCGACGAACTGCGCAGCGGTAAACTGGACGTATTTTACGACCTGTACAACCTGGCGCAGAAACGTCGTTTTGAGCGCTACCAGTACGCGCTGAAGGTGCTTGAGCGCCCAATGGATTTTTCCGGCAATGACACCTTTAACCTTGACCGTAGCAAAGCGCCATGGCCAAAAGATGAAGCGGAACTGAATGCGCTGTGGGACGGCAAAGTTAAGTACGATGAGCTTAGCCTGAAGCTGACCAGAAAAGACGAGAAAGAGATCCGCGACACGCTGACGCGTCGTTATAAGTTTGCGATTCGCCGTTTGGCGCAAACCAATAGCGAAGACGTGTTCTCGTTAGCAATGACCTCTTTTGCGCGTGAAATTGACCCGCATACCAACTACCTTTCTCCACGTAATACCGAGCAATTTAACACCGAAATGAGCCTGTCTCTTGAGGGGATTGGCGCGGTGTTGCAGGGAGATGACGACTATACCGTGATCAACTCTATGGTCGCGGGCGGCCCGGCGGCGAAAAGCAAAGCTATCAGCGTTGGCGATCGCATCGTAGGTGTAGGTCAAACTGGCCAGAACATGGTTGATGTTATCGGCTGGCGTCTTGACGATGTGGTTGCGCTGATTAAAGGACCAAAAGGTAGTAAAGTGCGCCTTGAAATCCTGCCGGCGGGTAAGGGCACCAAAACGCGTATTGTTACCCTGACGCGTGAACGGATTCGTCTCGAAGATCGCGCCGTGAAAATGTCAGTGAAGAGCGTCGGCAAAGAAAAAGTTGGCGTTCTCGACATCCCTGGTTTCTACGTTGGTCTGACTGACGATGTCAAAGTCCAGTTGCAAAAACTTGAAAAACAAAATGTTAGCAGCGTGGTTATCGACCTGCGTACTAACGGCGGCGGCGCGCTGACGGAAGCGGTATCGCTCTCCGGTCTGTTTATTCCGTCCGGCCCGGTAGTACAGGTTCGTGATAACAACGGTAAAGTGCGTGAAGACAGCGATACCGACGGCGTGGTCTATTATAAAGGCCCGCTGGTGGTGCTGGTTGACCGCTTTAGCGCCTCTGCATCAGAAATCTTTGCGGCTGCAATGCAGGACTATGGTCGCGCGCTGATCGTCGGCGAACCGACGTTTGGTAAAGGTACTGTTCAGCAATATCGCTCGCTCAACCGTATTTACGATCAGATGCTTCGTCCTGAGTGGCCGTCGCTGGGATCGGTGCAGTACACCATTCAGAAATTCTATCGTGTTAACGGTGGGAGCACGCAGCGTAAAGGTGTAACGCCGGACATTATTATGCCAACGGGCACGCAGGTTACTGAAACCGGTGAAAAATTTGAAGACAACGCACTGCCGTGGGACAGCATTAACGCGGCTACGTTCGTCAAGTCTGGCGATTTAAAACCGTTTGGCGCGGAGCTGCTCAAAGATCATGAGGAACGGATCGCCAAAGATCCTGAGTTCCAGTACATCATGAAAGACATTGCGCGTTTCGATGCGTTGAAAGATAAACGTAACATCGTTTCTCTTAACCTGGCGCAGCGTGAGAAAGAGAATGCGGAAGATGATGCCATTCGTCTCTCTCGTCTCAACGATCGCTTCAAACGCGAAGGCAAACCGTTACTGAAAAAACTGGATGATTTGCCAAAGGATTATCAGGAGCCCGATCCGTATCTCGATGAAACGGTTCATATTGCCCTGGATCTGGCGCATCTGGAAAAAGATCAACCAGCGGAACAGCCCGCTCCCGCCAAGTAAAATAAAACAGGCACAAGAAATTGTGCCTGTTTTTTTTAACAACTCCTCTCTGGCGTAAGCAATGTACTACAAAATGTAAAGTTGTGTTTTTCTCGTGACTTACGCCGCTCGGATGCTTGAAAATAACCGCTATGCCCATACGATGTGGGTAATCGCATAGTGCGTTTTGTTAAGTCGAGGTTAAAAGAAAATTATGATGCGAATCGCGCTCTTCCTGTTGACTAACCTGGCCGTCATGTTGGTGTTCGGTCTGGTGCTTAGCCTGACGGGCATTCAGTCGAGCAGCGTTCAGGGCTTGTTAATTATGGCGCTGCTGTTTGGTTTTGGCGGCTCGTTCATTTCGCTGTTGATGTCGAAATGGATGGCGCTGAAATCTGTCGGTGGTGAAGTGATTGAACAGCCACGTAACGATATGGAGCGCTGGCTGATTGACACCGTTGCCCGGCAGTCTCGCCAGGCGGGTATCGCGATGCCGCAGGTGGCTATTTACCATGCGCCGGATATCAATGCCTTCGCAACCGGTGCGCGCCGTGATGCTTCGCTGGTTGCTGTCAGCACCGGCCTGCTGCAAAACATGAGCCGCGATGAGGCCGAAGCCGTTATCGCCCATGAAATCAGCCACATCGCAAATGGCGACATGGTCACCATGACGCTGATCCAGGGTATCGTGAACACCTTTGTTATCTTCATTTCACGTATCATTGCGCAAATAGCGTCAGGTTTCCTCAGTGGCAACCGTGATGATGGCGAAGAAACTAACGGCAACCCGCTGATCTACTTCGCTGTTGCAACCGTGCTGGAGCTGGTGTTTGGTATTCTGGCGAGCATTATCACCATGTGGTTCTCGCGTTACCGCGAATTCCATGCCGATGCCGGATCTGCAAAATTGGTTGGCCGTGAGAAGATGATTGCTGCCCTCCAGCGTTTGAAAACCAGTTATGAACCGCAGGAAGCAAGCAGCATGATGGCTTTCTGTATCAACGGTAAGTCAAAATCGCTGAGTGAACTGTTCATGACTCACCCGCCGCTGGATAAACGTATTGAAGCATTGCGTTCTGGCGAATATCTGAAATAACAGGTTAGCTGGGCAATAAAAAACGCGTCAAATGACGCGTTTTTTATTGCCCAGCTAAAACCACGTTCTGTGGATGCGGTAAGCACTAGATTGAGTTTTGCCCTACAGCATCCGGATTTAAAGCTTACCGAACGGGCAGGGCGTTAATTCCTTCGACGATGTGCTATACAAGCGATTCTTTACTCACTGGCGCGCGGCTGTGTAATACGTAGACTGCTGATTACGGCGGCGATCGTGGCGAGTGTTCCTGCCAGTAGCAACGAGATATGCGTCCCATGTGTTTCAAAAAGATTAAACATCAACGCTACCAGCGCAGCTCCGGCGCTTTGTCCCAGCAACCTCGCCGTACCCAGCATGCCGCTGGCACCACCGCTGCGCTGTCGTGGCGCTGCAGTGATAATAGTGTGGTTGTTGGGCGACTGAAACAGACCGAAACCTGCACCGCATAATGCCATTCGCCAGATGATATCAGTATCAGCCGGTGCCGATGGTAGCAACGCCAGTGCAAATAACCCGCCCGCCATCATGACCATTCCTAACCCACCCAGAAGCCCGGCATGAACGCGCTCAATCAGATATCCTGCCAGCGGAGCCATTACCATTGTCGCCAGCGGCCAGGGCGTTAACAGCAAACCTGTTTCCACTTCACTGCGCCCAAGCACCGTCTGCAAAAAGAAGGGCAGGGAAACCAGTGCCAGCATCTGTGCGCAAAATGAACAGACCGAAGTGCCAATCGACAAAGAAAAAAGCGGGATCCGCAGCAAATCTACTGGTAATAAGGGCACCGGTAATTTCAACTGTCGGCGAATAAAAAGTGAGCCAATCAGCAACAATGCGGCCAACTCCACCAACACTAACACCGTGGATTGCCCCTGTGCGAAGCTGCTAAGAGCAGTGATTAACAGGCCGAATGTCAGCGCGTTCATCACTGCGCTGGGCAGGTCGAATTTAGGTTTTGCACTGCGTGCCGCATTGGGAGGTAAATATTTTATTGCCAGCAGCAAGGCGAGAATACCCAGCGGTACATTGATCAGGAATAACCATTGCCAGGAAGCAACAGAAAGAATGGCCGCTGCAATGGTCGGCCCTGCTGCAGATGATACGGCGACAACGAACGAGTTAATGCCCATGCCGCGTCCCAGGCTTCGATAGGGGTAAATCAGCCGAATGAGCGCAGTATTAACGCTCATCAGCGCGGCACCGCCAAAGCCCTGCGCAACACGCGCTAGTGTCAAGGTCAATAACGAGTCGGAAAGCGCGCAAAATAGCGAGGTAAGCGTAAAGAGCACCAGGCCGCATTGATAAACCCGGCGATAACCAAACATATCGCCAAGGAATGAAAGGGTCAGTAGTGAAACGACGATCGCAATTTGATAGGCATTCACAATCCAGATTGAACTGGCAGCGGAAGCATTGAGATCCCGGGCAATGGTCGGTAGAGCAACGTTTGCAATTGCACCGTCCAGCACGGCCATGGCGATGCCAATAATAATTGTCAGAATTGCGCCGTAACGCTGTGGAATGGGCAAGCCATCAAGGGAAGTTTTATCCATGGAAATTTCAGGGCTAATGTCACAAAGTTATTTGTATAATAATTCTATCATTGGCATTCCGGTTTTATGTCGCAGATTTGTAACGAAGTTGACAAACGCGCATTGCGGTGACCGGATGACGAATTTATAATAAAAACCGATTCTGAATTTTATAAAACACAGGCGATGAGGTGATTAATGGCAATCGCAGATTTGGACAAGCAGCCAGATTCTGTCTCTTCTGTATTGAAGGTATTTGGCATTCTGCAGGCGCTCGGAGAAGAGCGTGAAATCGGCATCACCGAGCTTTCGCAACGTGTCATGATGTCGAAAAGCACCGTTTATCGCTTTTTGCAAACCATGAAATCGTTAGGTTATGTCGCGCAGGAAGGGGAGTCTGAAAAATATTCCCTGACGCTGAAGCTTTTTGAGCTTGGCGCGCGCGCATTGCAAAACGTTGATTTGATCCGCAGCGCGGATATCCAAATGCGTGAGCTTTCTCGTCTGACGAAAGAGACCATCCACCTGGGCGCGCTGGATGAAGATAGCATCGTCTACATCCATAAAATTGATTCAATGTACAATCTGCGCATGTATTCGCGCATTGGTCGCCGTAATCCGCTGTACAGTACCGCGATTGGCAAAGTCCTGCTGGCATGGCGCGATCGTGAAGAAGTGAAGCAGATTCTTGAAGGTGTTGAGTATAAGCGCAGCACTGAGCGCACTATCACCAGTACCGAAGATCTGTTGCCGATGCTGGATATTGTGCGTCAGCAGGGGTATGGCGAAGACAACGAAGAACAGGAAGAAGGCTTACGCTGTATTGGCGTACCGGTTTTTGACCGTTTCGGCGTTGTGATTGCTGGTTTAAGTATTTCTTTCCCGACATTGCGCTTTTCGGAAGAACGCCTGCATGAGTACGTAGAAATGCTGCACAATGCCGCGCGTAAAATTTCCGAACAGATGGGTTATAACGACTATCCGTTC
This sequence comes from Enterobacter sp. R4-368, assembly GCF_000410515.1. NCBI lineage: Bacteria > Pseudomonadati > Pseudomonadota > Gammaproteobacteria > Enterobacterales > Enterobacteriaceae > Enterobacter > Enterobacter sp. R4-368. Next base: position 888,590 of record NC_021500.1, on the reverse strand, counting down.
TGAATGAAGATAAAAAAAGCCGCCTGAAGAGGCGGCTTTTTTGCGTAAAGGATTAGCCGTTATCGACTACGGTATCGCTTTTACGCAACAGTGGGCAGTTTGCCAGACCCAAAAAACCATTACTGGAATGCACATATTGTGCGGTACTGGTGCCTCGTGCAGTAGCATATTTACATTGCAATCCCAGCCCAGCAGCGTTTTCCGTACTGTTAATCAACACCCCGTAACCGCTCAGCAAGAGCCCAATCCACAGCAGCGCCAGAATAATAACGCTTCGTATGAGTGTACGCATATTTGCTCCTTGCACATCGGTAGACTGTATCACAAGGCTACGGTATTTACCTGGTGAAACAAGTCCAGCATTCCTAAAAATACCGAAAGGAGATACAGTTAGTCGCGGTTTAAGGAAGCCATGATAACCTGGTTACACCTTGCAACGTATCGGAGAGTGGAGTGAGAAAATATAGATGGCTGATTCTGGCTGCCGTATTGGTAGTCTGCCTGCTGCTCTGGACTCAAATGCTTAACGTAATGTGTGATCAAGATGTACAATTCTTCAGCGGCATCTGCGTCATCAATAAATTCATCCCCTGGTAATGGCATTTTTTCAGTGAGAGATTTCCTTCCTTGACGTCAGTGGTAGAATGCCGCGTCTATATAGAGGTGGTGAAATGAACGAAGTATTAAATTCAGGCGCGATCAACCTTGCGTCCATAGTCCTTTCTTTGGTGGTTCTGCTTGTCGGTCTGGTTTTGTGGTTCTTTATCAATCGTGCCAGTTCACGTACGAATGAACAAATCGAGTTACTCGAAGCTCTGCTGGATCAGCAAAAACGACAAAATGCCTTGCTGCGCCGGCTGTGCGAGTCAAATGAACCTGAAAAAGAAGAAGCGGTTGAGCCAGTAAAAGCGCAACAAAAAGGCGATGATGATTTCATTCGCCTGGTCGCAGAGCGCTAGCCAGACCGGGAGTGCGAGATGGCGTGGAGAAACCCCTGGTATAACCCTGCAATCTCGCACCACACGCCGGAAGGTTTTAACCATTCGGCCTCTGTCGCCCATCAAGCCGGAGATGTTAAGCGCTGGCGGAAAGAGCGCAAAGCCGCCGGGCTTCCCAGACCACCCTCCAGTGGTTACCCGGGGTTTATCGAACAGTGGTGGCAAAAAGCCAATATTATTGGTGATGATGATGGCCTCTGGTGGTTAGGCCATGCCAGTATGCTCTTGCGCCTGCAGGGCCAATATCTCCTCACCGATCCCGTCTTTTCCCACCGTGCTTCACCTGTTAGTTTTGCGGGTCCTCAGCGGTGTACACCGCCAGCACTCGCGATTGCCGACATTCCGCAACTGGACGCGATCTTAATTTCCCACAACCACTACGATCACCTGGATGCGTGGACGGTGCGTGCGCTGCTGCGTCGCTTTCCGGATGTGCATTTCTTTGTGCCTCTGGGGGTGGGCGATTGGCTTAGTCGTCGCGGTGCGCAGCATGTTACTGAGTTAGACTGGTGGCAAAGTTTTACATTTCAGGGAATGACCTACACCGCGGTGCCTGCACAACATTGGAGCATGCGCACTTTGTGGGATCGCAATCGCTCGCTGTGGTGCGGCTGGGTCATTGAATCATCCACGCAGCGTTTTTGGTTTGCTGGTGATACAGGTTACACGCCAGAATTGCTCACTATTCCTCAACGATTAGGTCAACTGGATATTATCGCGCTGCCGATTGGGGCTTATGCGCCACGCTGGTTTATGGCAATGAATCATATGGATCCACAAAGCGCTGTCGCGCTTTGGCAACAACTGGGGGCACCACTTGCGATTCCCATTCATTGGGGTGTATTTGAGCTGGCGGACGAATCGCTTGATGAGCCTGTAACAGAGTTACAGCGAGCATTAACCGAAACGGCAGCAGAGAATGATAACTTTCGGATCTTAAAAATTGGGCAGTATTTGCCCTTTTGTTAATTCAGCCTCTCCTCCAAAAAGATGAGTTCTTTTATAATCATGTTGTTTTATTTATATCGAAACGTTTTCTTTGCCTTTTTATGAGGCAGTGTCATCATAATTTCATTATTTTGGTGCACAACTTTGCTTATTTGCACAAGAAATATCCATACCGGTTTAAGGTAATAGTTTCTCCGATGCGTATATTTGTTTAAGAATCTTCCTAGTCTTAGAAAAAAGCATAAGTATGCGCAAAAAGTTCTTACGATATACGCTATATGCATAGCGGGGAGGGAGCTGACATGGAGCAACGGAACTTATTGAGCTATAGTAATAAATTGGCTGCTTTGAGTATTGGTATTGGTGTTCAGAGCGTCTGTTATAGCGTTCAATGTTATGCATAAACGTGCACAACAAGTCTCGGTTCCTGTTGAATTTGTGCGACGGATCCAGACATGTTTAAAAATGGCTTGCCATAATTTACGTATTATGTGATAACACGTTTTGGGTCAATCGAGGTACAGTTCTGTTTATGTGTGGCATTTTCAGTAAAGAAGTCCTGAGTAAACACGTTTCGTTGAATACAGCTTCTCTGCCGAACCTTATATTAGTGCCTCAAGCAGTAATGTCTCAGTTTTCTCAGTCAATGCCTGCGGGCGAAGTATATACATTAAGGAATTTTGCAAATGGCAAAGATTAAAGGTCAAGTTAAGTGGTTCAACGAGTCTAAAGGTTTTGGTTTCATTACTCCGGCTGACGGCAGCAAAGATGTATTCGTACACTTCTCTGCGATCCAGGGTAACGGCTTCAAAACTCTGGCCGAAGGCCAGAACGTTGAGTTTGAAATTCAGGACGGCCAGAAAGGCCCGGCTGCAGTTAACGTAACTGCTATCTGATTTCGACACCCCTGAGCTTGAAGCGCGTGTAGCGCATCAATGTCAGACATAAAGCCTCGCCTTAGTGCGGGGCTTTTTAATTTCCACGGCATAACAAATGGCGGTACACTTTCGCCCTTTAAGAACGCCCCGGAGTTTTTATGGCTTTCAGTTGTCCGCTCTGCCACGAACCTTTGCACCGTCGAGATAAATCCTTCTTTTGCGCACAGCGACATCAGTTTGATATTGCGAAAGAGGGGTATGTCAATCTTTTGCCCGTTCAGCATAAACGCTCGAAAGATCCTGGTGACAGTGCGGAGATGATGCAGGCGCGCCGTGCCTTTCTGGATGCGGGGCATTACCAGCCACTGCGTGATGCGATTGGCGACATTTTGCATGCGCGGCTACCGTCGTTAGCCGATGCGGTGCTGGATATAGGCTGTGGAGAAGGGTATTACACCCAGGCGTTTGCCGCGATTGCTCAGCGACATGGTGCACAAATGTTAGGTCTGGATGTTTCAAAAGCGGCGATCCGTGCGGCGGCAAAACGCTATTCGGCGATCATGTTTTGTGTTGCATCCAGCCACCGCTTGCCTTTTGAGGATGGTTGCATTGACGGGCTGGTGCGTATTTATGCGCCCTGTAATGCGCAAGAACTGGCACGCGTAATGAAACCAGAAGGTATTGTTATCACTGCATCACCTGGGCCACGCCATCTGATGGAACTTAAGGGGCTCATATATGATGAGGTGCATTTACACGCGGAAAACAGCGGCGATATTGCGGGATTCAAACTGCTGGAACAGCGATCGCTCTCTTATGAGATGATATTGACGGGCCAGCAAGCCGTGGCGTTATTGCAGATGACGCCTTTTGCCTGGCGGGCAAAACCGGAGGTGTGGGAAAAGTTAGCGGCAATGGAGCAGTTTCACTGCCAGACCGATTTTACGATCCACTGTTTACAGCGGGAAAGTTAAGCGGCGAAATGGCTCCACAAGATCTGCGCGCCAATGCCAATGAGTACGATCCCACCGAGGATCTCGGCGCGCTTTCCAAGCAAGGGGCCAATAAAGCGACCAATCATTATTCCTAACGTGGACATAATAAAAGTGGCGCAGCCAATCGCCAGCGCAGTTGCGAGAATATTGACTTGCAGGAACGCGAGGCCAACGCCAACAGCCATCGCGTCGAGACTGGTAGCAATTGCGGTGGTTACCAGCAACCAGAAACCATGACGATGGGGCGTTTCCACTTCACAGTCGTCATCGCCACGTATTCCCTCAAGCACCATTCGGCCGCCGAGAAACACCAGCAGCACAAACGCTATCCAGTGGTTCCATTCCAGGACGAATTTTGTGGCCAGCAGGCCCAGCCCCCAGCCAATGAGCGGCGTCAGGGTTTCAATCACGCCAAAGATAAGGCCAGTGCGCAATGCTTCGGAAAACTTCGGTTTATGTAAGGTGGCGCCCTTACCGATAGAAGCCGCGAACGCATCCATCGACATGCCAAAAGCGAGGAGAAGAGTGGCAGATAAATTCATGTGAGCGTCCTGACCGGGAATTCCATATAACACATCTCTGCCCCCAGTAAACAGCAGTTGATGTGCCAATGGTCTCGCCTGACTGATGATTTCAGTCCGTACGCGCCACGTTTTGCAACGAGTATGTTGACACGTACATTTCCAGGTGGTGGAAATCGGCTACTCCCCAACGACGGACGCACCTTAACATATTTTGAGAATATAAAACAACAACGGCAATATATAATGTTGCTTGCCGTGTGATAACGATTAGCATTTAGATTTTTTGGTGAAAGTTACGTTAATAAATATAAGTAAATCTCCCATCAATATAGCAACGGCTATAACTCTGATGATTATTTACGCGGAGCGATTTTCGCCCTCTCAAATGCTAACTTACTGAGTTTTAAGTAAAACATTTGAGATCTTTTCCAGGTCGTCGATATTTCGTACGCGAATCAGCAAACGTCGTTGCTCTAATTGCATCACTAACACACCATCTTCCGATAAATTCATCTCTTTTATACGGCTATATTCAATCCAGGCATTAGCAAAGAAAAAACCACGCATTTTAAAGATGATTTTGGGGGCGCGGATCCAGAATAGATAAATACCCAGCAAAGCCAGGGCAAATAATAACCACATGGTTAATGATGAACCGCCATTGGCTGTGTTGTTATAGATAAGGATCACCAGTAGGCCGACAAAAATTGCGCCATCGGTACGGCTTCTGCGTAACAGGGGAACTGCCAGGAGCGTGGCACCATTGCGGCGTGGCATGATGAATTCATCATAGATGGCGAAAGCCAGCAGGGCGGCGATAAACAGTACCAATACGATATCCGTAATCGTCATTGTTTCTCCTTACATAAAAAAACCGGGGGCAAGCCCCCGGTTATCACATCACATATTAAAGACCCAGAAGACCGATAGCGTAACCCACAATCCCGATGACGAAGAAGCCAACGATGATCCACAGCGGGTTAACTTTCTTACGCAGCAGCCACATACAAGCGAAAGTCAGCAGCAGCGGTACCAGGCCCGGCATCAATTGATCGAGAATGGTTTGTACTGTCGTAACGTTGGTTTTACCGGTCTGATCGGTAATTTCTGATACCACCAGTGGAATGTTCACATGCGTCCACTTGTTAACCAACGCCCCCATAACAAACAGGCCGAGAATTGACGCCCCCTCGGTCAGTTTTTGCAGGAAACCACCGCCCATATCTTTAACAATATCGATACCTTTACGGTAGCCGTACGCCACGCCGTAATAACGTGTTGCCAGACGGACGATATTGAACAAGACGAAGAACAGCAGTGGCCCGAGCAGGCTACCGCTCATGGCAATCCCTGCTCCGAGCGCTGCAAATACCGGGCGAACCGTACCCCAGAAAATCGGGTCACCGACACCGGCCAGCGGCCCCATCAGACCAACTTTAATACCGTTAATCGCGCCATCGTCGATCTCTGCACCATTCGCACGCTGCTCTTCCATTGCCAGCGTAACGCCCAGTACCGGCGCTGCAACGTACGGATGGGTGTTAAAGAACTCCAGATGACGTTTAATGGCCTGACGGCGCGCTTCGTTATTTTCCGGGTACAGGCGTTTAATCGCCGGCACCATCGAGAAGCAGAAGCCCAATGCCTGCATGCGTTCGAAGTTCCATGACCCCTGGAACAGGTTAGAACGCAGGAACACGCCACGAATGTCACTCTGGGTGAGTTTTTTCTCAGTCGGAGTTTTTGTCATATCAACCATGTCGTTCACCTGTTAATCCAGTTCGTTATCAAGATCGTTGGAACCCGCAGCCGGAGCAGCGCCGCCTGCTGAACGGTTATATTTCGGGCTGAGCTGAATGTAGAGGATCGCCATGACTGCACCGATAACACCCAGCGAGACGAGGTTGAAATTGGTGAATGCCGCCGTCACGAAGCCGAGATAGAAGAACGGCATCAGGTAGCCTGCGCGCATCATATTGATGACCATCGCATAACCTACCACCACGATCATACCACCGGCGATATTCAGACCGCTGGTCACGACTTCAGGAATGGCGTTCAGCATGCTCTGAACTTCACTGGTACCGACAGAGATAGCGACAATGACCGCCGGGATAGCGATACGCATAGCTTGCAGGAACAGGGAAGAGACGTGGATCCAGGAAAGTGCCGTCAGGTTGCCGGTTTCGGCTGCCTTATCCGCGGCATGCTGGAAGCCGACGGTAATGGTACGAACAATAATGGTCAGAACCTGGCCTGCTGCCGCCAGCGGAATGGCCAGCGCGATACCGGCACCGATGCTCTGATGACCGCCAATGACCAGAATGGTCGAGATAATCGACGCCAGCGCCGCATCGGGAGCGACCGCCGCACCGATGTTCATCCAGCCCAGAGCAATCATTTCCAGCGTACCGCCGATAATAATACCGGTTTTCATATCACCCAGAACGATGCCCACCAGCGTACATGCCACCAACGGACGGTGGAACTGGAATTCATCGAGTATCGACTCCATACCGGCAATACACGCGACGACGAACACCAGCACAATCTGAAGAGTGGTAATCTCCATTGTACTTCTCCTATAGCTAAATCAGACGTAAGTGTGAAAACTGAGTCAATCAGGCCGCCGCGGTTATTTCGCCACTTTGCTGATTAAATCCATCATTTTCAGTTTCGGATCGTTTGAAACTTTGCGGACTTCCAGCTCAATATTGCGTTCGTTCAATTTCCTGAAGGCGGCAATATCTTTCTCGTCCACCGAAACTGCGTTATTCACCTGGGTTTTACCCTGACGATAAGCCATACCGCCAATGTTGACGGAGGTGATTTTTACCCCTTCTTCAACGACGCGCAGCACGTCAGTCGGATTGGTGAACAACAGCATCACGCGCTCGCCCGCGTATTTAGGGTTGTTGTACACACGCACCATTTTGGCGACATCAACGACATGCGCCGTCACACCTGGAGGCGCAACCTGAGTCAGCAGAGTTTTACGGACATTATCTGCTGCCACTTCGTCGCTCACGACGATAATACGCGTAACGTTAGTCTCTTTTGTCCAGCGGGTAGCAACCTGGCCATGGATCAGACGGTCATCGATACGGGCAAGGCCGATAACCATATAATCATTAGGCCCCATGGGTTTGGCCGGTGCTGCCGCTTTCGGTGCCACAGGAGCCGGTGTGGGTTTTGCCACCGGTTGTGCTTTCAGCGCTTTCACACCTTCACGTCCGGTCTCCACCGCCAGCGCCACCAGTTCGTCAAACGTCGGGTTGTCATCCCGGGCCATCAGTGTTTCCACCAGCATCGGAATATTGACGCCAGCAATAACTTCATAATGCTCTTTATCGACGACAATACGGCTGGCAGCGTTAAACGGACTGCCGCCCCATGTATCAACGAGAAACAGCACACCTTTGCCGGTATCCAGCTTCGCCAGCTGTGCGTTGTACTTTTCGATCAACGTTTCCGCATTTTCACCGGGAACAAAATCAATCCAACCGACGTTCTCCTGCTCGCCCAGCAGCATCTCGGCGGTTTTGAGCAACTGTTCCGCAGCCCAACCATGTGTGCCTATAACAATAGCAATGGTCACTTGCTACCTCCTTCTTCTTGTCGTTAACACACCATTAATTGATGTATTGTGAATCTGTCCCGGTAACGGTAAACCGAATCGATTCAGATAAGGGTTAAAGAGAACACCTATGACTTTCGGGAATTATTTTAGATAGCGAAAAAATAATTTATGTGATGAAGATCCGTAATTTAGGTTTCCTCTTCGTGAAATTTCGAAGCGCAAAATATCCACACAAATTGCAAATTCCGGTAAATCTTTGCAAATGCCAAAGTCTCTCTGATATGTTTATCCTCCGTTTAATGAGTCAGGAGTATAGGGCAGCAGCCCACCGTATGGATCGTCACCGACGTCAGTTCACTTTTTGGCCTTCTCGTGCCACGCAGCCCGGCGTTTTCCGCCATTTCCCATCGACGTTCAATGTCACATTTGTGCGTTTGTGCACACTGAATAACGCATCTCTTCTCAGGAGCCTGTCATGGAATTCTTAATGGATCCCTCGATTTGGGCGGGATTATTGACGCTGGTTGTTCTGGAAATTGTTCTCGGTATCGACAACCTGGTGTTTATTGCCATCCTTGCCGACAAACTGCCGCCGAAACAGCGTGATAAAGCGCGTCTCATTGGTCTGTCGCTCGCGTTGGTGATGCGACTGGGGCTGTTATCGCTGATCTCGTGGATGGTCACGCTGACACAACCGCTTTTTTCCGTCTGGGATTTCACCTTCTCCGGGCGCGATCTGATTATGTTATTCGGCGGTGTGTTCCTGCTATTCAAGGCGACGACGGAGCTGCACGAACGGCTGGAAAACCGCGAGCATGACAGCGGGCATGGCAAAGGCTACGCCAGTTTCTGGGTAGTGGTCGTGCAGATCGTTATTCTTGACGCCGTCTTCTCACTCGATGCGGTCATCACCGCAGTAGGCATGGTCAATCACCTGCCGGTAATGATGGCGGCTGTCGTTATTGCGATGGCAATGATGCTGCTTGCGTCAAAACCGCTGACGCGTTTTGTGAACCAACATCCCACGGTGGTCGTGCTCTGTCTGAGCTTCCTGCTGATGATTGGTTTGAGCCTGGTGGCTGAAGGTTTTGGCTTCCATATTCCGAAAGGTTACCTGTACGCGGCGATTGGTTTCTCTATCATCATTGAGTTCTTTAACCAGATTGCGCGCCGCAACTTTATTCGCCATCAGTCGCATCTGCCGCTGCGCGCCCGTACGGCTGATGCCATCCTGCGTTTAATGGGCGGCCGCCGTCAGTCGAACCCGCAAATTGAAGCTGATAGCCAGGCTTCAGTACCGGTGCCGGAAGGGGCGTTTGCGGAAGAAGAGCGTTATATGATTAACGGCGTATTAACGCTGGCCTCACGCTCGCTTCGCAGCATTATGACGCCGCGCGGTGATATCAGTTGGGTGGATGCCAACCTCGGTGTTGAACAGATCCGCCAGCAACTGCTGTCCTCGCCGCACAGCTTGTTCCCGGTTTGCCGTGGTGAGCTGGATGAAGTCATTGGCATTGTGCGCGCAAAAGAGATACTGGTGGCGCTGGAAGAGGGCGTGGATGTTGCGGCGATCGCTTCGGCAACACCGGCGATTGTGGTGCCGGAGACGCTGGATCCGATTAAGCTGCTGGCCGTATTGCGCCGGGCGCGCGGGAGTTTTGTTATCGTCACCAATGAGTTTGGTGTCGTGCAAGGCCTGGTAACGCCGCTGGACGTGCTGGAAGCTATCGCCGGTGAATTCCCGGACGCGGATGAAACGCCAGAAATCGTTGCCGATGGTGACGTCTGGCTGGTGAAAGGCACCACAGACTTGCATGCGCTCCAACACACGCTGGGCCTGGACAACTTCATCGATGAAGACGAAGACATTGCCACCGTGGCGGGTCTGGTGATTGCCGCGCGAGGGCAAATCCCGCCAGTGGGCGAAACCTTCGAAATGGCACCGTTGCATATCACCGTGATGGAAGCCAACGATTACCGTGTTGATCTGGTCCGTATTGTTAAAGAGCAACCTGCTCACGACGAAGAAGAGTAATCTTTACCCCGGCATTAACGGCGCGACATGGCCGTTATGCCGTTCCGGCGGCGGGGAGATATTCCCCGCCAGCCAGGCCGGAAAATCCTTCACCGGCATCGGTGCTGCAAAAAGAAAACCCTGCAACATATGTACACCCTGTTGACGTAAATACAGCGCTTGTTGCGTTGTCTCCACTCCTTCCGCGACCAGCTCAATATTCAGCCGTTGGCCGAGCGCGATAATCATATCGGTCACCGTCGAGTTTACTGCATCCGTACCAATAGCCGCGGTATAAGACTTATCAATTTTCAGGATGTCCGGGTGTAATTTCTCCAGCCACGAAAGTGAACTATTACCCGTACCGAAATCATCAATGGCAATCTTCGCGCCATGGCGATGAAGCTCACGCAGCATGCGGGATTCGACATCCAGCAACGCATCGCGCTCCGTGAGTTCAATGGTTAACTGCTGGGCAGGATTTTTGTTAAACCAGAGCTGGACGAGATCTTTTAACAATTCACCGTGGCGCAAATGGCTTGGTGCGGCGTTGATGCCGATATGAAAGTGAGGATCATCAGGAAAGAGCGCCAGTTGACGCTGGGTTTCAGCCAGCACATAACGTGTCAGTGGGGCAATCAGATGCTGCTCTTCGGCAATCGGGATAAATATCTCCGGCGGGATCCAGCCCTGACGCGGATTGTGCCAGCGCAACAAAATTTCGACGCCCGCACACTGCATATTGTGTGCATTGAGTAATGGCTGGCAAAACAGCTCAAACTCATGCCCGGCAAGCCCGAGGTTTATCTCGCGGGAAAAGCTCATCCGGCTGGCGGTGGCAAACCAGGCAATAAAACCGGTCAATAAACTCATCATCAGCGCCAGCGGCAACTGCGAAGGCAAATGCCACAGCGCCAGTCGCGTAGAACCCGGCCCGGTTACGCTAATGGTAAAAGGAAAATGGGCAGATGTACGCTGGTAGCGCTTTTCGTTTTCCAGCGGCGGCAAGTTATCCAGCACACCTTTGCCTTCGACCAGATGTTTGCCGCCGACGCTGAGGCTGACGCTGGTAATCAATGGCGCTTGCGGCTCCAGCATTAAATTACTCAGCAGCTCAATATTTACCGCCTCCATCACGCCACTTTGTCCGTCCTCACTGGTGGGATACCACATGATCAAGATAGGGCGATCTTTTAGCAGTGACTGATCGGTGGTGAGCACCAGCTTTTGCGAACGTGAAGGCAGCGAGGGCTGAAGTTGGTGAATGGCAACATCGCGCTGGCCAAAGATACTCGAACAGTAGAGCGTTCCGTGCTGAATCAGGCCGATAGAGCGCACGGTTTGCAGGCTTGCTGCCAGCTTGCGAAGCTGCAGGTGAATATCGCTACAGGGAATGCCAACCAGCGGCACCAGCACACTGCGACCCGCCTCCAGCGGCAGCATCAATCGCTCAAGGGTTTTAACCGCGTGGTTGGTAAAGGCGTAAATACGCTGATGATTTAAATTACGCTCCGAAATAAAGCGAAACGTGAGGGTTAAAAATAGTGCGACAGCGCCAACCAGCACGCAAACAATGGCGCGCCGTCGTCGGTAACTTTTAATGATCCGTTGAGCCGTCTGCATGCCGCTGCCGCCTGTAAAATCCCTGACCTGATTTCCATGCCAGAACACTCAAAGTGTAGTGGGGAATTACCGGAGCGACGATAAATCGGTGAAAGCTCACTCAACTGCAGTAAACATGAAAAAACGCCGTTCGGCTGAACGGCGTTGATAAGCAAGAATTAATCACACTGTACTTTGATGGCTAGCCCGCCACGCGATGTTTCACGGTATTTGGCGTTCATATCTTTACCGGTCTCATACATCGTTTCGATCACTTTATCGAGCGAAACGCGCGGCGCGCTGGTTCGGCGCATTGCCATGCGTGAGGCGTTAATCGCTTTCACTGAAGCAATAGCGTTACGCTCAATGCACGGCACCTGGACTTGCCCGGCCACCGGATCGCAGGTCAGGCCAAGGTTGTGTTCCATGCCAATTTCCGCCGCCACGCAAACCTGTTCCGGGCTGGCGCCCAGCAGTTCTGCCAGACCCGCCGCAGCCATCGAACAGGCAACGCCCACCTCGCCCTGGCAGCCAACTTCGGCACCAGAAATGGAAGCGTTCATTTTATACAATGCGCCGATAGCGCCAGCGGCGAGAAAATAGCGGATATAAATATCCGGGCTGACGGATTCGATAAAGTGGTCGTAATAGGCCAGCACCGCCGGAACGATACCGCAGGCACCGTTAGTTGGTGCGGTTACCACGCGGCCACCGGCGGCGTTTTCTTCGTTAACCGCCAGCGCAAACATGTTCACCCAGTCGATAACGTTCATTGGATCGCTGGAGAGCTTATCGCTGGCAACCAACATGCGGCGCAGTGCGGAAGCACGGCGCGGAACGCGCAGCGGCCCCGGTAATACGCCTTCCGTATTCATGCCGCGATCGATACAGGCGCGCATGGTGGACCAGACATTACCGAAGTACTCTTCAATCTCTTTTTTCGAGTGCAATGCCAGTTCGTTCTGCATAACCATGCCAGAAAGCGACAAGCCGGTTTCTTTGCAATACTCCAGCATCTGGGTAGCGGAATTGAACGGATAAGGGACATCGACCGAGCTGGTGGTCTCTTTACCAAAATGCTCTTCATCGACGATAAAGCCCCCGCCGATGGAATAATAGGTTTTGCTGTAAATGACGCTTTCGCCATTCAGCGCGGTGATACGCATGCCATTCTCATGCAACGACAGGTTATCGCTGTGAAAACGCATCCCGTCATCTTTCGGGAAATCGACTTCATGACGCCCCTGCGCCAGCAACAGACGACCGCGATTTTCCACATCACGGATAAAACCCGGAATTGCATCGATATCGACTGTGGCCGGCTCGTTACCCGCCAGTCCCATAATGATCGCGATATCGGTATGGTGGCCTTTCCCGGTAAGGGAGAGCGAGCCGTACACATCCACTACCACGCGGGTGACGTCATCCAGCAATCCTTTTTCGACCAGATCATCGACGAACTGCTTACCGGCCTTCATCGGGCCTACAGTGTGGGAAGATGAGGGACCAATCCCCACCTTAAACATGTCGAATAGACTAATCACATTAACGCTCCTGACAGGGTTACCGGCGTTTCCAGTAACGATGTAATAACTGCGCATAGTGTAAGAGGGAAGGCCATCATCAGCTTAACTATTCACATGAATTAAACTAATGGCTAACCCTGATTTTACTAATAGCGCGTACGCTGTCACAAAAGTGCTATATGTAAAGTATAGTCAAGGTCTGCGCCCAATCTGCAGCGCCAGCGAGCGAATAATTCCTGCCGTCATGCCCCAGACAAAATAATGCTGATACCAGGATAACCACACCCGATGCGCATTGCCGTGGCGGTGGATATCCAGCGGATGATAGCGGCCAAGACGCAGTGCTTCGGCGAGCGGCATTTCAAACACCGCCGCCACTTCATCTTCACTGGCGTGATAGGGCAAATCCGGCGGGATAATGCCGACCACCGGCGTAACCTGAAAACCGGTCACGCTATCAACCGGCGGCAAAACGCCAATCACCTCGACGGCCTCAGGCGGAATGGCGACCTCTTCCTGCGCTTCGCGCAGTGCCGCAGCGATTAGCGACGCATCCGTGCTGTCAACCGCGCCACCGGGGAACGCTACCTGACCGGCATGCTTGCGAAGCAGAGGCGAGCGTTGCGTCAGTAATAAGCCGGGCTGCTCACGGCGCACGACCGGCACCAGTACCGCCGCCTGACGTGTATTTGCCACCGCCGGGTTGAGTTGCGGGCGTAAAAGCTGAAAGCGCGATAAAAAATCATCCAGAGTTAAAGCCGGTTGCTCCACGAATCATCTCTCCAGTTGCCGCAGGATACGGTTAACTTTATCAAAAGTTTCCTGATACTCCGCCTCTTCCTGGCTGTCGGCCACAATACCGCCGCCTGCGGAACAGTAAATTTTCCCCGCACAGGCGCTGAGCGTGCGAATGGTGATGCTGGTATCCATGTTCCCGCAGAAACTGAGATAACCAATCGAACCGCACCAGGCGTTACGCCGCTGCGGTTCAAGCTCATCGATAATTTCCATCGCCCGCACTTTCGGTGCGCCGGTGATCGAGCCGCCCGGAAACGCCGCGCGCAGCAGATCGCTGGCATGGCGTCCGGCGGGCAATTTCGCCGTTACAGTGCTGACCAGATGGTGCACGGCAGGAAAAGGTTCGACCACGAACAGTTCCGGCACGCGCACCGACCCCGGTGTCGCCACGCGACCGATATCGTTGCGCATCAAATCAACAATCATCAGGTTTTCGGCCTGATCTTTCGGTGAGGCGGCGAGTTTCTGTGCCTGCTGCGCATCGGCCTGCGGGTCGGCAAGCCTTGGCAACGTGCCTTTAATCGGCCGTGTTTCGATATTGTCGCGTTCAAGGCGAATAAAACGCTCCGGCGACAGGCTCAGGATCGCGCCGTGTTCAAGGCGTAGAAAAGCGCTGAACGGCGCGCGGTTTTCGCGATTGAGTTGGCTAAACGCCAGCCACTCATCCCCGCAATAGTCGGCAGCAAAACGTTGCGCCAGATTGACCTGGTAGCAGTCGCCGCTGTGTAACCATGCCTGAACCTGGCGGAATTTTTCGCCATATTCGCCACGCGTCATATTGGCCTGCCAGGCGGAAGTCAGCCGAAACGGTTGGCGCTGCGGTTCACTTTGCGCCTGTAACCATGCCAGCCTGGCGTTAACATCGCTATGGCTGAGCAATGTCACACGCTGCAACTGATGATCGACAATCAGCGCCCAGTCATAAATCCCGACCGCCATATCCGCGATGCGAATGTCCTGTTCGGCAATTGCAGGCAGCTTTTCGAAACGACGGCCTAAATCATAGCCAAACAGCCCCAGTGCACCGCCCTGAAACGGCAGATCGGCATGAGGTTCGCATCGAAACGGGTAAGCATCCAGACGTTGTTGCAGCAGGTGTAGCGGATCTTCCTGCGATATCTCGCTACCATTAAGGGTAGTGGCCTCGCCGTGTGTCGTTAGTGTCTCCAGCGGATCGGCAACCACAATATCAAAACGACTGTGCGGATGTTCAGCATGGCCAGAATGCAACAGCATGGCCCAGGGCTGGTGGCTGAGTGGCGCAAAGTAGTGTTCGGCGGCGTCCTGGCGCCACGGCAGCGAAATAACGGCGGGGGATAACGTCTTCATTGATCCTGACTCATGTGCGTCTGCGCTGGTGAAGCGGGCCGACGCATGGAATAATTAGCGCCAACAATTTAGCAGGAGTTGACAATGTTTGCAGGTTTACCTTCCCTCAGCCACGAGCAGCAGCAAAAAGCGGTAGAGCGTATCCAGGAATTAATGTCCGGTGGCATGAGCAGCGGGCAGGCGATTGCGCAGGTTGCTGAAGAGTTACGCGCCAGCCATACCGGCGAACGGATCGTGGCGCGCTTTGAAGATGACGATGACGAGTAATTACACCGCGGCGATGATTTTGATTTCCACTTTATAACGCGGGTTCATCAGTTTTGCCTGCACGGTGCAGCGCACCGGTGCATGGCCCGCAACAACCCAGGCATCCCACGCTCTATTCATGGCGGCGAAGTCGTCGCCATCGGCCAGAAAAATGGTGGCATCAAGAATGCGCGTTTTATCGCTGCCTTGCTTGAGCAGAACCGCATCAATTTGCGCCAGCGTGTTGGCCGTCTGTTCAAACGCATCGGCATCGAGGTTTTCCGGCACGCCAGTGTAGTAAAGCGTCTGATTGTGGATAACCACATCAGACCAGCGGTCTGCCGCATCAATACGCACAATTGTCATTGTCTTTTCCTTCTTATTGGCCATGAATTCGCGGGCAAGAGTGCCATAAAAACCTGGCTGGCGTAAATCCGCTCACCCTGACATAATCACTGGCGATTTAACCAGGGGGTAGTGTGACGGACGATTTTGCAACAGACGGCCAGTTAGCCAAAGCCATTGCGGGATTCAAACCGCGTGAACCGCAGCGCCAGATGGCGCAAGCCGTCACACAGGCGATTGAGAATACGCAGCCGCTGGTGGTGGAAGCGGGCACCGGTACCGGTAAAACCTACGCCTACCTCGCGCCTGCGCTGCGCGCCGGGAAAAAAGTGATCATCTCCACCGGTTCGAAAGCCTTGCAGGATCAGCTTTACAGCCGCGATTTACCCACCGTCGCCAAGGCGCTTGAGTTCACCGGGCGTACCGCGCTGCTGAAAGGGCGCTCCAACTACCTCTGTATTGAACGTCTGGAGCAGCAAGCGCTGGCCGGTGGCGATCTGCCGGTACAAACGTTAAGCGATGTGATTTTGCTGCGCTCCTGGTCGAATCAAACCACCGATGGTGACATCAGTACCTGCGTCAGTGTGGCGGAGGATTCGCAGGCGTGGCCGCTGGTGACCAGTACCAACGATAACTGTCTGGGTAGCGACTGCCCGATGTATAAAGACTGTTTCGTGGTCAAAGCACGTAAAAAAGCGATGGATGCCGACGTGGTGGTGGTCAACCATCACCTGTTTCTTGCCGATATGGTGGTGAAAGAGAGCGGCTTCGGGGAGCTGATCCCGGAAGCCGAAGTGATGATCTTTGACGAAGCGCACCAGCTTCCTGATATCGCCAGCCAGTATTTTGGTCAGTCACTCTCCAGCCGCCAGCTTCTTGATCTCGCTAAAGATTTCACCATTGCCTACCGCACCGAACTGAAAGATACCTCGCAGTTACAGAAGTGCGCCGATCGTCTGGCGCAGAGCACGCAGGATTTTCGCTTGCAGTTAGGTGAGCCGGGTTATCGCGGTAACCTGCGCGAGCTACTGGCAGATGCGCATATTCAACGTGCGCTGTTGCTGCTCGATGATGCGCTGGAACTCTGTTACGACGTGGCGAAGCTGTCGCTGGGCCGCTCCGCACTGCTGGATGCCGCGTTCGAACGCGCGACGACATATCGTGCCAGGCTGAAACGGCTCAAAGAGATCAACCAGCCAGGTTACAGCTACTGGTATGAATGTACTTCACGTAACTTCACGCTGGCGTTAACGCCGCTGACCGTAGCGGATAAGTTTACCGAGGTAATGGCGCAGAAAAAGGGCAGCTGGATTTTCACCTCTGCAACGCTTTCCGTGAATGACGATCTGCACCACTTTACCGCGCGGCTTGGCATTGAAGGGGCGCAATCGCTGTTGCTGCCAAGCCCCTTTGATTATGAGCGCCAGGCATTGCTGTGCGTACCGCGCAATCTTCCGCAGACCAATCAACCAGGCGCTGCGCGCCAGCTGGCGGCGATGCTCAGACCGATGATCGAAGCCAACAATGGCCGCTGCTTTATGCTGTGCACCTCGCACGCCATGATGCGTGACCTCGCCGAGCAATTTCGCGCCACCATGAGCCTGCCGGTCTTGCTGCAGGGAGAAACCAGCAAAGGGCAACTGTTGCAGCAATTTGTGAATGCCGGTAACGCGTTACTGGTGGCAACCAGCAGTTTCTGGGAAGGGGTGGACGTGCGTGGTGACACGTTATCGCTGGTCATTATTGATAAGCTGCCGTTTACGTCTCCGGAAGATCCGTTGTTAAAAGCGCGGATGGAAGATTGCCGTCTTCGTGGAGGCGATCCGTTTGATGAAGTTCAGCTGCCGGACGCGGTTATTACCCTGAAACAAGGCGTCGGGCGCCTGATACGTGATATTGACGATCGCGGCGTGCTGGTCATTTGCGATAACCGTCTGGTGATGCGCCCCTATGGCGCGGTGTTTCTCGCCAGTCTGCCGCCTGCGCCGCGAACCCGTGATATTCGCCGCGCGGTTGAATTCCTCGCCTCTCCCCCGGCGCAGTAATTTTCTGTGGACTGTGGTAAGATGCGCGCCATTTTGTTTTTCATGGACCGCTATACCCATGCGCATTCTGGCTATTGATACTGCCACAGAGGCTTGTTCTGTCGCCTTATGGAACGATGGAACCACCTTCGCTCACTTCGAACTTTGCCCACGCGAACACACGCAACGCATCCTGCCACTGGTCAGGGATGTGCTTGGCGACGCTGAACTTAACCTGACGCAACTGGACGCACTGGCGTTTGGTCGTGGTCCGGGAAGTTTTACCGGCGTGCGCATCGGCATTGGCATTGCGCAAGGGCTGGCGCTCGGCGCTGGCCTGCCGATGATTGGCGTTTCAACGCTGGCGACGATGGCGCAGGGCGCGTGGCGCAAAACGGGCGCGACCCGCGTGCTGGCGGCGATTGACGCACGTATGGGCGAAGTCTATTGGGCTGAATATCAGCGCGATGAAAATGGCGTCTGGCACGGCGAAGAGACGGAAGCGGTATTAAAACCGCAAGCCGTCATTGAGCGTTTGCAGCAGCTGGATGGCGAGTGGGCGATGGTTGGTACTGGCTGGCCCGCATGGCCTGAGATGGGCAACAACAGTACGGCAACCCTGCGTGATGGTGAGATCTTATTGCCCGCCGCGGAAGATATGCTGCCCATCGCTCGTCAACTGTTGGCTGCGCAGAAAACCGTCGCCGTCGAGCATGCCGAGCCGGTTTATTTGCGTAACGAAGTGGCATGGAAGAAACTTCCTGGCCGGGAATGAATCTCAGTAGTATCCACTGGGGTAAGGAGTCGCATCATGGCGGGTCAAAAAAAGGGTGTGCGCGGATTGCTGGCAGGGCTGGCAATTGCGGTATTAAGCGGTTGTGTTTCTGTGCCTGACGCGATTAAAGGAACCAGTCCCACGCCGCAGGACGATTTAGTGCGCGTGATGAGTGCGCCGTCGCTGTATGTCGGCCAGGAAGCCCGTTTCGGTGGCAAAGTGGTGGATATTCAGAATCAGCAGGGGAAAACCCGGCTTGAGATCGCTGCCGTACCGCTCGACAGCGGCGCGCGTCCGGTTCTGGGCGAGCCATCCGTTGGGCGAATTTTTGCTGATGTGAACGGTTTTCTCGATCCGGTCGATTTCCGCAATCAGCTGGTCACCGTGGTTGGCCCGATAACCGGCACGGCAGACGGCAAAATTGGCAACGCGCCGTATAAATTTATGGTGATGCAGGCAAATGGTTACAAACGCTGGCGGTTAACCCAGCAGGTGATGTTACCGCCGCAGCCAATCGACCCGTGGTACTGGGGGCCGGGGCCGCATCCGCATGCGTGGCACGGCGGGTACGGTGGATGGGGTTGGTTCCCCCCTGAACCTGCGCGAGTTGAGACGGTCGTAACAGAGTAATTTCTTGTTTTATCAGGAAAACGAAACAGCGGCTAAGCCGCTGTTTTTTATATTGGGCTTTGTATAAGAAAAATAATTAGTGACGCGCTTCGCAACCTTCAATCCGCTTAATTAATAAACTGGTACGCTGAGTTAATATTATGTTAACGACTTGTTTATTAACTGGGGTTGTGATGACCAAGAATACTCATTTTAGAGGTGATGCATTGAAGAAGGTTTGGCTAAACCGGTATCCCGCCGATGTTCCGGCGGAGATCAATCCTGACCGTTATCAATCCCTGGTTGAATTATTTGAACACTCCACGGCGCGTTACGCCGACCAGCCTGCGTTTATCAACATGGGCGAGGTCATGACGTTCCGTAAACTTGAAGAGCGCAGCCGGGCGTTTGCGGCTTACTTACAGCAGGGGCTGGGGCTGCAAAAAGGCGATCGCGTCGCGTTGATGATGCCGAACCTGTTGCAATACCCGGTCGCGCTGTTTGGTATCTTGCGCGCCGGGATGATCGTGGTGAACGTCAACCCGCTTTATACGCCGCGTGAACTGGAACATCAGCTTAATGACAGCGGTGCTGCCGCGATTGTTATTGTGTCGAATTTCGCCCATACGCTGGAAAAGATCGTTGATAAAACGCAGGTGCGGCATGTCATTTTGACGCGCATGGGCGACCAGCTTTCCCCGGCAAAAGGGACGCTGGTGAACTTCGTGGTGAAATACGTGAAACGGCTGGTGCCCAAGTATCATCTGCCGGACGCCATCTCCTTCCGTCGGGCGCTGCAGACCGGTTACCGCATGCAGTACATCAAACCGGAAGTGGTCGCCGACGATCTCGCCTTCCTGCAATACACTGGCGGCACAACCGGCGTGGCAAAAGGGGCAATGCTGACGCACCGCAATATGCTGGCAAACCTTGAACAGGTGAACGCGACTTACGGGCCGTTGCTGCATCGCGGGAAAGAGCTGGTGGTCACTGCGCTGCCGCTGTACCACATTTTCGCCCTGACCATGAACTGCCTGCTGTTTATTGAGCTCGGCGGGCAAAACTTATTGATCACCAACCCGCGCGATATTCCGGGGCTGGTGAAGGAGCTTGGCAAATATCCGTTTACGGCCATGACCGGCGTGAATACGCTGTTCAATGCCTTGCTGAATAACGACGATTTCCGCAAGCTGGACTTCTCCTCGCTGCACCTGTCCGCTGGTGGCGGGATGCCTGTTCAGCAGGCGGTTGCCGATCGGTGGGTGAAATTAACCGGGCAGTATCTGCTGGAAGGTTACGGTCTGACCGAATGTGCGCCGCTGGTCAGTGTGAACCCGCATGATATTGACTACCACAGCGGCAGCATTGGCCTGCCGGTTCCCTCAACGGAAGCCAAACTGGTCGATGACGACAACAATGAAGTCTCACCTGGCGAACCGGGCGAGTTGTGCGTGAAAGGGCCGCAGGTGATGCTGGGATACTGGCAGCGCCCGGACGCCACGGATGAGATCCTGCGTGACGGCTGGCTGCACACTGGCGATATTGCGGTGATGGATGACGAAGGCTTCCTGCGCATCGTCGATCGCAAAAAAGATATGATTCTGGTTTCCGGTTTTAATGTCTATCCGAATGAAATCGAGGATGTGGTGATGCAACATGCCGGCGTGCAGGAAGTGGCGGCTGTCGGCGTACCGTCGGAAAACAGCGGCGAAGCGGTGAAGATTTTCGTGGTGAAAAAGGACGCCTCGCTGAGCGAAGAGGCGTTGATCGCTTTCTGTCGCCGTCAACTGACCGGATATAAAGTGCCGAAGCTGGTTGAATTTCGCAATGAACTGCCAAAATCGAATGTCGGTAAGATTTTAAGGCGAGAATTGCGTGACGAAGCGCGTGGCAAAGTGGACAATAAAGCCTGAGCTATGCGTGAGTCCCCTAACGCCGGTTAAGCCGGCGTTTTTTATGGGCGCAACTAAAGAGAAAATGACGTGAATTACCAGATGATAACGACGAACGATGCGCTGGCAGCAGTATGTGAAGCCGCCCGCGCATTTCCAGCGATTGCCCTGGACACCGAGTTTGTCCGCACCCGCACCTATTATCCGCAACTGGGGTTGATCCAGTTGTATGACGGTGAACATGTGGCGCTGATTGATCCGCTGACCATCACCGACTGGACGCCGTTTCGCGATTTGCTCATCAACACCGCCGTGACCAAATATTTGCATGCGGGAAGTGAAGATCTGGAAGTGTTCCTCAATGCGTTTGGCGTACAGCCACAGCCGATGATTGACACGCAGATCCTCGCCGCGTTCTGCGGCCGCCCGCTGTCGTGGGGCTTTGCAGCGATGGTGGAAGAGTTTACCGGGCTGGTGATTGATAAGAGCGAATCCCGTACTGACTGGCTGGCGCGTCCGCTGACCGAACGCCAGTGCGATTACGCCGCCGCCGATGTGTGGTACCTGCTGCCTATCGCCGGTAAATTGCTGGCGGAAACCGATCAGGCGGGAAGACTGGATGCCGCGCTGGATGAGTGCCGCCTGATGATGCAACGCCGCCAGGAAGTGTTAGCCCCGGAAGAGGCGTGGCGCGAGATTACCAACGCATGGCAATTACGTACGCGCCAGCTTGCCTGTCTGCGCTTACTTGCCGACTGGCGGCTGCGCAAAGCGCGTGAGCGCGATTTAGCCGTCAACTTTGTGGTGCGTGAAGAGAACCTGTGGGCCGTGGCGCGTTATATGCCTGGCAGTATGGGCGAACTGGACAGTATTGGTCTTTCCGGGAGCGAAATCCGCTTCCATGGCAAAACGCTGCTGGCGCTGGTTTCCCAGGCGCAGGCATTGCCGGAAGAGGCGCTGCCAGAGCCGCTGCTTAATCTGATGGATATGCCGGGTTATCGTAAAGCGTTCAAAGCTATCAAAGCGCTGGTGCAGACCATCAGCGAGAGTCAGGGGATTAGCGCTGAGCTGCTGGCATCACGCCGGCAGATTAATCAATTACTCAACTGGCACTGGAAATTGAAACCGCAAAATTCGTTGCCGGAATTGATTAGCGGCTGGCGTGGTGAATTGATGGCCGATCAGCTGAAAATATTACTTGCGGAATACCCGCGTTAAATACTGTAAATAAATACAGCTTATTTGCGGAAATAAAATAAAAAAGGCAGAAAATATTCTGCCTTTTTTTATCGCGGTACCTGGGAAATCTATTTTGTCTCTTCGGTTTCCGGTAGGGTGACGTTCAGTTCCAGAATGGAAATATCATCCCCTTTTTGCTCCAGTTGCACCGACACCATTTCCGGATCGATTTGCACATATTTGCAGATCACTTCCAAAATGTCCCGCTTCAACTGCGGTAAATAATGCGGTTCAGCATCGCTGCGGCGGCGTTCAGCAACAATTATCTGCAGACGCTCTTTCGCAATGCTAGCGGTGTTCTTTTTTCTGGAGAGAAAAAAGTCGAGTAATGCCATAACTTATCCTCCGAACAGGCGTTTGAGGAAACCTTTCTTCTCTTCTTCAATGAAGCGGAAAGGACGATCTTCTCCCAGCAGACGTTCCACGGCATCGGCATAAGCTTTGCCGGCGTCAGCATTGGTATCCAAAATAACCGGCTCACCCTGGTTCGACGCACGTAACACCGACTGATCTTCCGGGATCACGCCAATCAGTTTGATACGCAGGATTTCCAGTACATCTTCCATACTGAGCATGTCACCACGGTTTACGCGACCCGGGTTATAACGGGTGAGCAGCAGGTGCTCTTTAATCGGCTCTTCGCCATTTTCCGCGCGGCGGGATTTCGACGCCAGAATACCGAGAATTCGGTCAGAGTCGCGCACGGAAGAGACTTCCGGGTTGGTGGTAATAATCGCTTCATCAGCGAAGTAGAGCGCCATCAATGCGCCTGTCTCAATGCCTGCCGGGGAGTCGCAGACGATAAAATCGAAGTCCATTTTCTTCAGGTCTTCCAGCACTTTATCGACGCCTTCGCGAGTCAGAGCGTCTTTATCACGCGTTTGCGATGCCGGGAGAATGTAGAGGTTTTCAGTGCGTTTATCTTTGATTAACGCCTGATTGAGTGTGGCATCGCCCTGAATAACGTTAACGAAATCATAAACCACGCGGCGCTCACAGCCCATAATCAGGTCGAGGTTACGCAGGCCGATATCGAAGTCGATAACAACGGTCTTTTTGCCCTTCTGGGCTAAACCAGTAGCGATGGCCGCGCTGGAGGTGGTCTTGCCAACGCCCCCTTTACCCGAAGTAACAACAATAATGCGTGCCATAGGAGTTCCTTGTTAAAAGGGCTTAATTTAAGGGTTGAATTGTCAAAGCGTCGTTGGCCAACTGCAAACGCGCCGCTTTGCCATAAAATTCGGCCGGGATTTGATCGCTCAGCCAGTATTCCCCCGCAATGGAGACCAGCTCCGGCGTGAGATGAGAACAGAATATTTGGGCGTCTTTATCGCCACTGGCGCCTGCCAGCGCCCGGCCGCGCATCATGCCATAGA
The DNA here is from genome assembly GCF_000410515.1 of Enterobacter sp. R4-368. Lineage (NCBI taxonomy): Bacteria > Pseudomonadati > Pseudomonadota > Gammaproteobacteria > Enterobacterales > Enterobacteriaceae > Enterobacter > Enterobacter sp. R4-368. The sequence continues at coordinate 864,892 of NC_021500.1, read as the reverse complement.
CATGAATATTGCCATCGGCGATGAGTTCTGCGCCCGCGCTGACGTGGCTGGTCACAATCAAATCACAATTTGGCGCATAAATGCGCTGGCCAGAACGCACCGGTGCGTCAATTAAGCGTGTTTTTGTGATCGGCGCCGCAACCGGCGTCGGCTCCGGTGCGCGCTCGTTACGCGCTGCTTTCTCTTTTCCTTCCGTCAGCAGCGGAAGACCGGCGCGTTCAACTTCAGCCTTCAGTTCTGGATCTTTGCAACCGCTAATGCCAACCACATGTAAATCTGTCGTGGTAATAGCCTGCAACAGCGCGGGCCAGTTAACAGCGCCTTCCAGCGCGGAAACATTGACAACAATAGGAGCGTGCAGCAAAAAAGCGGGAGCCTGAGCGATTTTGTCTTCTAACGCCTGACGAATAACCTCGGGTTTTGCATCATGCAAGTGAACCACTGATAAGGTAAAACTACTGCCTTTTAGCTCGATGGGCGTATTTGACATCCTGACCTTACTCATTTTGCTATTATCACCCGCATCTTGAGTGATATTCCGAAGACTATCAGGCATGTTATAGTCACTATTATTTTCAGGCAAGTAACCTCCCGATAATTCCGAGTAAAAGTATGTTTTGTGTGATCTACCGAAGTGCCCGACGCGATCAGACTTATCTGTACGTCGAAAAAAGAGACGATTTTTCCCGCGTGCCGGAAGCATTAATGCAAAGTTTCGGTCAGCCTCAGTTGGCAATGATTCTGCCGCTCGATGGCCGTAAAAAATTAGTCGGTGCAGATTTAGAAAAAGTAAGAGAGGCGTTAATTTCGCAGGGCTATTATTTGCAACTTCCTCCGCCGCAAGAAAATTTATTGAAGCAGCATCTCGCCGCTCAGGGTAAAGAATAATCCTACGACAATAACGGCGGATCGCTCCGCCGTTTCTTAATTATGGCTATTGTATCGCCGTAACATATTGGCATTTGACAAACCGCCGGGTGGCGCGGATAGTCATTTTTCGCTCATGTTCAATGTGTTACCGGAGGTCGTACACCATGTATCAACATCATAACTGGCAGGGCGCTCTGCTGGATTTCCCGGTGAGTAAAGTGGTTTGCGTTGGCAGCAACTATGCGAAACATATTCAAGAGATGGGGAGCGCTACCCCGGAAGAGCCGGTACTGTTTATTAAGCCCGAAACGGCGTTGTGCGATCTTCGCCAGCCGCTGGCGTTGCCGCAGGATTTTGGTTCGGTTCACCATGAAGTTGAGCTGGCGGTGCTGATTGGTGCAACGCTGCGTCAGGCGACGGAAGATCATGTGAAAAAAGCGATTGCCGGTTATGGTGTCGCGCTCGATCTGACGCTGCGCGATCTGCAAGGCAAAATGAAAAAAGCCGGGCAGCCATGGGAAAAAGCGAAAGGGTTTGATAATTCCTGCCCCATCTCAGGGTTTATTCCGGCGGCGGAATTCCAGAGCGATCCGCAAAACACCACGCTTGGGCTGAAAATCAACGGCGAAGTGCGCCAGCAAGGCACTACGGCGGATATGATCCATAAAATTATTCCGCTGATTGCCTATATGAGCCGCTTCTTTACCTTAAAAGCCGGCGATGTCATTCTGACCGGCACGCCAGAAGGGGTAGGGCCATTGAACAGTGGTGATGAGCTGGAAGTGAGTTTCGACGGGCTTTCGTTGACAACTCGCGTCCTTTAAAGCAGTTTGCCGCCTTTCCTGGCGGCAAAACTTGCATCCGCATGCCAGACTGGTTATAAGGTGCACCCTAGATTTCAACGGCGGATTTCATCATGAGCGACACTCCTTTCTGGCAAAGCAAAACCCTTGAGCAAATGACGGACGCGGAGTGGGAGTCGCTGTGCGATGGCTGCGGGCAGTGCTGCCTGCATAAGTTAATGGATGAAGACACTGACGAAATCTATTTCACCAACGTTGCCTGTCGCCAGCTAAACATAAAAACCTGCCAGTGCCGCAACTACGAACGCCGCTTCGAGTATGAGCCGGACTGCATCAAGCTGACCCGTGAAAATCTCCCCACTTTCGAATGGCTGCCGCCAAGCTGCGCTTACCGCCTGCTGGCGGAAGGAAAGGCGTTGCCGCTGTGGCACCCGTTGCGCACGGGCTCGAAAGCCGCCATGCATGCCGAGCGTATTTCGGTGCGCCACATTGCGGTGAAAGAGTCAGAAGTCCGCGACTGGCAGGAGCATATCCTTAACAAACCTGAGTGGGCGGATTGATGCGTTGATATGAAAGGGGTTTTTAACTACTAATTTTGTGCCTGGGGCATCTTCGGGATACTTCCTCCAAAGTTCGCGTTCAAAATATCCATTTGATTTGACCTGCCCCCATTATTAAACACAATAATCAGTTAGTAATGTCGGTTGATTTGCTCCCGTATTCTCCGTTTCGCCATCCCGCTGCAAACTCTGAAGGGGGCTGATAATTCAACGAAGAATGAGGCCGACATTCGTTATAGTCCTGCCGCCATGCGCTTATAATTGCTTTTGCATGAACAACATCATGGAACCAGTGCTCATTCAGGCATTCATCGCGAAAACGACCATTAAAACTCTCGATAAAGCCATTCTGTGTCGGCTTGCCCGGCTGAATAAGCCGCAGCTCAACATTATGTTCAAAGGCCCACTGCTCCAGCGCACGGCAGGTAAACTCAGGCCCCTGATCTGTTCTTATCGTCGCCGGATAGCCACGAAACAGCGCAACGCTGTCCAGAATGCGTGATACCTGAACGCCTGTAATCCCGAAAGCAACGCTGATCGTCAGACACTCCTTCGTGAAATCATCAACGCAGGTCAGGCATTTAATCCGGCGACCACTGGCCAGCGCATCCATGACAAAATCCATTGACCACGTCAGGTTGGGACCTGCCGGACGCAACAGCGGAAGCCGCTCAGTTGCCAGCCCCTTACGGCGCCGTCTGCGTTTTACGCCCAGGCCATTGAGATGATAAATGCGGTAGACCCGTTTGTGGTTAACACAAAGGCCTTCACGACGCAGAAGCAGCCAGATACGGCGGTAACCGAAACGTCGGCGTTCCATTGCCAGTTCGGTGATACGTGCAGACAGATACGCATCAGTAGCCGGGCGGTGCGCATCATAACGGCAGGTCGACAGGGACAAACCTGTCAGCCTGCAGGCACGCCGTTGCGACAGACCTGTCGCTTTGCACATCACTGTCACGGCTTCCCGCTTCTGGTCTGCCGTCAGTACTTTCGGCCCAGAGCCACCTGTAGTGCCTCTTTATCCAGCATGGCTTCGGCGAGCAACTTCTTGAGGCGGGCGTTCTCTTCTTCAAGTGACGTAAGCCTTTTTACTTCAGGTACTTCCATGCCACCAAACTTCTTACACCACGTATAAAACGTGGCGTCGGAGATGGCGTACTTACGGCAAAGTTCGCGGGCGGAAACACCCGCCTCGGCTTCGCGAAGAATATTGATGATCTGTTCGTCGGAAAAACGTTTCTTCATGGGGTTGTCCTCATGTTGCTGATGAAGACATTACTAACATCGTCGTGTGTTAATCAATGGGGGGCAGGTCACTCATCAACCATTATTACGTCACATGGGCTGGGTTGAGGCTGCAGATCTGATCGACAAAGGCATGAGCGACCCGATTATCGCGCACATGTGATCCAGTTTCTGGGGTAAATAAGAACAGGGCCCGGTTGGTTCCCGTTTTTTTATGGTTATATACCAGCCTAATTAAAAATAAGAATCCGCTATATGGTTGAGGCAATAAATACTATTTACTCTAATAATGTGTGCTTACTTTAGAGGTATAAAGATCATGTTTAAACGTCGCACTCTTAATGCTGCACTTGCGGCGGTGATTTCGTTGGCCGTATTTTCCGCGCCTGTATTCGCAAATCCGGGAAATGGAAACGGAAATGGTAATGGAAACGGCGGCGGTCATGGCAACAGTAACGGCAATCATGGCAATAACGGTAACCATGCTAATAAAAGTAATAACTCCTCTTCCGATGACCAGGTTAACCGTAAAAACTATGGAAAGCCGGACCATGTTGAGTCAGATATTAGTGCCTCGCGTGCCCGTTCCCTGGCAGTCAATTACGGCCTGACCGGCTATCAGTCTCTCCCGCCGGGGATTGCGAAAAATCTTGCCCGTGGCAAACCCTTGCCTCCGGGGATTGCGAAAAAAGCAGTACCGGCCTCCATGCTTGGCCAACTGCCTTACTATCCGGGTTATGAGTGGCGCATTGTAGGAGATGATCTGGTTCTGGTCGCGCTGAGCACCGCTATTGTTACCGCGATCATCAATGGTGTTTTTAATTAATACAGCTCACGTTTTACCCACAAAGCCTCGCAATGTGCGGGGCTTTTTTATACGCCGGAAAAAGAAAGACGTGAATTCTGTGAATACTTAACAAGTCCGTCTTAGCATTGGCGTTTTTCAGACGAAAAGGCAAGGATTGAAAATTGCCTTCCGCTGCTCAATGAGCTCTACGCTTAGGGTGATGACAGACGAGTAGAATATTTTTTTGACTTAAGGTAAATCCAGGCCGGCGGAATATAATTGCCGGTCGCTATTTGTTAAATTGTTCCCTTTTATAAAATAAGCCTTACAAAGGAAGATAATGAAAATTAACGCCGGATATGCGGTGCTATTGGTAACGTCATTATTACTCCCGGGTTGCACCAAGACCGGTTCTGCAACGCAGCGCGCAGGGGGGAACGATAAGGTCGATAACATGTTTGCCGGGTATAAAGGGACACAGGTAACCGCGGCGGAAAGCGATATCAACCGCTATGCAGGGCAGATCAAATCGGCGACTGAAAGCCACCTTTTTGAGGGGGATCGTTACGCAGGGAAATCATGTACGCTGCAAATCAGTCTTGCTGAGAATGGCGCTTTAGAAGATGCGCGGCCGATAAGCGGCGATCTAGCGCTTTGCCGCGCGGCTATTATCGCTGTCACGCAAGCGAGACTCCCGAAACCACCTTCACCAGCGGCGTATGCGGCCTTAAAAAACGCGACGCTGGAATTCAAACTGTAATGGGGAAAGCAGGAGCGCATAGATAAGGACTCGCTTTTTCACTATTGCCTGCCGGTGCAGGGGGGAGAAAATTACTCCTGCACCAGCCACATGTCCGACTCTTCAAACATCTCTTCAAGCATACGGTTGAGCTTTTCACGATCGCTTTTGCTGGCGTCGCTGTTCAGGCCATTGGCCTGCATCGGTTTTACGCGCACGTCGGCATCAGGAAAGATGCGGTGCACACGTTTAGTCAGTTCTTCGAGGATAATCTCTTTAGCGCCGGGTAAACCCGCAACATTACGCTTGTCATAAACCAGTTCAACAAACACAAGGCAGCCCTTTTCACTGTTTTTTCGTACAGCACTTATACTGGATGAAAAGCCAGTATTCAAGCAAAGAATCCTTTTGCGTTTAACGAGGGGGCGATCTTTGGGCAGTGATGGAAGGCGTTGCACAAAAAAATCCCACACGATGCGGGATGCTCAGGCGAGTTTAATAGACGCTCTTTTCCTTTATAAAATGCTCACCGTTTATCTCATGCTGGAACGAATCCCGTCACAAGCCTGATAGATCTTTGGGATGGTCTAAAGCGCACTATTTTTAGCGATCGGGTTCATGACGGGCATGGCGGCATTAACATTGAGCACCTGACTATATTTCATTACCAAACCGGTGATAAAGACATATACCCGATTAATAATGAAGACGAGCATTAACGTAGTAAATTTTACTTAAAACCTGCTTTCGCCAGGCACATTGAGCAATTATCGGCAGCGCTAATCTACGCTTCAGCCGCATTTTGTGCGTACTCCTGTGCGCCGCGGCGGCGGTGTGATACTGTTGTATCTATAAGTTTTATGTATTGTTTTACAGGAGTTGTTGTGTTTGCCGAATATGGAGTTCTCAGTTACTGGTCCTATTTTATCGGTGCTATTTTCATCATTTTATTGCCGGGGCCGAATACCTTTTTTGTATTGAAAACCAGTGTTGCCCATGGATTACGAAATGGCTACGTTGCAGCGAGTGCCGTGTTTATTGATGATGCGGTCCTGATGTTTCTGGCCTATGCAGGCGTTGCCACGTTGATTAAAACCACGCCGGTATTATTCAACATCGTTCGCTATCTTGGGGCGTTTTATCTGCTCTACCTTGGCGTCAAAATGTTGTACACCACGCTCAAACGCGGCGCGAAAGAAGAGGGCGACCATGACGTGCATAAAGGCGATATCTTCAAGCGGGCGCTGATATTAAGCCTGACGAATCCGAAAGCGATTTTGTTTTATGTCTCCTTCTTTGTGCAATTTATCGACATTACCTTTGCAAAACCAGGGATGTCATTCTTTATTCTCGCCAGTACGCTGGAGTTGATCAGTTTCTGCTATTTCAGTTTCCTGATCGTTTCCGGTTCGTATCTCACACAGTGGGTAAAAACCAGGAAGAAGCTCACCCGGTTGGGTAACTCACTGCTGGGGCTGGTTTTTGTTGGTTTTGCCGCACGCCTGGCGACGCTGCAATCCTGAACCTGAGGCAATAGAGATGCGTTTCTACATCGCGGCTTACCGAAATGCTTTTCGCCGTAGCCATACATTGAGCGGAAAACAACTGGCCACATTTCTGCTTTATAGCGTTGTGGTTTTTGCGCTGTTGATGGGGTTGTATCTGCTGGCGTGGCAAGTGGTGATTTATACGCCGGTGATAAATTATTTAACCGCGCCGGGCGTGATGCAATTTTCAATCTATGCCGTTCATTTTTTTCAGTTCATTGTCTTTTTACCCGTGGCTATCCACCTTTTGAAAATGGTGGTCGCTTATCTTTGTCGCAAATAATTATTCCAGTGCAATAACCTGATTGCTGAAAAAAACACGTCCGAAGACGTGGTTTGGACGGGTTCACTGCGTTAATTCAGGCATACGATCCATTACAAATCTCAATACTTTTTCTCCATCCATCGACGCGAAAGGGTAACTTTCAATAATGGCAATGGGGGCTTCTTCAGCTATGTGATTTTTGAGTTCACCAAGTTTGTACTGGATGTGCGGCGCAACCAAAAAACAGTCAAAAGCAGGGGCGACGCTGGCGAAGTTATCCACGCCAACAGCGCTGACGAGCAGGGGATAACCATGTTCATTAGCCGCTTTTTGCATCTTTTTGGCCAGTGATGTGGCGGTATTGCCAAAAAGACAACATATTAATAGTTTTTTCATAGGTGCCTCCTGTGGTAGTTGCGACCACACTATGCCCACTGTTGACGAGAAAATGAGCGCAATATCCAGGTTTACACCACCTAATACGAAAGTTTATGCAGGCATAATTCAAAGCAGTTTATTCATGTTATAGCCAGTAATCTGGTAACCATTCGCTTCATACACTTTTCTGGCATGTTCGTTTTCGGCCGCCACGCGAAGTTTAATTTGCCGAATCCCCGCCGCGCGAAGATTTGACTCCAGAGATTGCATTGACTGGCTTCCCAAACCTTTGCCGCGAAAGGCAGGACGCAGGTAAAAATCATAAATAAAAGCGGATTTATCGATAAAGTCGGCTCTGTACCATAGCGATCCCACAATCCGGGTCATGCCGTTGTCGACAAGCGTAATCGTTGTCAATGAATGGCCGGGTGTTTTCTGCGCCTCCGGCAAACTGGTTTCGATTTCTCGCCTGGCTTGTTCTGTCGCCTCATCCTGGGATAAACCGTAATTTGCTGCAATTTCTGTAGCATAATCAGGGATAAAATAAGCAACGAAATCAGCGAATTCAGCCGCTGACATGGGACGTAACCGAATCATTTTCGACCTCAATGTATTCTCCGGGCGTTTTCGCCCGGAGCTCGCTTTGCAAAGGGTTACCGGAACACCGATATCGCTTCCGCCAGGCGAATGGCCTGCTGGTTCAGGCGACCGGTTGCTTCCGCTCCTTCTTGTACTCGTTGTGCATTCTGGTGGGTGATCTTATCCAGATCTTCCACCGCCAGGCTGGCTTCACTCAACGCCGTTGCCTGCTCGGCGGTTGCCGCGCTGATCTGTGCTATCAGCGAGGTCACATTTTGCACTTGCTCAACGATCTCCTTCATGGTTTTTCCCGCGTCGTCCGCCAGTTGGCTGCCGGAATTAACATGTGTCACGCTATTCTCAATCAATGCTTTGATTTCGCTGGCGGCTCGCGCACTACGCTGCGCCAGACTGCGTACCTCTCCTGCGACAACGGCAAAACCTTTACCTTGTTCACCCGCTCGCGCCGCCTCAACTGCCGCGTTCAGCGCCAGAATGTTGGTCTGGAAGGCGATGCTGTCGATAATACTGGTGATACTGGCGATTTGCCGTGAGCTTTCTGCAATCGCCGTCATCATTTCTATCATCTGGTGCATTACCTGGCCACCTTGCCGTGCGGCATCGCGCGTACCTTGTGACAAGGCGGTGACTTCGGCGGCGGTTTCCCGGTTGCTTTTTACCGTGGCGGTTAATTCGTTCATCGTCGCGGCCGTTTGCTCAACGTTCGCCGCCGCCTGTTCTGTCTGGCGGCTCAGGTCATCATTGCCTTGTCTCAGAGACTCCGAGGCTTTCAGCACGGTCATCGCCTGGCCGCTGACATCGTTGACCAGCCAGCGAAACATCAGGCCGAGCTGGCTTATCGCGCGCAATGTCATACCGACTTCATCTACCCGATTGGGTTGATCGACTTGATGTGCTTCGCCACTCGCCACCTGTAAAGCCTGGCGGTACAAGCGCTCAATCGGGCGGACAATTTGCAGCTCCAGCCAGATATTGATAAAAAGCAGCAGGAGCGTCATAAAACTGGCGAAACTGACCAGTTGACCGGGCGTCAGATCGTGACCCCAGGCAGCGGCAAGGCTGAATAGCAACGCGATGATCAACGCCGAACGTAACCGCCAGCGCAGAGGCATGGTGACAAACAGGGAGCGCCAGCGCATCAGGCCCGTGCGGATAATTAACCCTTTATGGAAACGTCGACCGCTCGCCTGGCCTTCACGAAACTGGCGATAAACCTCTTCGGCGGCAGTAACTTCTTCTGCCGCTGGCCGGGTACGCACCGACATGTAACCCTTCACTTTTCCCTGGCGAATCACCGGAATCGCGTTAGCGCGCACCCAGTAATGATCGCCATTACTGCGGCGGTTCTTTACCAGTGCTGTCCAGGGTTCTCCCTGTTTCAATGTCGACCACATATCGGCAAACGCCTGCTTTGGCATATCCGGATGGCGCACCAGATTGTGCGGCTGGCCTTTGATCTCCTCCAGTGAGAAGCCGCTGACATCAATAAATGCATCATTGGCATAATTGATGTAACTGTCCGGATCGGTGGTGGACATTAACGTTGCATCATTATCGAAAACGTACTCTTGCTGTGTAACGGGCTCATTGTTGCGCATAGTGAGTATTCTCGGGAAAAAGGACGGGCGTGGGATATTGCTAAATTCTTATATCTATTTACGGCATGGTTCACTCTGAGCTTTATATTTTTTGACGCACTTCTGATAACCGTAAAACAAAAAGAGGTTTTGCGCCATAAACATAGCCATACAAAATAAAAGTGCTTTAATTATGGTTAGATTGAAAAAACATTATATATCTGGAATTTTTATCGCCTGGTCAGAAAGGCCGTTTGTGAACATGCCAGATAGTTAGTGTGCTGACGAATATTTAAGATAAGGCACATAAATAAATAGCTGAATCGTTCTCTGGCTCACTAAATACAGCAATGAGCATTTCCGCTGCGTACGGATTCAGCTAATCTGAAATGAACAACAACGAAAGGATTGTTCATATGAAAGGTAATGTCGTTCATCACGAACACCGCATTGGGTTTATTGTTATCCGCGATGAGAACGGCGAGTTCGCTGTCGCGGAGCTACTGGGGAGCTACGATGTCGAAAGGGGCGATGTCGTGTCCGGCGAGCTGCAGACCAGCGGCGGCGGAACGTTATTCAATGAGACGCAGGATGAGTCGATGGATGTTTTTATGAAGGGGTACGGGCTATCGGAACAGGATGCGATAAGCTATATCCTGCGTACGCATTAAACCGCAACAGCGAGCGTGGCTCGCCTTTGCCGGGCGAGCTGACGCAACCCTTCACTTTTTTCCGGACCGGGCATTTTTCCACCGGGAAAGCCGTTTTTCCGTGGTCATGCAGAACCTTAAGTTAAATTTCCGCTCCCTTGACTGAGAATAGGCCAGGGCAGTTGCAGACGATTCTGCAAGACAATTATCCGACTCTGCGTAATGCTAATGTCAGATTAACGCATTATCTTTTTTCTCATACTTTAGCCGTTTTTATGTTTTTACCTTTCAGGTATTTAAAGTTAATGAGCTTAGGATAGATGATGAATACGATCCCGCATAAGATCCACCAGGTCTACACCCGGGGGATGGCAGCGCTACCGGCAGAGGTGCATGCCTCCATCGACAGTCTCAGGCAATTAAATCCCGGCTGGGAATATTATTTTTACGACGGGAAAAAAATGCTGGCCTATCTGCATGAGCACTATGGTCAGGAGATGCTGGCGTTATATGAAAAAATAAATCCGCAGTATGGCGCTGCGCGCGCGGATTTTTTTCGCTATTTATTGATGTATCGTGAAGGTGGCGTTTATTTAGATATCAAAAGCTCTTGCACTGTTCCGTTTAGCGAAGTTATTCCGCCCGATTGCGAAATATTATTATGTAACTGGGATAATAAACCGCAGGGTTGCGATAATAATATGGGCAAACATGAAGAACTCGCTTTTCTGAAAAATGGAGAGTACCAGCAATGGAATATTATTGTCGCTCCGGCTTCACCTTATATTAAAGCTGTTATTGATGAGGTCGTTGAGCGGCTTAAACGCTATAAGCCGTGGCGCTATGGTGTCGGAATGCGGGGGGTGTTAAATACCACCGGGCCAATTCCGTTTACGCTGGGTATAGAAAAAGTGCGTAAGTGTGAGCGTTTTCGTCAGCGGGAAAATCACCGTGACGTGGGGCTGGTCTATCGCAACGTCAGTAAAAAAGTCATTAAGCAATTTAATGCAAGCCACTACAGCAAATTACGAACGCCTGTTGTTACGTTGACCGGAGCGGATCATTTCTATTATTTACTCTGGCGCGCTTTTGTTTTTCCGTTCTGGCGTTTGAAGAAAAATACGATTAATGAGAGCAGGAAGGTGCTGAGCAAGCTGAAATCGCGTTGTACCTGAAGGGAAGAGAAAAGTAAAAGAAAGATGGCAGTTTCGACATCAAAACTGCCAGCGAAGATTTTTTGAGATTGTTAAAGCGTATATCCATCACTTGCGCACTTTATAACCTGTAGGCATAAAGTGCGCAAACGCAAATTTTTCTGCGGTTGGATTGATAAAATTTATGATCAGCGTATTAATTCATCACTATTGCTGATTGACCAGCCCGGAGCCGTGCCCGGAGCTGGTCATCAGGAGCTATGCCGGGGTGCGCTGCTCATGCAGTTTGAAAATTTGCACCATCTCCAGCAGATTCTCAGCCTGCTGCTGCATCGCGTGCGCGGCGGCTGAAGATTCCTGCGACAGCGTAGCGTTCTGCTGTGTGGCGGCATCCATCTGGGTAATGGCGATGTGCACCTGATCGATGCCCGTACTTTGCTCATTACTGGCTAGCGAAATCGTCTCCACTAACTGGCTGACGCGTCCCACGCTTTGCATGATCTCTTCCATGGCGTTACCGGCGTTTTTCACTAGCGTATTGCCTTCATCAATACGACTGACTGAGCGCTGGATCAAATCACTGATCTCTTTCGCCGCTGTCGCGGAACGTTGTGCCAGCGCCCGGACTTCTGCGGCGACAACCGCAAAGCCGCGGCCTTCGGTTCCTGCGCGTGCGGCTTCCACAGCAGCGTTCAGCGCCAGGATATTGGTCTGGAAGGCGATACTGTCGATTACGCCAATAATGTTGCTGATTTCGCCGGAGAGCTGATTAATTTCACTCATCGTGGTGACAACTTTTTCCACCACTTCGCCGCCCTGGTTTGCCACACGGGTCGCTTCCCGGGTGATATCGCTGGCAACACGCGAATTCTCGGCGTTGTTTTTTACCACCGAGGTGAGCTCTTCCATCGATGCCGCCGTCTGTTCCAGCGCGCTGGCCTGCGCTTCATTACGCGACGAAAGCTCACGGCTGCCGCTGGCGATTTGCTGCGACGCACCGGCAATCGTTTCGGTGCCGGAACGCACGCCGGTAACGATGCGTGTCAGATTACCGTTCATCTCCTGCAGGGCCTGCATCAGTTCGGCGGTTTCATCGCGTCCGGATACCACGATAGCAGACTGTAAATCACCGGCTGCGACATTGCGGGCAACCGATACCGCCTGTGCCAGCGGGTGAGTGATACTGCGGATCAGCCACCAGGTGATCAGCATACCGACCATCAACGTGAACGCCATTACCAGCATGAGCATCAGGCGTGTCTGCTGGTAATGCTCATGATTACTCGCGTCGGTCTGCGCACGGATAAGCTCCGCTTGTTTCAGCGTGCTGGCGACCATCTCATCAATCATCCGTGTCGGTTCACGATCGATTCCTGTCACCAGATGATCGACGCGTTGGGCGCTGGTGGCGTCCTGAACACTGTATTGCTGCAGCGCAGCCAGATAATGGCTTTCCAGTTCAGCATGTAAATTGATGGTCTTGATGGCCTCGGTATTGGGCAGCCCAATTTGCGGCAGCAGTTCGCTGAGCGTTTTCAACAGCGCCTGCGTTTTCTGGCTCTGTTCGACAAAGGCGTTTTTATACTTGTCGAACGCTTGTTGTCCCTGCGTGCCGCGCAGCAGGGTGTTTTTCCACTCCTGCACCTGAATCTTAAACTGCACCTGCGCGTTGCGGGCCGTGTCGATACTCTCCGCAACCACCTTCTCCGTGGCCATGATCTGTTGGTTTTGTACTAATCCGCTGGCGTTAATCGACAACCCGCGAATACCCATAAACAGCGTTGCCAGTAAAAGAATGGCCGCCAGGAAACCGAGCCGTTGCCCGATAGTGAGATGGTTGAGTTTCATCAATCGATACTTCCCATAGTCAGTGAGGCGCAAAAAAGAGCGCACACCAGCAATATCGACGGGTTTAAGCACAGCTTTAATGAGGGAAGGGCAGTAAACACGCAGAATTTGAGTTAACTACTTGAAGCGGAATGTGATCGGTTTTTTATGACATTTTCGTGACAAAGCCTGACTGTTGGGAAATACAACAGTCAGGCTAATTTATCGGCATTACGAACCGTACAAATGTTGCTGCTGCGGCTCTGTCGCCATCTTCGATAATAAGCGGAACGGTTTGTTATCCGCGAGCCAGGCCGGGATCTCCTCGGGTGATAGCGGACGTGAGAAAAGATAGCCCTGCGCTTCATCGCAGCCGTATTCGGCAAGCATTCGCGCGGTTTCCAGATCTTCAATCCCTTCCGCCAGCACCACATAATGCAACTCTTTGAGCATCATAATGACGTTGCGGGCGATAATCCGGCTGCCGGTGTCAGTGGTGACCTGGCTTACCAGCGAACGGTCGAGCTTAATCACATCGATGGGAATGCGACGTAAGTAACTGATATTGCTGTATCCAGCGCCAAAGTCATCCAGCAAAATGGTAAAGCCAAGCAATTTTAAACGATCAAGTTCTTCCAGTGCCGGATCGCTTTCCAGCACTTTCTCGGTCTCCAGGCATTCAATACGGACATCCGAGGTGAATAGCCCGGCGGCCAGCACGTTCTGTTCCAGTTCATCGGCAAATCCGGGGCGCGAAAAATCACTGACCGTGACGTTAATGGACACCGGCAGCAGAATACCTTGCTGTTTCCACTGTTTAAGCTGAGAAATCACCGACTTAATCACCCACTGCGTCAAGTCCGTCATCAGCGTGGTTTTTTCCGCCAGCGCCACAATCACTGCCGGTGAGATCTGTCCCAGTTCCGGGTGCTTCCAGCGTAACAGCGCTTCCACGCCTTCGGTTTTGCCAGAACGCAGCGAAATCTTAGGTTGAAAAACGAGGTAGAGCTGATCGGTGGCTTTGATTGCCTCGCTGAGATCGTAGAGCAGCTTAAAATCTTTATTCCGCTTGTGATCGAGAATCGGGTTGAACTGCAACACCCGGATCTTTTCGCGGATTGATTCATGCAGCGCGCTGATGCCCTGGCGTACAATCTCCTGCACGTTATCGTCCTGCGGCGAAAATTTCACATAGCCTGCGTGGATCGTCAGATTGATATCAATGTCGCCGGTGATTTTCGCCTTTATTCCAGGCAATTTTTCCGCCCGTTTTGCCAGCGTCAGCGCATAGTCCATATCGACCAGCACAGCGTAGCGCCCGGTGGTGAAAGCATACAGCGTGGTCTCTTCTTTCAGCTTTAAGCGCAAGCGCAGCAGTGGCCCGAAACTGCGCAGCATCTTCTCCAGCGCTTCCACGCCCAGGTAGCGGGATAATTCATACGCGCGCGGCATATCAATACAATCAAAAATCATCAGGGCGTAGCTGCCGCTCGTTTTTTCCAGCGTCAGTCGCTCCATCTCTTTCACCAGAAACTGACGATTCGGTAAACCGGTGAGGGCATCGATTAACCCAATGGTATAGCAGGATTCAAGATAAACGGTGGCGAGCGCGGCGACGCGGTGGAAATTGGTTATCTGGCGTGATGACGGCGTATAAATTTCAGGATGACTGACACATAACGTGCCCAGCACCGTGCCGTCTTTATTTATCATTGGTGCCGACGCGTAAAAAAGAATATTGCCGCTTTTTACCAAAGGTTGATGATTAAATCGTTCATCGAGCCGGGTATCGGAACTAATAACGGTCTGGCAACCGTGCAGCGAATATTGGCACATGGTCTGTTCGATACGAATTTTGACGTGCTCAATCGGGATATTCTTAACATATTTGATATATTGATATTCGTCGTCGAATGTTGTGATAAAACATCCTTCGACGCCCATCACTTCACATGCCAGACGCGCAAACTCGGCTAGTGCTGCATCGCGGGATTTATCTTCCTTACTCAGCAGCTCCAGTGCGGCAAGCCGTTTGCTTTCGCTTTTTTTGAGACCAGTGAACATAGCGAGCTCCTGCCCAAATCAATGAGACGGTGGTGTTCTGTTCAGATGACTCCATCATGCGCTTAGGCTTACCGCTTAATAAAAATCCTGACGCGCAATTACCACCAACCGAATTGGGTTCCGGCCACAGCAATAACCGCCACGACGAGCATAATGATGGTTGTCTTTCTCACGAAAACTCCTTTGCTGGCGATAATCGCCAGAAATCAATTGTATAAGAAATAGAAGAAAATGAGATTTTTCTCAAGCCTGTATATCACAGAGATATGCTTAATCGAGACGAATAAAAGGTTTTTTTTCTTTATGCTTCTTCACGTGATACATCGCTTCATCTGCCGCTTGTAACGCACCCTCGGCATCGGTCAATTTTGGGTTGATTTCGATGACGCCCACGCTGGCGCCCGGGTAGAAAATTCGTTTTTCCCCGAGCTGATATTCGCCGGTAATGCGTTTGTCGAGGCTCTTTTTCAGCGACGTTGAATGGATACCTTCCGCCTGCTTCAGCGGCCCGCCCAGGCAGGCGAGTAAAAACTCATCACCGCCAAGACGCCCGACGATATCGTCTTTACCGCGATCTGTCGCCAGCCGTTTACCCACTTCAATAAGAAACTGATCGCCAGCCTCATGTCCCAACTGATCATTGATGCCTTTGAAATTATCGAGATCGATAAAAGCGATAATCACGTGCATTTCCCGATGGCGGGCGAGGGAAAATAGCGCTGCGAGATTTTCGAAGATAGCGCGCCGGTTGGGTAGCCCGGTCAGCGCATCGGTATAGGAGTAGGCGATCAGCGCCGCGTTAGCTTCGCGCAACTGATCAACGAGACTCTCTTTTTCAATGAATTGCGCAATCAGCCTGGCAAACAGTCGCAGGACCTGTTTACCACGCATGCTCAGTGATTTTCTGGCATGGCTGGCAGCGCATAACGTGCCATAAAGCGAACCGTCGGCCAGATGAACCGGGGTACTTAAATAGGTGGTGATGCCCAGCGCCTGCGCCGCTTCGCAATCTTTCCAGCGGTTGGCTACGTCATTGCTGAACGGGCAGCCATCATCCAGTGCGCGTTTGCACAGGCTATCGCCCCACGGCAGGGAGAACCCTTCCGGGATATCAAGCTGTTTGCTGTTGCGGGAATAGACAATGTGCTGCAGGCGGGGGTTGTCACTAATTTTCGTTAAGTACGTCGATTCCATATCTGTCACCATTTCCAGCATTTCCAGAAACTGGCGAACTAACCCTTCAAGCGAGTGTTCTTTTGACAGCGTTTCAGAGACACGGGCGAGAATGAAATCGGACATGACTTTTTTACTCCTGTGCCCTGGTGATATGGACATTAAAGCTGAAGATTTTATGGCGCGTCATTAAATCATGAAAAAAACATGATTTACATATCGTAGCGGGATGGCATTAAAAAGTTGCAGGCGAGAACGAAAAAAAGCCCCGTTGATGAAGCGGGGCAAAAACTCATTGATTACGGAATGATGTTCTCTGGTCATGGGTGAGAACGAGGCTAACTATACCCGCTGAAAGTGCAGTAAGAATGGAGAAATCATGGAGATATCGCTGTTGCATGGCTATGCTGGAAAGCGGTTTACAGGCGATTTAAGGAAAAAAAGATGCGTTATTGGTTACTGGCGTTACCTGTTGTTCTCGCGGCGTGTTCTGCCACACAGCCTGAATCTCCCCGCCCCCCACAAATCGGTATGGCTAACCCGGCGGCGGTTTACTGCCAGCAGCGGGGCGGCGAGCGCGTGCCGGTGCAAAGCCCACAAGGCGTACGCACCGAGTGCAAATTGCCGGGCGGCGAAGTGATCGATGAATGGGCGCTGTGGCGGCGCGATCACCCGTAATCGCACCACGTGACAATCGCCGGGTCGCCAGGGTACACTTCTCTCTCAGAATTATCCTATTTTCAGCTGGCGCGGGAGCGCATGAGAGAAGCATGTTCCAGTTACGTCCGGGCAGCCCGGCTTTAATTATCGGTGCCCAAACCGCCAATGGCCGCAGCAATATTGGCAAATCCGTTGAGCTTTTTGGGCTGTGTCAGCCCGGCGAGCGTTTTCTTAATCCGGTGAACGGCGTGGTAACAGAAATGCCACGTAATGCCGCGCGTGCGCTGTGGCTGGTGACCGGCGATGTGACCGCTTTTGATGGTCAGCATGGCTTCGCGTTTGTGCGCGCCGAACATCTGATGCCGCTGCAGCCGGACAGCGAACCTCAGGATGTGCGCGAGCGCGTTATCGGTTAAGCCAGCGAGCGCAGCCACTGAGCCAGCACCAGCGCGTGGTTCTGCTCACTGTTTTTTGCCGCGTATAACAGCGTCACGGTACCTTTTTTCCCGCGTGCCGCCAGCGTTTTTCCTGCCTCTTCCTGCGCGGCAAGTTCCTGACGGTAGCTTTCACTGAACGCGGCGAAATCAATGGCTTCGCCGTGAAACGCTTTGCGCAGTTCTGTTGATGGTGCCAGCGTTTTATTCCATTCATCGCAGGCCAAATCCGTTTTCCTGATGCCGCGCGGCCAGAGCCTGTCGACTAACACCCGATAGCCGTCGTCATCGGCGGCGGGATCATATACCCGTTTGCACTGGATCATTGTGACCTCTCCATCTCTTCAATCCACGCCACCAGCTCCGGTAATTGCCGATCGGAAAAGACGCGAATGCCGTGTTCTTCCAGTAGCGCGGCCGCTACGCCCATACCTTGCCGACGCGTGCCGCTAAAGGTTCCATTATAGATAAACTGGCTGCCGCAGGTGGGGCTGCCATCGGTGAGCAGGGCTGCGCGACATCCCGCGTTCTGCGCAGCCTGCAGCGCCAGCCAGGCGGCTAACTGATAGTGTGCGGTAACGTCCCGCCCATCGTTTTCGACAATCCGCGCCTGTTCACGCATCACGTCTGCGCCGTGGCCGGCGATAATTTCCGCCGGTCTTCGCGGCACGGGTAAACCGGCGGCCAGTTCCGGACAGTGGATCACCAGACGATCTTCCTGCTGCCAGCGTCGTAGCGCCTCATGTAGCGCCGCTTTAGCACTGCCGTTGTAACGCACGTTGAAACCCATCAGGCACGCGCTGACAAGAATTTTAGTTTGGTGCATCTCATTTGCCCTAATGCCTTGCCGGAAAACTATTTTTTCATAATTTTGCATGATATATGCCTGCTGATTTTAAGGTGTTGTGATTACATTAAAAGACAGCTAATGTGATATTCCTTATGTTATTCGTTATCCGCTCCGGCATAAGGACACTTTCATGCATCACATTCCTCCGAAAAAAACATTACGCATCGCATTGGTCGGCGATTACAGCCACGATGTTGTTGCACATCAGGCGATCCCACTAGCGATTGATGATGCCGCTGCCGTGCTGGAAATCACCGCGGATTACGACTGGTTACCCACCAGCGAAATCAACAGCGATGAAGATCTGGTTGGTTATGACGCCATCTGGGTTGTACCGGGAAGCCCCTATAAAAACGCCAATGGCGCATTTATCGCCATTAAATACGCACGTGAAAACGCGGTGCCATTCCTCGGGACGTGCGGCGGCTTCCAGCATGCGGTCATTGAATATGCCCGCAATGTACTGGGCTGGGCAGATGCGGCGCACGCCGAAACGGAAAACGTCGGCCGGATGGTGATCACGCCGCTGACCTGTGCGCTGGTGGACCAAAACGGTGCTATCGAACTGCGACCTAACACGTTAATTGCCCGCGCTTACGGTCGTGAACTGATTGAAGAAGCCTACCGGTGCAGCTTTGGCGTAGCAGAAGAGTTTGCCCGCGAGCTGGAAAGCGGCGATCTGCGGGTTACCGGTTGGGATGAAGACGGAGAGATCCGTGCTGTGGAACTGGTGACGCACCCGTTTTTTGTTGCCACCTTGTTCCAGCATGAACGCGCGGCGCTCGCCGGGCGTCCGGTACCGCTGGTTCAGGCGATGCTGCGCGCGGCATGTGAATAAAAAAACAGGCCTGCGGGCCTGTTTTTTTCCTACCTCTGAATCCCCTCCGGAAGCGGTGGTGAGTGGCTGGCACGCCTTACGCCATTTCGCGATCGCGCCCGGCGAATGCCCCACAAACCGCCATAACCACCGATAACACGGCACAGGCCAGCAGCGGAAGATGCCAGTTGCCGCTGGCATCATGAATTTTCCCCATTAGCGGCGGCCCGCAAGCCGCCAGCAGATAACCGACCGATTGCGCCATACCGGAAAGCGCGGCAGCCTGGTGAGCGGAGCTGGCTCGCAGACCGATAAACGTTAACCCGAGGATCATCGTCGCGCCGGAGCCGAAGCCAAAAACAAGGGTCCAGAGCGTGGCATGTTCTGGTACCAGCCACAATCCCAGTGAACCGACAGCACACAGCAGCGCGACCACGACAGCGATACCGCGCTGATCTTTCAACCGGTGCAGAACCAGCGGCACCAGCAGACCCGGCATTGCTGTCGCCAGTTGCAGAATGCCATGTACTGATCCCGCCTGCGCTTCACTGAAGCCGTGCGCTATCAGAATCGACGGCAGCCAGCCAATGACGATGTAATAGATTAATGAGTTGATCCCTAAAAACAGCGTGACCTGCCAGGCAAGCCAGGAGCGCCAGATCCTGCGACTATGCAGCGCGCCGGCGTTACTGAGTGCCGCAGGAGCGCCGTGGTGCAGCCGGGGGAGCCACAGCAACAGCGCCAGTAACGGAAAGATCATCAGCATCAATAATGCGCCATGCCAGCCTGCACCGTATTGCGCCAGCGGCACAACGACCGACGAGCCGAGCGCCGCCGCTGCGCCCATAGTGAGTGAGTAAGCGCCTGTCAGTTTCGCCACATGTTGGGCGAAGTCGCGTTTTATTATCCCCGGCAGCAGCACGTTGCCGAGTGCGATCCCGCAGCCGATGATCGCTGTACCCGTAAACAGCAGTAGTGCTGAGGGCAGGGAACGAAGGGCGATACCAAGGCAAATCAGCACCATCGCCGCGAACAGGCTGCGTTCCATGCCGAAACGGCGCGCCACACCGGCCGCCAGTGGCGATATCAAGGCAAAAGCCAGCAGTGGCAGGGTGGTGAGCATGCCGGTTTGCGCGGTGGTTAACCCATATTCCGCGCGAATCGCATCCAGCAGCGGCGCTGCGCCAGTAAAGGTGACGCGCAGCGTGGTGGCAATCATCAGGATCCCGGCAATCAGCAGCACGCTTTGCTTACTGCGGGAGGGGAGGCTGTTAGTCATTGTCTTCTCTGAAAAAATAACAGGCCGCTACGATAACGTTTTTTTCTCCGGTTTGAATCAAGCTAGAATGACACTTTATCGCTAAAGTCGGACAAATTAATGCACGGACTTGGGCTCGGCGGCTACGATCCGGATAGCCAGCAGGAAATGGCGGTGGCGTTCAGCATCACCGTTGAAGAGAGTGAACAATTGATCCCGGCGCATCACCATCGCAAAGGGCAACTCATTCTGGCGTTGAAAGGCGCGATTACCTGCGAGGTCGAACATGCCCGCTGGATGGTGCCGCCGCATCATGCGATGTGGCTTCCCGGGCAGGTGCTGCACAGTAACCGCGCCACGGCAAATGCGCAGCTCTGTTTCCTGTTTATTGAACCCTGGTCGGTGGTGATGCCGGATCACTGCTGTACGCTCAAAGTTTCAGCACTGGTACGCGAATTGATCCTCACATTAGCCACGCGCACGCCTGCCCAGCGGCGGCAACCCGCCACCCAGCGGCTGGTGCAGGTGCTGTTTGATGAACTGCCGGCACAGCCGCAAATGCACTTACAGCTTCCGGTTTCCGCACACCCGAAGATCCGCCAGATGGTCGACAGCATGGAAAGCAACCCGGCAGACAGGCAGACACTGGCGCAGTGGGCGCAGGTGTTTGCCATGAGCGAGCGCAATCTGGCGCGGCTGGTCGTCAGGGAAACGGGGTTAAGCTTTCGTCGCTGGCGGCACCAGATGCAGTTGATCCTCGCGCTACGGTTATTAATTGACGGCCATCCGGTACAGCACATTGCACAGGCGCTCGGGTATGACTCGACGACCGCGTTTATCACCATGTTTAAAAAGGGGCTTGGGCAGACGCCGGGGCGTTACCTGGCGGCGCTCGGCGAAGCGTGACATTTTCTGCTCTCTATTCCGTTGTTTTTATGTGGACTTGGCATGTTTGTTCTGCCAGGACGGGCAAGATAAGCAATAAGTATGGGAGGTTTGTTTTTAATAACTTTTACGGATAATCAATGCACTTTTTGATATTTGTCTGATGAATAAGGTTGTGTGACCTTAGCGCTGCGTTAACACAATAACAGGGCATAAGGATTAGCATGGCAACCTCATCACATACGAAAAAAACAGGCGCAATCAGCGCCCTGGCGCTGCTTTCAGCGCTCTCTTTTTCCGCGCACGCGGACAAACTGGCGGATATCAAAGCCGCGGGCGTGGTCAAAGTGGCGACCTTTGACGCCAACCCACCGTTCGGCGCTATCGATGCGAAATCCCATGACATCGTGGGTTATGACGTCGATTTTGCCAAAGCGCTGGCAAAAAGCCTCGGCGTAAAACTGCAACTGGTGGCGACGAACCCGGCGAACCGCATTCCGCTGCTGCAATCCGGCAAAGTGGATTTGATCGTTGCGGATATCACCATCACCCCGGAACGCGCGCAGGTGATCGACTTCTCCACGCCGTATTTTGTCACCGGCCAGCAATTCCTCGTACCGGCTGCTGCGGCCGATAAGCTGGACGCCTACAGCAAAGCGCGCATTGGCGCGGTTAAAGGCACCACTGGCGAGCAGACGCTGCACCAGCGTTTCCCGCAATCTCGCGTGCTGGCTTATGACGATATCCCGCTGGCGCTGACCGCGTTGCGTAACGGCAATGTGCAGGCCATCACTCAGGACAGCACCATTCTGGCCGGTTTGCTGGCGGAAGCGCCGGATAAAGCGAAATTCAAAATCCTGCCGGACTTGTTGTCCAAAGAGGAGATCGGTGTCGGTGTGAGTAAAGGCGAAACCGCATTGCTTAACGCGGTGAATACTGAACTGGTCAACCTTGAGAAAAACGGCGAAGCGGCAAAAATCTACGATACCTGGTTTGGTCCGCAAACCAAAACGCCCGCTCCACGCAGCTTTACCATAGAAGCGAAGTAACTATGCTGGCAGGTCTGTTTTCTACCTCTGTGGCGGATGCCACAGAGGTGTTGCCCGTGGCGAAAGGCACGGTGGAGTTTCGCCAGGCGAGCAAACGCTACGGCGACAACGTGGTATTAAAGTCGATTGATTTACAGGTTGCCGCCGGCGAAGTGCTGGCGGTGTGCGGGCCTTCGGGTTCCGGTAAATCAACGCTTATCCGTTTGATTAACCAGCTCGAAACCCTGAGCGGCGGGGAGATCTATGTTGACGGTCAGCCGACCAGCCAACTGAAAGGGCGCCAGCTTCGCGAGTTGCGCCGCCATGTCGGTTTCGTTTTTCAGCAGTTTAATCTTTATGCCCACCTCAACGCGCTGGATAACATTACGCTGGCGTTACGCCGTATTCACGGCAAAAGCGCCGCCGAGGCGCAGGCCATCGCGCTGGCGCTGCTGGCGCGCGTTGGTTTGCAGGATAAAGCGCATCACTATCCGGCGCAGCTTTCCGGCGGGCAACAGCAACGCGTGGCAATCGCCCGCACGCTGGCCGCCGATCCGCATATCATTCTGTTTGATGAGCCAACCTCGGCGCTTGATCCGGAGATGATTGGCGAAGTGTTGCAGGTGATGAAATCGCTGGCGCACAGCGGCATTACGCTGATGGTGGTGACCCATGAGATGCAGTTTGCCCGTGAAATCGCCGATCGCGTGATCTTTATCGACGGGGGCGAAATCCTTGAGCAGGCAGCACCGGCGCAATTCTTTTCTGCCCCGCAGCACCCGCGCGCGCAGCGCTTTTTACAGAAAGTGCTCAACCCGCTGCACGCGGATAGCAAGGAGTTGTAATGGCGCTGCATCTCGACTGGGCGGGCGTGCTGACCGGGCAGCCCGCACAATGGATCATTTCCGGTTTTCTTACCACCATCTGGGTTACCGTAGCGGGAACCGTACTGGCGACGGTATTAACGATACTGCTGCTGGCGCTGCGTCTGGCCGGTGGCAAGGTCGGGCGAGGCGCGGTGGCGGCGTGGGTATCGCTGTTTCGCAATACGCCGCTTCTGGTGCAGCTATTGTTCTGGTATTTCGCCGCCTGGAATGTGTTGCCGCAGAGTTTCCGCCAGTACGTTAACGACGATCACGCGTTCAGCATTTTGCCAGGCGATGTCTGGTGGTTGACGCCAGAGTTTCTCTCGTCGGCCTGGGCGCTGGGGCTGTTTACCGCGGCCTTTCTGGTTGAAGAGATCCAGGCGGGTTTGCACGCGGTGCCGCGTGGACAGGTTGAAGCCGCGCAATCGCAGGGGTTTAGCCCGCTGGCGTTGTTCCGCTGGGTGCTGCTGCCGCAGGGACTACAAAATGCCTGGCAGCCGATAGTGGGGCAGTATCTGAATCTGATGAAGCTCTCTTCGCTGGCGACCGGTATCGGGCTGGGGGAATTAACCTACCAGACCCGGCAGATCGAGAGTTTTAACGCCCACGCGCTGGAAGCGTTTGCCATCGGCAGCGCGCTCTATTTGCTGCTGGGGCTGGTGATGAGCGTGTTGTTCAACCTGCCACGTAACTGGCGGATGCAACGCCGTGCAGCGGAGGGGCAACATGATCGCTAATATCAC
Organism: Enterobacter sp. R4-368; assembly: GCF_000410515.1. Lineage (NCBI taxonomy): Bacteria > Pseudomonadati > Pseudomonadota > Gammaproteobacteria > Enterobacterales > Enterobacteriaceae > Enterobacter > Enterobacter sp. R4-368. Next base: position 841,109 of record NC_021500.1, on the reverse strand, counting down.
CGTGATCATCGATAACCTCGACTATTTGCTGTGGGGGCGAGCGGCGCAGGGTGAGCCGGGCGGGGTACTGTTATCGCTGCTGATGACCGTCGGCGCGGCGGTTCTGGCGTTTCCCGGTGGTGTGCTGCTGGCGTGCTGCGCATGGCGCTTTCGCGGCTGGCCACGCAAAGTGCTCTTTCTCTGGGCGGAGCTGATTCGCGGCATTCCGCTGATCTTCGTGATCTTCTGGCTGTGGTTTTTACTGCCCTGGTTAACCGGCGCCGATCTCCCCGGTGCGGTGACCGTAACGCTGGCGCTGGCGTGGTTTACCTCGGCGGCGGTGATGTATTCGACCCTTGCCGCGCTTGGGGCACTGCCGAAAGGGCAGTACGAAGCCGCGCTCAGTAGCGGGTTTGGCAGTGCGCAAATCCTGTGGCTGGTGCTGTTGCCGCAGGCATTACGCAACGCGTTGCCGTCGTATATCGGTTTGCTTATCGCGCTGCTGAAAGACACCTCGCTGGCGTTTATTGTCAACGTACCGGAATTGACGACAGTCGCAGGCCAGGTGAATAACCGGGTGCAGGTCTATCCTGCCGCGCTGTTTGTCTTTACCGGCCTGGTCTATTACCTGCTGTGCAGCGCGCTGGAGTTTGCGGTCAAACAGTGGCAGCGGCGTCACTCACTGCCGGCCAATTAGCAGCGAAACCAACCCGGCAGCAATCAGTGGCCCGACCGGAACGCCCCGGAACAGGGCCACACCCAACACGGTGCCGACCAGTAATCCCGCTACCAGCGACGGTTGTGAACTCATCAACGTTACGCCGCGTCCACCCAGCCACGAGACAAAAACACCAACCGCAATCGCCACCAACGATTTCCAGTTCACAAACGAGTGCAGCAGCGTCGAGGGCGGCAATGAGCCGCTGGCGATCGGCGCCATCACGCCAATGGTGAGGATAATAATGCCAACGGTCAGCCCCTGCTTTTCAATCCACGGAAAGAAGGTGTTGAGCGGGGTAATGCGCACAATGATCAACACCAGAATAGAGACCGCAACGGTGGTGTTATGGCTGACAAAACCCAGCGCCGCGAGCGCCAGCAGAATAAACAGCGTGGTATCAAACATCAGAAATTCCTTGCCAACAAAGAAACCTGTTTACTCTACGCATAAACCGGTGATGAAACAGGCTTTTTTCGTGCAGGCAGATAATTTCAGGCAGTTGCCAGAAGCGAAGGGCGGTTTTTAATCAAAAGTCAGCTGAATTGTCATCAACGATTCATAATTCAGAGATATGAATTAGGCACCGACAGGCCTTTGCGAGTTACCATCATGCCTTCAGATGTGTTGATTATCACCGCCCTGTTCTTCACGCTGGCCGCCGGGCTGGTGATTTCCGTCTTGATTCTGGAAAGGAGCGGCTGGTAAGCCGCACAAGCGCGTTATTCGCGGCGAAAATCCACCAGTTCCGGCCTGGCGATGCGCAGGTAGTCGCCGGTATTCATGATTACCGATTTCTCCAGTAACCCGGCGTTAAACGCGATGTCATCAAAGCGCTGAAACAGTACCGGGTCGGCAACCAGGTGCAGATCCGGGTGAAAGCTGAACGGGGGAATGGCGCCAAATACGCACGCCGTTAACGCATCCACTTCCGCCGGGCTTGCCAGCGAGGCTTTACTGCCACCAAAGTGCTGCGCTAAGCGGGAAAGGTCGGCCTGTAAGTCGGCGGCCAGGATCGCCAGCACATGCTTTTTCACCCCGTTACCTTTTATCTTACACAGCAGCGCTTTCGCGCCCTGACCCAGCGCGGTACCGCGAATTTCACTGACGGCCTCACATTTGCCGACGGCCTCGTGTTCAACAACGCGAAAGCGCGCGTCGTGCTGTTCAAGCAGGTTTATCAAATGCTGGTGGATGTTACGGCTGGCAATTTCAGACATATTCACTCCCGATGAAGACGTTGAAGATTAAGAATAATTCACGCACCGGGAGATGAAAATAAAAAAGCCGCCCTAAAGAGGCGGCGAAAAAATACAAGCACTACAAACAACGCTTTTTGTGTGTACTGTTAGTTTCTTTTCAAACGGCAGCCATATGCCACCAGGCTCAAGGCGTTCACAGGATGAACTGAGCGCAACAGCACCGACGTAAACGTTATCCACGCCCGCCGTGCCACAAATGTTTCGATGTGATTACTGTGCCACATTTACGCGCAGGCAAGAGGGTAAATAGCCGCTATTTTGTACGGCAATTCAGCCATTAGCCCGGGGAAATGCGGTTTTTTTACGCAGATGCGCAATAAAGAGAGGCAGCCGGAAAGGGTTCCGGCTGCGGAAGGTTAGCTGGTGGATGTCGTTTGTTTATGGAAAAGTTCGCGGAATACCGGGTAGATATCCTCCTGATCGCGAATATGCTGGATGGCGAAATTATCAAACATCGTTTGCAGGTGTTCATACTCGCGCCATAACGTCTGGTGCGCCCGGCGGGTGATCTCGATATAACTGTAGTAACGCACCACCGGCAGGATCTTCTTCGCCAGGATTTCGTGACACAGCGGTGAGTCGTCCGCCCAGTTATCGCCGTCCGACGCCTGCGCGGCGTAAATATTCCATTGCGCCGGGTCGTAACGCTCTTTAACCACTTCATCCATCAGTTTCAGCGCGCTGGAAACAATGGTGCCGCCTGTTTCCTGCGAGTAGAAGAACTCATGTTCATCCACCTCTTTCGCCTGCGTATGATGGCGGATATAGACCACTTCGACGTTTTTATAGGTTCGGCTCAGGAACAGATAGAGCAGAATGTAAAAACGCTTGGCCATATCTTTGGTCGCTTGATCCATCGAACCGGAAACGTCCATCAGGCAGAACATCACCGCCTGGCTGGAAGGTTCTGGCCGTTTTTCGTAGTTTTTGTAGCGTAAATCAAAGGTGTCGATAAACGGTACGCGCTCAATTTTTGCCCGCAGTTCGGCAATCTCTTTGCGCAGACGCTCCTCTTCAAGTAATTGTGCAGGTTCGCTTTTTGCCACCGTTTCGAGGCTGCTTTCCAGTTCGCGCAGCTCACGACGTTTTCCTGCCGTCATGGCGGTGCGGCGCGCCAGCGAGTTTTGCAACGAACGCACAACGCTGATATTCGCCGGTACGCCATTGGCGGTGTAGCCCGCGCGGTGCGTTTTGAACTCATTAAGCTGCCGTTGCTGGTTCTTTTTCAGGTTCGGCAGCGCCAGATCCTCAAACAGCAAATCGAGATACTCATCTTTGGAGATCTGGAAAACAAACTCATCCTGGCCTTCGCCGTCAGGGCTGGCTTCGCCCTGGCCGCCGCCGCCACCACCACCGCCGCCTTGTGGGCGCTCGATGCGGTCATTTTGCACAAAATGATCGTTTCCCGGATGTACGCGGTGGCGCAGGCCGCCACGCCCCTGATGGAACATCGGTTCGCTGATATCTTCCGTCGGGATGGAGACGGATTCGCCATTCTCCACGTCGGTTACCGAACGCTTGTTGATCGCTTCGGAGATCGACTGCTTTATTTGCGCTTTATAACGGCGTAAAAATCGCTGGCGGTTAACCGTGCTTTTATTTTTACCGTTCAAACGCCGGTCAATGAACCAGGTCATAGTTCCCTCCCGCTGCGTATGCCAACGTAGCAACTGGCCGCGCACAGGGCGCGGCCAGCGCGTTGTTATGATGATTTACGTACACGCAGATACCATTCGCACAACAGGCGAACCTGTTTGCGGGTGTAGCCTTTCTCCATCATACGGTCGACAAAATCGTCGTGCTTTTTCTGCTCGTCGGTAGAGGTTTTGGCGTTGAACGAAATCACCGGCAACAGCTCTTCGGTGTTCGAGAACATTTTCTTCTCGATAACCGTGCGCAGTTTTTCGTAGCTGGTCCAGTTCGGGTTGCGTCCGTTGTTGTTAGCGCGGGCGCGCAGCACGAAGTTAACGATCTCATTACGGAAATCTTTCGGGTTGCTGATCCCGGCCGGTTTTTCAATTTTTTCCAGTTCCGCGTTCAGGGATTCACGGTCAAACAACTGGCCGGTATCCGGGTCGCGGTACTCCTGATCCTGGATCCAGAAATCCGCGTAGGTGACATAACGATCGAAGATGTTCTGTCCATATTCGGAATAGGATTCGAGGTAAGCGGTCTGGATCTCTTTGCCGATAAACTCGGCGTATTTCGGGATCAGATAGCCTTTCAGGAATTCCAGGTAACGTTCAGCCAGCTCCTGCGGGAACTGCTCACGTTCAATTTGTTGTTCCAGTACGTAGAACAGGTGCACCGGGTTGGCTGCCACTTCGACGTGGTCAAAGTTGAACACACGCGAGAGGATTTTAAAGGCAAAACGTGTCGACAGGCCGTTCATCCCTTCATCAACACCGGCGTAATCGCGGTATTCCTGATAGGACTTCGCTTTCGGATCGGTATCTTTCAGGCTTTCACCGTCGTAGACACGCATTTTCGAGTAGATGCTGGAGTTTTCCGGTTCTTTCAGACGCGAAAGAATCGAGAAACGGGCCAGCGTTTCGAGCGTTCCCGGTGCGCACGGCGCATGGGAGAGCTCACTGTGGTTGAGCAGTTTTTCGTAAATTTTCATCTCTTCCGAGATGCGCAAGCAATAAGGCACTTTGACGATGTAAACACGGTCAAGGAACGCCTCGTTGTTTTTGTTGTTACGGAACTGCACCCATTCGGATTCGTTCGAGTGGGCGAGGATGATGCCGTTAAACGGCAGGGCGGAGATGCCTTCCGTACCGTTGTAGTTGCCCTCCTGCGTGGCGGTCAGCAGTGGGTGCAGCACCTTGATCGGCGCTTTAAACATTTCGACGAACTCCATGATGCCCTGGTTCGCCCGGCACAGCGCGCCGGAGTAGCCATAGGCGTCTGGATCGTTTTGCGCGTGGTTTTCCAGTTTGCGGATATCCACTTTACCGACCAGCGCTGAAATGTCCTGGTTGTTCTCATCGCCCGGTTCTGTTTTGGCAATCGCAATCTGTTCCAGAATCGACGGCCAGACTTTTACCACGCGGAATTTGCTGATATCTCCGCCAAACTCGTGCAGGCGTTTGGCGGCCCACGGCGACATGATCGTGCCGAGATAACGGCGCGGGACGCTGTACTCTTTTTCCAGGATCTGCGCGTCTTCCTGCGGGTTAAACAGGCACAACGGGTGGTCGTTAACCGGGCTGCGCTCGCCATTGGCGCTCAACACGTAAATTGGCACCCGTTGCATTAAGGATTTCAGGCGTTCGGCCAGGGACGATTTACCCCCGCCCACCGGGCCGAGCAGATAGAGGATCTGTTTCTTTTCTTCCAGACCCTGCGCAGCGTGTTTGAGGTATGAGACAATTTGCTCAATCGCCTCTTCCATTCCATAAAATTCCTCGAACGCGGGGTAGCGTCCGATAACCCGGTTCGAAAAGAGACGGGAAAGCCGTGGCTCCTGGGCAGTGTCTACCATCACAGGTTCCCCTATGGCCATCAGCAGCCTTTCAGCAGCATTCGCATAGGCGCTGCGATCTTGCTTACAGATGGCAAGAAACTCCTGCAGAGTGAACTCTTCGTCCTTGGCAGCTTCATAACGCTGGCGATAGTGATCGAATATATTCATGGCATGCCGTCCTTTCGTAATCTGTGGGAACAGTACAGCTATCAGTTTTTCCACTTTTAGCGTCGCAAACCAACGGGATAAAAATTATGCTCCGTCCTATTTGTTATGAGCGTGTATCCAGCTTTGATCAAGTTATCGCTGAAGAAGATTCTGATGGCAGAGGGCCTTTTTTTGCCCCATATTTGGATTAAATATCTATTGAGTTAGATTTATACAGATTTTTTATATTTAATATCGGGATTCTGCATTGGAAAATGCCAACATTTTACATCAGGCGAATGTTGGTAAATTTTTACAGGATGTGCGGGATCGCAAGTATAGAAAAAGTGACGCCGTCATGGTCACTTCGCCGAAGCGGAAAGATTATCGACAACAGAAGTACGCGAGCTGTGTTAAAGGATGATGACAGACAGGATTAACAGGGCGGTTGTCGCCAGCAAAACGAAAGACGCGGTGCCGGGCGGCAATGCCCGGCACCGTAAAATGACATGTCAGCTGCGGTGCTCTTCAATGTATTGCGCGAGATCCGCTGGGGTTTTCAGCACGCTGGCGACTTCTGTTGGTGGGATCATGCAGCCGTAAACGTCCTGCACTTCCAGCACCATATCGACGGCGAGGATGGAGTCGAGAATATCGGACTCAATCAGCTCATCGTGAAAGCCCACTTTGCGGGATAAAATCTTTTCAAACAGCGCGAGAATTTCTTGTTCCATGATTTTTCCTGTGTATTCAGTTGCTGCGGGCATGGGTATCCAGCAGTTTGCGGTCGATTTTGCCGTTAGGGTTCAGCGGCAAAGCCTCCTGGATGATGATTTGCGACGGCACCATGTATGGCGGCACCACCTGTGAAAGCGAGTGTTTAATCGCGTCCGGCGCCAGATTTGTTACGCAGAATGCCGCGATACGCAGCACGCCGCCGCCCGCTTTCATTAGCGGTAATACCACTGCTTCACGAATGCCGGACATCGCCAGCAGGCGGTTTTCAATCTCGTTAATTTCGATGCGATAACCGTTGAGCTTGATCTGGCTGTCGTTGCGGCCCTGGCAGTAAATAAGCCCATCTTCGTAGCCCAGATCACCGGTCTTGTAGCCGCGCCATGCTTCGCCCTCACGGTGCAGCAGTTTCGCCGCGTTCTCCTGCGGCAGGCCGAGATAACCGCGCATCACGTTTTTGCCCCAAATAACCAGCTCACCGTCAGCGGTAATCTCCATTCTGCTCTCTGGCATCATGGTGCCGACCGGCAGCAGATCGTTTTCGCTGGCGAGGATGTCGTCCGTGATTTCGACAACGGTAGTGGCGATAGTCGCTTCGGTCGGGCCGTAGGAGTTGAGGATTTTGGCCTGCGGGAAGCGGCGGCGAAGCTGTTTGACCAGCGCTTTGTTTAGCACTTCGCCGATAAACACAAACACGCCGAGCGCGGGCAAATAATCACTGTTGAATTGCGGCGAGAGCAGTTTCTGGTAAGCGAAAGAGGGGGTGGAAACCCAGACTGAGACCGCGTTACTTTTCAGGCGCTCAAGCCAGTTTTCTGCCGCGATATCCTCTTTGGCGTTCAGCACGATATGGCCGCCGGTTGCCAGGTTTGCCAGCAATGGGATCAGTGACAGGTCAAAGCTGAACACCGCGTGATTCATCAATACCGGTACTTCCGGCAAGGCAAAATCCTGACGCACCCACTGCATAAAGTGCCACACGCTTTCACGGCCGATCTGCACGCCTTTCGGTTTACCCGTGCTGCCGGAGGTGAACATGATATAGGCGAGATCCGGCTCTGCCAGCGGCTGGGCGATTTCACCGGTCGGCACAAACTGCCGGGTCGCTACGTCGTAGTAGTACGGCGCGCTGGCGAGATGGCAAATCTCTTTCAACCGTTCCTGCGGATAGATGCAATCTACCGGAATGTAAGGAATGTTATGCAGCAGGCAGCTATAGATAGCGACGGCGAATTCCGCCTGCTGGTGGCCGTACAACACCACTGGCGTCGCCGGCGAAGGCTGACAGCGCTGATAGCGTTCGGCCCAGTCTGTCACCGCGCCAGAGAGCTGTTGCCAGTTAAGTGCTTCATCGCTGCCGCTTATCGCTAACTGATGCGGGCGGGCGGGATCGAGTAATGCCGCACGCAGGAAATCCTGCAGCGCCTGGAGGTCAGAGTGTAGGTTCATAGAGGTGACATTCCGCTAAAAATGTAAAGAGATGCCGCAGCGCTTGCCAGCGTTAACAGGCGTCCCAAAAAGAGGATCGAGGGAAATTGCAGCCAGCGGTTCAGCACCGGGCTACGTTTGGCTGACCACAGCAGCATGTTGTGCGCCACAGAAATGGCGCCAAACAGCGCGCCGCTAATCACATAGTGCCGTTCGAGCCCGTTCCATGCCCCCATACAAAACAGCGTGCAGAAAATACCAATATTCTGCGCCAGTGTTTTGTTCTGACGGAAAAAGTCGAGCTTCATTAAATTCATATAAATCGGCATAAACACCACATCGCGCAGCCACTCTGAAAGGCTGATGTGGAAACGACGCCAGAAATCCTGCGGGTTTTTCGCCAGAATCGGCATATTAAAGTTTGCCGGAACGTTGAGGCCAAACAAACGAGCGGCGCCGATGGCCATATTGCTGTAACCGGCGAAATCAAAATAGAGGTAAGCGCTGTAGGCGAGCGACATCACGACGCCGACACTTAATGTAAACGGGCGGTGGCTCCAGTCCTGGATCACCAGGTTATCGATCAGCATGGCGAATAAAAATTTCTGCACGATGCCGGTGAAAATTTGTTCTGCGGCTATGAGAAATTGCTCACGCGTGAGCGTAAACACCGGTTTATTAATATCCGTTATCCACGTCCGCCAGCGGTACATTGGGCCGGCCAGAATAATGAACGGCATAAACAGGTAACAGAAGTAGTGCAAAACATTGTTGCCGTCTTTTTTATTGCGATAGAGCAAAACATCGATGGCGCGAAAGGTCATAAAAGATAAGCCAATCATGCCCCAATGGTTATTCAGGTGTAATTTCACCGCAAACAAAGGCACTAACGTTAAACTTACCGCCTGCCAGGTTTTTAACCAGCCTTTCTCTTTTAAGGTGACGAGAATATAAAAGCTGATAAAAACCGCGACGGGAACGATATAGTCGCCCTGAAATATATATCCCCAGCCAAAGGCCGCCAGCACGGAAAAAGCACATAAGTAAGTTAACCGATAGCGCAGCACGCGGTTAACCAGCGCAAATAACAACGCCGAGGAAAAGAGAAAAAAGAAAAAGGTTCCGGAGCTGTACATCATTCATTCCTCAGAACTTTTGATATTCAAAGTGCACTTTTAAATTCATGCTTTCATCAACAGAGGACCACGCGATAACGGTGACCGCCAGTAAGAGATAAAGGAAAAACAGGCGAATAGCGTATTTCATCGTTTAAAACTCTCAATAATAAAGCGGTCCATCGGTACCCATGCCAGATCGGTAGGATGCAGGCGATCCCAGTTCCAGCCGTCCTGATACGGCATGGAGTACATATCAAAATAGGGGATCTGGTTTTCTTTCAGGATGGCGGTGGTTTGCGTTACCGCAGGCTGCACCAGCTCAGGGTTTTGCACCGCACGACGGTTTATCGCATCGATAATGACTACCACCTGAACGTGGTGCTCTTTCAGCAACTTAATCATGGCGCGAAACGCTTTCAACTGTTCCGGCTCAACGGGCGAATCGTCCCATACTTCTGGTTTTTCGCCGGGTTGATAAACCGTTTTGTCCATCCACAAGGTGTCTGCGCTTTCCTGGCGCGCCTCGTTCAATTCGCGGGCGTGGGCCAGTTCATGTTCCCAGTTCGGCGTGATATCAACAGCGGGTTGTACAGGCCAGGGGCGTGCGGGTGACGCTTCAACGTCCAGCAACGCCAGCCAGTCGTTTTTAATCAGTGTGCAGAAATTAGCAAATTCGTAACTGACTTCTTGCCAGATATTATCCAGATCCCAGCCAGCAATTTTCATTTGTTCAAAGGTTAAATGGCTGGTCTCTTTTTTATTGATATGGCGTAAGTAGTTGACCAGGAATGGTCGTGTTTGTTCATCCTCCATTAAAGGATTAAAAACCGGTGCCGGAAAATTATTCGCGAAAATAGCCGGAGGTACGCCGGTTGAATAAAAACTATCGGGCGCGAGCAGTAAAACGACTTTACTGTTTGCGTTAAGGTCATTCTTAAAGCGAGACAGCAGAAGAAAATGGGTGACGCTATCATCAAAACTGTCGCCAAATGCAACAACATTACGGTGTAAATCATTATTAAGGTAATTATATACAGCGTAAGGTTCATCTTCTGAGGTGGCGACTTCCGATGCGCCGATGAAAAAAATCGCATTACCCTGCAGGGCATGAGAAATAGTGGCTATTTTTTCCGCCTGTTCTTTTGCCGTACCGTCCATTGCTTTAATCAGCGGCTGGAATTTAAGCGGCGGATCAAAACGGGTCAACAGCGGATGAACGCAGAGGAACAGGATGGCGAGAAACGCCATCAGGAAATGTAGGCAGAAAGTATTTTTGATTTTCATTATAAAATTAAAACTACTTGATATTCATTTGTTTAAAATATGTTGTTTTTTAACATTACAGAGGAATTGATCTCTGTTTCCGCGACACTATATACCAGCCTTATGACAGATGATGAGCACTGCCGTGTAACGGTATGTACAGCGCGTCATTTATCACCAGAAATGGCCGAAGAGGGTTAATGAACAGGGCGGGAAAGTGTTTTATTGCCCCGATGATGGCAGGCTTTTCGTCCCATCGAATTTGCGTTTTTTTGTAATGTTTAGGTAAAAAAATTTGGGTAGGCTGGCGCGGGCGGTTAAACTTCTTGCGCCAATTATTTGACTACAGGAAAGAAAGGACTGTGACCAAAATCAAACTCGTGGCACTGGGCGTGCTGACCGCGTCCTGCGCTTTTGCAGCAAATGCAGAAAATACCTTTTCACTGGGCGCTGGCGTAGGCGTCGTTGAATCCCCGTATAAACAGTATGATAAACGTGTCCTGCCGGTTCCTGTTATCACCTATGAAAGTGATAATTTCTGGTTTCGCGGCTTAGGCGGCGGTTATTACCTGTGGAATGACCAGGCGGATAAACTCTCCATCACCGCGTTTTACTTCCCATGGGAGTTCAAACCAAAAGACAGTGATAATAACCAGTTGCGTCAGTTGGATCGCCGTAAAGCGACGATGATGGCGGGGCTTTCATACATTCACAATACCGAGTACGGTTTCCTGCGCACCACACTGGCGGGCGATGTGCTGGATAACAGCAACGGTGTTCTGTGGGACATCGGCTGGTTGTACAACTACAACAACGGTGCGCTGAGCGTCACGCCGGGCGTCGGTGTTGAGTGGGCCAGCGATAACCTGAACCAATACTACTACGGTGTGTCGCGCGATGAAGCGCGTCGCAGCGGGCTGAAAAGCTACGATCCGGATAATGGCTGGAGTCCCTATCTGGAGCTAACGGTCAGCTACCGTCTGACGGACAGCTGGACCGTGTACGGCACGGGCCGTTACACCCATCTGTCGGATGAGATCAAAGACAGCCCGATGGTGGATAAATCCTGGGGCGGTCTGTTGTCTACCGGGGTGACGTACCGCTTCTGATTGTGCAGTTGAATAGTGCGATCTGTGCAATAAAACAGGGCCATTGGCCCTGTTTTGCTTTACGGTGCAACGTTTAGCAGGAGGACAATATGGCAGACAAAAAAGTGGTTTTTGCAGGCCAGGTTTCACAACCCGCCATTGGCCAGGGCACATGGTACATGGGTGAAAACACGCGACTGCGTCAGCAAGAAGTGGATGCGCTGCGCGCGGGTGTCGATCTGGGATTAACGCTGATTGATACGGCGGAAATGTACGCTGACGGCGGAGCGGAAGAAGTGGTCGGCGAAGCCTTACAGGGCGGTTTGCGTGACAAGGTGTTCCTGGTTTCCAAAGTTTATCCATGGAATGTGGGCGGCAAGAAAGCCATCGCGGCTTGCGAAGCCAGCCTGCGTCGCCTGAAAACAGAGGTTCTCGATCTCTATTTGCTGCACTGGCGTGGTAACTACTCCCTCGCTGAAACCGTCGAGGTGATGGAAACGTTGATCGCGCAGGGCAAAATACGCCGCTGGGGCGTTTCAAATCTGGATCACAGTGATATGCAGGAGCTGATGCGCGTGCGCGGCGGGGACGCCTGTGCGACAAATCAGGTGCTGTATCATCTTGGTTCACGCGGCATTGAATATGATCTGCTGCCGTGGTGCCAGCAACGGGCAATGCCAGTGATGGCCTATTGTCCACTGGCGCAGGCTGGCCGCCTGCGCGATGGTTTGCTGGAAAACAGCACGGTGCGCGAGATTGCCGCAGCTCATGGGGTGAGTGCTGCGCAAATTTTACTGGCATGGGTGATAAGCCACCAGGGCGTGATTGCCATTCCCAAGGCGTCCAGCGTGGCGCATGTGCAGGAAAATGCGGCGGCATTGAATATCACGTTAAGCAGCGAAGAGTTAATACGGCTGGACAACGCGTTCCCGGCACCTGGCCGTAAAACGCCACTCGACGTGGTGTGACAGGAGTAATAACCCTCTCCTGTCGGGAGAGGGTCGGCAGGATCAGCGTTTAACGACGCGGATAGTCTGCGCCAGGCGGGACGGCTTCTCTTCAGTGGTTTTCTGCGGCACGGTCGCGTTAACCGATTCCACACAGACAAACGTTTTGTAACCGTCATCCGGCATGTCAGTCATGCTGACGGAGAGTGCCGGGCCGGGGTTCCACGCCACGACATTTGCGTTATGGCTGTGGATGACTTCTATGGTGCGGTTAAGCGCGCTGTCGTGGATCAGGCTGCAGGCTTCCGCATTCAGATAGACGCGGTCGGTGCGATCCGGGAACGTCTGTACACCATCGGCCAGTACATCTTCTTTCGCATCGTTCACTTTGTCGATAAAGCGATCGCCAAGACCACTCACTTTTACGGCTGCGATATCACCGACATTGAAATAGGTGTGCAGCGCCGAGGTGGTTTCAAACTCACCGTGAGCTTCCAGCTCCATTTCGCAGGTCGCGCCCAGTTTGTAGCGGGCATACACCGTAAAGTCGTGTGGCCAGAATTTGCGCGATGCATCGCTGCTCTGCAGTTCAAAGGTCAGTACAACACCGCTGGCATCTTCGTTATGTGCTTTCAGCGCCCATGGCAGATTGCGCGCAAAACCATGCGCTGGCAGGCCTTGCTGTTTTGCCGGGCCGAACCACGGCCAGCAGACCGGCACGCCGCCGCGCAGCGCGACGCCATTTTTAAACGGCGTGTTGCCGCTCAGCCACAGGACTTCTTCTTCGCCCTGCGGTTTCCATGAGAGCAGATGTGCGCCCTGTAAGGCGAATGAACCTTTAACCTGCGGATGGTCAACGACGATAACGTCCAGCTCGTCCATTTTGCGCAGGGAGAGAGTAGAGGTAATTTGTTCGACTACCGGAAGTGCAAAAATTTTATTAATCATTAACGCAATCCTCTGTCTTCAAAACAAAAAAAGAGCGACCGAAGTCGCTCTTTCAGATCATGTTCTCATCTCAACTTATTTGGAGATGTGAGCGATCAGATCCAGAACTTTGTTGGAGTAACCAGTTTCGTTGTCGTACCAGGAAACCAGTTTCACGAAGTTGTCGTTCAGTGCGATACCCGCTTTAGCATCGAACACGGAAGTGCAAACTTCACCGTTGAAATCGGTAGAAACCACGTCGTCTTCGGTGTAACCCAGAACGCCTTTCATCGGGCCTTCAGAAGCGGCTTTGATGGCTTTCTTGATTTCTTCGTAGGACGCAGCTTTTTCCAGACGAACGGTCAGGTCAACAACAGATACGTTCGGAGTCGGAACGCGGAACGCCATACCAGTCAGTTTGCCGTTCAGTTCCGGCAGTACTTTACCTACAGCTTTAGCAGCACCGGTAGAGGACGGGATGATGTTCTGGGATGCGCCGCGGCCGCCGCGCCAGTCTTTGTGAGACGGGCCATCAACGGTTTTCTGAGTGGCGGTGGTCGCGTGAACAGTAGTCATCAGACCTTCGATGATGCCGAAGTTGTCGTTGATAACTTTTGCCAGCGGAGCCAGGCAGTTAGTGGTGCAGGAAGCGTTGGAAACGATGTCCTGACCAGCATATTTGTCGAAGTTAGCGCCACGTACGAACATCGGGGTGTTGTCTTTGGACGGGCCAGTCAGAACAACTTTTTTCGCGCCAGCGGTGATGTGTTTACGAGCGGTTTCGTCGGTCAGGAAGATACCGGTAGCTTCAGCAACAACGTCAACGCCGATTTCGTTCCATTTCAGGTTAGCCGGGTCTTTCTCAGCAGTAACACGGATGGTTTTGCCGTTAACAACCAGGTGGCCGTCTTTCACTTCTACGGTACCGTTGAAACGACCGTGAGTGGAGTCATACTTCAGCATGTACGCCATGTAATCAGCGTCCAACAGATCGTTGATACCAACGATTTCGATGTCAGAACGTTCCTGAGCAGCACGGAAAACAATGCGACCGATACGGCCAAAACCGTTGATACCTACTTTGATAGTCATATATTCCACCAGCTATTTGTTAGTGAATAAAAGGTTGGCTGTAAAATTACAAAAACCTTACGCAGCGTCAAGCGGAATCGTGTCAATCATTGCGACAAATCAATCCTCCGCATAACCTTTGTTCGACTGACTCGCCTCACTCTTCCTTTGAGCATGCTCCCCATATAGGGGCGCCGCCCGGAATTTTAAAGGTCAGACAGGATAAAAATGTGAGATTAATCACAATTCACCGGCTGCTTTACCGCAACAAATAAGTTTAGAACAAAAGTTAACGCCGCAGTGTTAATGTTTTGTTAGAATCAGGGTGAAAAGTTGTCGAGTTTTTACCGTGAGGCGTGAGCAAATGGCGCATAATTCTTCTGAAGACGACCTGAAAAAAACACTGACTGAAATGCAATTTTACGTGACGCAGAACCATGGCACCGAGCCGCCGTTCACCGGGCGTTTTCTGCATAACAAACGCGACGGGGTTTATCACTGTCTGGTGTGCGACGCCGCGCTGTTCAATTCGCAAACCAAGTATGATTCTGGCTGCGGCTGGCCAAGTTTCTTTGAGCCGGTGAGCGAAGACGCTATTCGCTATATCAACGATTATTCGCATGGCATGCAACGCGTGGAAATCCGCTGTGGAAAATGTGATGCGCATCTGGGACACGTCTTTCCGGATGGTCCGCAACCGACCGGCGAACGCTATTGCGTCAACTCTGCTTCCCTGAGTTTTACGGATGACGAAAACGGCGAACGATCTCAGGGTTGAAAAAACGATTCAGCAATTATTCCACGGAGTTTTCAAAGATGAATCTTGATCAAATCGTTAACAGCATGACGCCGGAGATCTACCAGCGCCTGGTAACGGCCGTTGAGTTAGGTAAATGGCCGGATGGCGTGGCGCTGACAGCAGAGCAAAAAGAGAACAGTCTGCAACTGGTGATGCTGTGGCAGGCGCGCAATAATACGCAGGCGCAGCACATGACCATTGATACTAACGGCCAGATGGTGATGAAAAGTAAGCAGCAATTAAAAGAGGATTTTGGCATTTCGCCAAAGCCGATCGCGACGTTTAAATCGTAAGTCGCCATGCCGGAGGCGCAACGCCATCCGGCAAGGGCATCATTCAGGCATGCGTTTCCTGCCAGTCCGCGAGCGTATAGAGCGTCGCGCCAGCCGCTGACATCTCCATAAACGCCTGCGTGCTGTCCTGCGGATTCAGGTTCACGCCACGGCAACCGTCGGTAATGACATTCACCTCGTATCCAAGTTGTAGCGCATCCAGCACGGTAAATTTCACGCAGTAATCGGTGGCTAAACCGAGAATTACCAGTTCGCGGATGCCGTGCTGCTGCAACCAGTTGTGCAGGGCGGTTTCCTGACGATGGCCGTTATCGAAAAACGCGCTGTAACTGTCAATCAGCGGGTTTTCCCCTTTGTAAAACACCGCATCGATAGCTTTCTGGTTTAGCAACGGATGCAGCGCTGCGCCTTCGCTGTTTTGTACACAGTGATCGGGCCAAAACGTTTGGGTTAACCCGGCCAGTTCGCCAGTTGTGAACGGCGCGACGTGGTGCTGACTGGCGAAACTGCCATGTCCGGCCGGGTGCCAGTCCTGGCTTGCCACGATGGCATTGCCGCGTGTCTTACACCACGTCATCATGGCATTAGCAACATCAACCGTGCTGTCACCTTCAGCTACCGCCAGCGCGCCGCCAGCGCAAAAATCATTTTGAATATCAACCAGCAGCAGTGCGCGTTGCGTCATTCGAGCCTCCTCATTCATCCGGCGTCAGTTCACCGCGCAGGTTTTGTGTCATGGCGGTGCGAATGGAATCAGCGTCCAGCTCCTGGCTTAACAGGTAGTGAAGTTTTGTCAACGTCGCTTCAACTGTCATGTCTGCGCCGCCAATCACGCCAGCGTGGGCGAGGGCGTTGCCGGTGGCGTAGCCTCCCATGTTGACCTTGCCGGACATACATTGTGTCAGGTTGACCACGACAATGCCGCGGGCGCTGGCTTCCTGTAACTCTTTCAGAAACTCACCGTTTTGCGGCGCATTACCCACGCCGTAAGAACGCAGGATCAGCGCTTTTACCGGCTGGCGCAGAAAGTTACGCACCACATCGGCGGAAATGCCTGGATAAATCGTTACCACGCCAATCGGCTGCGGGGTGATCGGGTGGACAACCAGTTCTCCCGTGGTGTGCGGCGCGGGCGGCGTGCCCAGGCGGCGAATATGAATACCCGCTTCCAGTAATGGCGCCAGGTTAGGCGAAGCGAACGCGTCGAAACCATCAGCGTGCGCTTTGGTGGTGCGGTTGCCGCGATACAAACGGTTATTGAAGAACAGCGTCACTTCGTTAATCGGGAAATTCGCCGCCACATATAACGCATTAAGCAGGTTGATTTGGCCATCAGAACGCAGTTCGGCGAGCGGGATTTGTGACCCTGTCACAATAACCGGTTTGCCTAAGTTTTCCAGCATAAACGACAGTGCCGACGCGGTGTAGGCCATCGTGTCTGTACCGTGCAGAATGACAAAACCATCGTAATCGTCATAGTGCGCTTTCACATCGTCTGCGATATGTTGCCAGTCTTCCGGTGTCATATCGGACGAATCCATCAGCGGCTCATATTCATGGATGGTGAAATCAGGCATCTCCGGGCGATGGAATTCAGGCATCAGCGCCAGTTGACGTTGCAGGTGACCGGAAACCGGCACATAGCCGTGTTCTGAGCGTTGCATACCGATAGTACCGCCCGTGTAGGCAACGTAAATGGATTTTTTTTGCATAGTTATATTCTGGCTTCATCAAAAAAATCCCCTCCGGTGGAGGGGACGTGGTCAGGTGATTTTAGCGGATATTGGCGCAGTTCAGACAGAGCGCATAACGATTTTGTGGATCGTTAAACACCGCCAGTTTGTCGGTTTCAGCTTTCATCTGTAGCGCAGCGCTTGCCAGTGGCGCGGGCAAATATGCCTGCAATGCTTTTGGCAGCATGGCGCTTACCGAACCGGACATGCTATCCATTAGCCGATCAAAGAATGTCGGCTCTTCCTCGTAGTAATCGATATGCCACTGTTTCAGTTTCGCAAGCTCAGCCGCTTTCGCCAGCGCGTCGTCGAAATCGCCCAACGCATCAACCAGCCCGTTATTTTTCGCATCCTGGCCGGTCCAGACGTGACCCTGGGCGATTTTATCAACCTGCTCAGGCGTGCTGTTGCGCGACTGCGCCACCAGCGTGATAAAGTGTTTGTAGCCATTCTCAATGCTCAACTGCATCATCTGCGAAACTTCGTCCGGCAGCGCTTTGGTCATGCTGACATCTGCCAGCGGCGAGGTTGCTACGCCATCGGTATGCACGCCGATGCTGTCGAGGCTGTTTTCCAGCGTGTTGATAACGCCGAAGATGCCAATCGAGCCGGTCAGCGTGCTGGCACTGGCGATAATGTAGTTCGCCGGGGTCGAGATCCAGTAACCGCCGGAGGCCGCCATGCCGCCCATTGATACCACGACAGGTTTACCTGCCGCGCGGGCTGCCGCCAGCTCGGAGCGGATCACTTCCGATGCGCTGACGCTGCCGCCTGGGCTGTTGACGCGCAGCACAATGGCTTTCACTTTCGGATCCAGACGTGCGTCGCGGATCTGTGCGGCAGTGGTGTCGCCGCCTACGTTCCCCGGCGTCTCTTCGCCGTCCATGATCGCACCGTTAGCGAAAATCACTGCCACGGTATCGCCGACATCGCTCGCTTTTTTTGCCTGGTAATCATACATGCTGACCGCGCGGAAGTTCTTATCCTCCGTGCTCCAGCCAAACTGTTTAACCATTGCTTTTTCCGCATCGGTTGCCGAGCCCAGCTCATCCACCAGCTTGTTGTCCAGCGCGTATTTCGCCGTGTCGCCATCCACTTTACGCAGCCCATCCAGCATCGCTTGCGCGCCCGGGAAGACCTGCTGCGCGGTGATTTGGCGGTTAGCGGCAACGGTGTTGAGGTAGTTCTGCCACAACTCATTAATCCAGCGGCTATCTGCGTCGCGTGCTGCCGGGGACATATCGTCGCGAATAAACGGCTCAACGGCGGATTTATAGGTGCCGACGCGGAATACGTGGGTGGTGACTTTCAGCTTATCAAGCAGCGATTTATAGTAGAGGCCGTTGGTGGCAAAGCCATGCAGATCAACCACACCCTGCGGCGACAGCCAGATCTTGTTGGCGAAGCTGGCAAGGTAATACTGGCCCTGACTGTAATTGTCGCCCACGGCATAAACCGGCTTACCGCTGTCGCGGAACTCACGCAGCGCTTTGCCGATATACTGCATCGATGGTTGATCAGCACCGGCGAAATTTTTCAGATCCATCACAATCCCGGTGATATTCCGGTCATGCTGCGCCTGGCGAATGGTATCGACGATGTCAAACAGTGAGTTTTCCTGCAGACGATCCGAACTGGCACCAAACAACTGGCGGCCCAGTGCGCCAAGCCGGCTGCTGGCCGAGGTTTTGTCCACCACTACGCCGGAAATATCCAGCAGCAATGCGCCCCGACTGTTACTGCTGGTTTTGCTGTCGCTCATTTGCATCCACACGCCTGCGACAACCAGCACCAACAAAATAAAGAAAAGATTCAGCACCAGCTTGCGGATAAAGTTCAGCAATCGCCAGCTCCACTTGAAAAAACCGGCAATAATACGCCAAAGGGTTCGCATGTATTCTCCCTGGTAGTTAACGACCACCGCTGCCCGAGCGGCAAAGTGTGGTTATCCTAATTACCCCGCTGCCACTTGTCAGCAGGAATCGCCTCCGGCGCTGTAACAATTTCTACGCCCGTGTTAATTTTGTGAACAAATTTCAATACAGGAGTTTAACTAATGGACGCACTTGAGATGCTCGTCAATCGTCGTAGCGCATCCCGGCTGGCAGAACCGGCCCCGGCAGGTGAACAACTGGATAACATTGTGCGTGCGGGGATGCGCGCGCCGGATCACGGTACGCTTCAGCCATGGCACTTTTTTGTCATCGAAGGGGAAGGGCGCGAACGTTTCAGTCAGACGCTGGAGCAGGCCGCGATTGCCGCAGGCCAGGATGAAAAAGGCGTCGAAAAAGCGCGTACATCGCCTTTTCGCGCACCGTTAATCATCGCGGTGGTGGCAAAATGCGACATTCACCATAAAGTCCCGCAGTGGGAGCAGTTGCTCTCTGCCGGCTGCGCGGTAATGGCAATGCAGATGGCGGCGCTGGCGCAGGGGTTTAATGGAATCTGGCGCACAGGCCCGCTGACCGACAGCCCGGTGGTTCGCCAGGCATTTGATTGCCGCGAACAGGATAAAATCGTCGGTTTTCTGTATCTCGGCACACCGCAACTGAAAGCCTCGACTACTGTCACCGTACCGGATACCACGCCGTTCGTGACACGTTTCTAAGCTCCGCCTGATATCGGACGGCTGCGACAACTCTGCCGCAGCCGTTTTCTTTTAAAGTCCAGTCTGCTTTCGCCGATAACGTGTTCTTATTAAGGAAAAATAAGGAAAGATGATGCGTGGCGAAATGAAAGCAGGGATGGTAATTGTGGGGGCAATGACGCTGGCAGGATGCACCATCTCCACTTCCACAATGGACGATTACTCAGCAGCGGATGCGGCAAAGCTGCGCGTTGAAAACTATGCGACACCATTGGTGGCAGAAATTTACCAGCAGTCGGGAAGTTGCCTTCGTCAGGTCGATCAAAAATCGCTGACATCCGCAGTGAATATCCTTGGCATTAAATCCACCCGCAATAAAAAAATCGCTGGTATTGCCCCGTTACCCGCCAGCTCGCCATTACAGGGCAAAGATGTGATGGAGTTTTCCGTTAAGCCTGGCCAGTTCTTGCGCATCGGCTATGTCACCGTTTCGCAAACCACCTATTCGCAAACCGTGCATGAATCATTTCGCAGCGTATCGCCAAAAGCGGGGCACAGCTACGAGGTATACACCTTGCCCGGCGGCTACTACACCCACGAAATTATGATCACGGACGTTACCGAAGGCAAAGATACTCCGGCACCGGTGTGGGCACTGAATGAGTGCCCGTATGATTACAATCTGTTCCACACCAAAGTTTATCGCTAAGCGGTGGAATGCTGATGAAACGTCTGATATCCACTGCCGTGATGCTGCTGTTGGCTGGCTCACTGACGGGCTGCATTGAGGTAGCGAATAAAGTCGATAAAGTTATGACATTGCGCACCTGGGAGACGGAAAACAGTCCGGTCATCTATGCCACATTCAATGCGGCAACCGGCGTGCGCGTTAGTTTTTCGACGCGCACATTCCCGGTGCAAATCGCCGATAGTGATGCGTGGTTACGTTTTACCATTGATTACGGTAATGCTTTTGTTCAGTTGCACAAAATCGAAGTCACTCACCTGGCACGCGATCTCCAGCCCTTTGACGCGTTTCTGGCATGGGCTGATAAGCCGCTAGCTACCCGACAGGCTGAAAAGGCGCAGATTAATGCGCGTGCGGACTATGTCAGCAATCACTATTCCGTGGTTAATGAAGCGGGTACGGATGAACCGTTGTTTATTTTCAGAGGAGATATTTTCCTGTTCTCTGACCCCGTCCAGCTGGCGCTCACGCGTGCAGATGTAGCCAACATCATCGTAGAGGCGCAGCGGGTACAACGCCTCTATAACCTGAAAAACGCGAAGGGATCATCGTAAAAGCACGCCCGTCCGGGCGTGCGGTTTACTTATGCTGGGCGGCAAACTCGTCCTTGGCTTTCTGCAACTGTTGCTGGAACGCCGGATTAGTATGCAAAGTGGCAACGACAGCGGAGCCAACAATGCGCGCGGCGTCCACGTCACTTTGCCAGTGGTAGCCACAAATCACCCGGCTTTGCCCCAGGTCGTAGCCGCGTTTGAGGATCTGATCCTGACGCTGTGGGTTAATCTCTGCCAGCACCAGTGCGGTAGCCCAACCGATAGAGGTATGACCGGACGGATAAGAGCCGTTTTTCGCCAGTGAATCCTGCTCTTTAGTGTTGCAGGTTGGTACGCCGTAGAAGGCAAACGGGCGGATACGCATATATTTTTGCTTCGCGCCGCGGGTTGCCAGATCGCCTGCATCTTCGATCATATTGGTCAACAGCTTATGCAACTGAGGGGAGTCTTTCTCGGTGATCGGTGAGCCAAATGCGCCGGAGAAGGCGTTTGCCACGCCGCCGCTGCTCAGGTTTGCGTCTTCCGCTGCCTGTTTGCCGCGCTCGGTGTTACGCAGCAAGCGGCCCTGCTCGTACATCGCCTGATCGTTTAAAAACGCGATGCTACCGACTTCCGGCGGTGGTGGTAACAGCGCCAGGCTATCAATCGCCTGCGCATTTTTCAGGTAATAAAGATCAGGTTTGGTGGTGGCATCATTCCCGGATGGAACCAGAGCAAAAGCGCTGGTAGAGAGCAAACTAGCAAGACAAAACGCGAGGATATTTTTTTTCATGAGCGGTTCCTTTGTGTAAAAAAGCATCTGTAGCCCTCAGTGGCTGCTGTCATATTTCTGTCATGAAAAGCCAAAAAGAACATTGCGGTGACTCGCAAAATGGCCAATGTAGCTATAAATATGAAGTTTACGAGCGAAAAATCATCGCATGCAATCTCTGTTTCGTTTGCTTAATGAGCAATAACGCGCGAATTAAGATTGCCAGACTTACCAGCTCAGCATTTGGGCGCTACCATAGCGCGATTGCAATGACAGGAGATGTCCATGAGCGAGCAAGCCATTCGTTTAACGCAATACAGCCACGGAGCCGGTTGCGGTTGTAAAATTTCCCCCAAAGTGCTGGATACCATTCTGCATAGCGAGCAGGCGAAGTTTCTCGACCCGAACCTGCTTGTCGGCAACGAAACGCGTGATGACGCCGCCGTTTACGATTTGGGTAACGGTACCTGCATTATCAGCACCACCGACTTCTTTATGCCGATTGTCGATAACCCCTTCGACTTTGGCCGCATT
This sequence comes from Enterobacter sp. R4-368, assembly GCF_000410515.1. NCBI lineage: Bacteria > Pseudomonadati > Pseudomonadota > Gammaproteobacteria > Enterobacterales > Enterobacteriaceae > Enterobacter > Enterobacter sp. R4-368. The sequence continues at coordinate 818,958 of NC_021500.1, read as the reverse complement.
GCCGCGACCAACGCCATTAGCGACGTTTTCGCGATGGGCGGCAAACCGATTATGGCGATTGCCATTCTGGGCTGGCCACTCGACAAACTGGCACCGGAAATCGCGCGTGAGGTGATCGACGGTGGGCGTTTTGCCTGCCAGCAGGCGGGGATCGCGCTGGCGGGCGGTCACTCAATCGACGCGCCGGAGCCGATTTTCGGCCTTGCCGTAACTGGCGTGGTACCAACCGAACGCGTGAAGAAAAACAGCACCGCCCAGGCGGGCTGCAAACTGTTCCTCACCAAGCCGCTGGGCATTGGCGTATTAACCACGGCGGAGAAAAAATCGCTGCTCAAACCGGAACACGTTGGTCTGGCAACGGAAGTGATGTGCCGCATGAACCTTGCCGGTGCCGCCTTTGCCGGGATCGACGGCGTAAAAGCGATGACCGATGTCACCGGCTTTGGCCTGCTCGGTCACCTGAGTGAAATGTGCCAGGGCGCGGGTGTACAGGCGCAGATCTGGTATCAGGATGTGCCGAAATTGCCGGGTGTGGAAGAGTACATCGCCCAGGGCGCAGTGCCCGGCGGTACCCTGCGTAACTTCGCCAGCTATGGTCATCTGATGGGTGAGATGCCAACGGCAGTGCGCGATTTGTTGTGCGATCCGCAAACGTCCGGCGGCCTGCTGCTGGCGGTGGCACCGGGTGCAGAAGAGGAAGTTAAAGCGACGGCAGCGGAATACGGTATTCAACTGAGCGCGATTGGTGAACTGGTCAGCGCACGCGGCGGTCGCCCGATGATCGAGATCCGTTAATCCTATGCGGTTATTTATTGCCGAAAAGCCCAGTCTGGCGCGTGCCATTGCCGATGTGCTGCCGAAGCCGCATCGCAAAGGCGACGGCTATATTGAGTGCGGTAATGGTCAGGTGGTGACCTGGTGCATTGGTCACCTGCTTGAGCAGGCGCAGCCGGACGTCTACGACAGCCGCTATGCACGCTGGAACCTGGCCGATCTTCCGATCGTGCCGGAAAAGTGGCAGTTGCAGCCGCGCCCGTCGGTGCTTAAGCAAATCAATGTTATCAAACGCCTGCTCGCCGATGCCGAACAGGTGGTGCACGCCGGTGACCCGGATCGTGAAGGGCAGTTGCTAGTTGATGAAGTGATTGACTACCTGCAACTGCCAGCTGAAAAACGCCAGCAGGTGCAGCGTTGCCTGATTAATGATCTCAATCCGCAGGCGGTAGAGCGGGCGATTGAGCGCCTGCGGGCAAATAGCGAATTTATTCCACTGTGTGTGTCGGCGCTGGCGCGCGCCCGTGCCGACTGGCTCTATGGCATCAACATGACCCGCGCTTATACGCTGCTGGGGCGCAATGCCGGCTATCAGGGCGTGCTCTCCGTTGGACGCGTGCAAACGCCGGTGCTGGGGCTGGTGGTGCGTCGTGACGAAGAGATTGAGAACTTCGTGGCGAAAGATTTCTTTGAGGTGAAAGCGCATATCGTCACGCCAGCCGGGGAGCGCTTTACCGCTCTGTGGCAGCCGAGCGAGGCGTGTGAACCTTATCAGGACGAAGAGGGGCGTTTATTGCATCGTCCGCTGGCGGAGCATGTGGTGAACCGCATTAGCGGCCAACCCGCGCTGGTGACGGCCTATAACGATAAACGGGAATCAGAACTCGCGCCGCTGCCGTTTTCGCTTTCGGCGTTGCAAATTGAAGCGGCAAAACGCTATGGGCTCAGTGCGCAGAATGTGCTCGATATTTGCCAGAAACTCTACGAAACCCACAAGCTGATCACCTATCCGCGTTCTGATTGTCGTTATTTACCGGAAGAGCATTTTGCCGGACGACACGCGGTGATAAACGCGATTGGTGCGCATGCTCCGGATTTGTTGCCGCAGCCGGTGGTGAACCCGGACACGCGCAACCGCTGCTGGGACGATAAAAAAGTCGATGCTCACCATGCGATTATCCCGACGGCCCGCGCCTCGAAGGTCAATCTCAGCGATAACGAAGCTAATGTTTATAACCTGATTGCTCGCCAGTATCTGATGCAGTTCTGCCCGGATGCGGTGTTCCGCAAATGCCAGATCGATCTCGACATCGCCAACGGCAAGTTTATCGCCAAAGCGCGTTTTCTGGCGGAGGCCGGGTGGCGCACGCTGCTTGGTTCGAAAGAGCGCGATGAAGAGAACGACGGCACTCCGCTGCCGGTGGTGGCAAAAGACGACGAATTATTGTGCGAAAAAGGCGAAGTAGTGGCGCGCCAGACCCAGCCGCCGCGCCACTTTACCGATGCAACATTGCTGTCGGCGATGACCGGGATTGCGCGTTTCGTACAGGACAAGGATCTAAAGAAAATTCTGCGTGCTACCGATGGTCTGGGCACCGAGGCGACGCGTGCCGGGATTATCGAACTGCTGTTTAAGCGCGGTTTTCTGGTGAAAAAAGGGCGCTACATCCACTCGACCGAACCGGGACGAGCGTTGATCCACTCACTGCCGGAGATGGCGGCGCGGCCTGATATGACCGCGCACTGGGAGTCGGTGCTGACGCAAATCAGTGAGAAAGAGTGCCGCTATCAGGATTTTATGCAGCCGCTGGTGGGGACACTGCACGAGTTGATTCACCAGGCGCGTAACACGCCGGTGCGTCAGTTCCGTGGGCTGGTGGCACCGGGCGGTGAGAAGAAAAAACCGTTTGCCAAAGGTCGCGGGAAGAAACGCCCGCCATCAGCAGAGGCGGGCGGTGACGCGGCAACTGCGGCCGGATAACGCGTTTTCGCTGTTACCCGGCCAGCTTATTAAATCACGCCCTGCGCCAGCATCGCGTCGGCGACTTTCACGAAGCCCGCGATGTTGGCACCGCGCACATAGTGCGTCTGTTTGCCTTCGCCACCGTACTCAACGCAAGCCTGGTGAATATCCAGCATGATGTGATGCAAACGCGCATCCACTTTTTCCGCTTTCCAGCCCATACGTGCGGCATTCTGCGCCATCTCCAGACCGGAGGTGGCAACCCCGCCTGCATTCGCCGCCTTCCCCGGCGCGAACAGCACGCCCGCCTCGAGGAACAGTTCGGTGGCATCAATGGTGGCAGGCATATTGGCACCTTCCGCCACCGCTTTTACGCCGTTGGCAATCAATACACGCGCCGCGTCGATATCCAGCTCATTTTGCGTGGCACACGGCAGCGCGATGTCGACCGGCACTGACCACGGTTGTTTGCCTTCGAGGTATGTCAGACCAAATTCCCGTGCATAATCGGCTATACGGCCGTCGCGGCTGGTTTTGATCTCGCACAGACGGGCCAGTTTTTCACGGTTAAATCCGGCTTCATCTACCACCGTACCGGCAGAGTCCGACGCGGTAATCACCCGTGCGCCAAAAGCCATCGCTTTTTCAATCGCGTACTGCGCCACGTTGCCGGAACCGGAAACCGCCACACGCATCCCTTCAAAGCCAAGACCGTGACGCTTGAGCATCGCTTCGGTGAAATAGACCAGGCCGTAACCCGTCGCTTCCGGGCGGATCAGACTGCCGCCAAACGACAGCCCCTTGCCGGTAAACACACAAGCGGTATTGTTGGAAAGCTTTTTCATCATCCCGGCCATAAAACCGACTTCGCGTGCGCCGACGCCAATATCTCCGGCGGGCACGTCGGTATCCGCGCCAAGATGACGATACAATTCGCTTATCAGCGCCTGGCAGAAGCGCATCACTTCGCCATCGCTCTTGCCTTTCGGATCGAAATCACTGCCGCCTTTGCCACCGCCCATCGGCAGGGTTGTGAGCGCGTTTTTGAACGTTTGTTCGAAGCCGAGGAATTTGAGGATCGACAAATTTACCGACGGGTGAAAACGCATACCGCCTTTATAGGGGCCAATAGCCGAACTGAACTGTACGCGCCACGCGCGGTTAACCTGCACCTGATTGCGGTCATCAACCCAGGCGACGCGAAACTGGATCACGCGCTCCGGTTCAACGAGGCGTTCGAGTAATGACATCTGGCGGTAACGCGGGTGAGCTTCAAGGAAGGGCCAGAGGGTAGTCATCACTTCACGAACGGCCTGGGAGAACTCCGGCTGGTGCGGGTCACGCTGTTCGACATACTGGAGAAATGATGCAAGAGAGTGCGTCTGATCCATAGATATAAGAGTCTCTTATTGTTGTGGTGAATTTGTTGTGATGGTGGTGCGCAAAAAGCGGGCACTTCCGGACTATAACATCCGCAAAGCTATAGGCCGCAAGGGAAAAAAACGCACACCAGGCAAATTAATAATTGGCAATCTGTCATAACTAAAAACGATGATCGGTGAAATTAAAGTCCTGCTGCAGAGATCCGTTATAGTAATGAGTGGCGTCAATCAAAAAGGACAAGTTATGGCCCGAATTAAGTGGATAGCAGCAGCGTTACTGGTTGCTGCCTCAACCAGCGTGCTGGCTGAACGTTTACCGTCGCCGGGGATTGAGGTGAATGTGCCGCCGGAAGTGTTCAGCTCCGGTGGGCAGACGCAGACCACGCAGCCCTGCATGCAATGCTGCGTATACGGTAATCAAAACTACAGCGAAGGGGCGGTTATCAAAACCGAGGGTGTGTTATTACAATGCCAGCGCGATGAGAGAGCCATTTCCACTAACCCGCTGGTGTGGCGGCGCGTGAAGCCATAAACGCTTCCAGCAGCGGAATATCCGCCGGAGCCAGCGGCAGTTTTAGCGCTTCGGCGGGTAAGCACCACAATAACGCGCGGTGATAGTGACGTACCGGTTCACCGCTAAAATTCACCACATGCCAGGCGTGCAAATGAATCAGCCGCCCGGAAACCTCCCGCTGATGGCTGGCAACATAGCGCGCAGGTACAGCATCAATACCCAACTCTTCCCGCAACTCGCGCGTTAGCGCCTGCGGCTGTGTTTCCCCGGCTTCTACTTTTCCACCGGCAAATTCCCACAGACCGGCCTGATCGGCATGGTCGGGTCGCTGTGCCAGTAAAATGTTGCCGTCGCGCTCAATGATGGCGGCCACGACATCCAGGGTTTTCAGAAGGGTCATTACTGCGTTCCGTTAGTGTGCTGGCTCCATTCGAACCAGCCGCCATCATACACGGCGATATCTGCCCAGCCGAGCGCGCGGGCAATAAAAAAGGCAAACGAGGCGCGCCAGCCGGTACCGCAATAAAAAATCACCGGGTTATCGCCAGTGATGTGCTGTTGTTGCCAGAGTGCGGCGATCTCAGACGGGTTTCGCACCGTGCCGTCTGCATGGTGAAAATTGGTAATCAACTGGCTGTCGCCTGCTGCCAGCCCCCAGCGGGCGCCGGGAATATCGCCGACAGCGGCGATATAGTCGTAACCGCTTGTCTGACCGCTAAACTCAGGCCAACTGCGGATACTGACCAGCAATGTGTCGGGCTGCGCCAGACGCTGCTCGGTTTGCGCCATATTGAGCAGAAGCTCAGGCCGCGCCGGGATATTCACGCCAAAATCCGATTGCGGGTTGATGCCTGACGCTGCACCGGTTTGCCGGGCGAAACCGGCGCGCAACCAGCTCTGCCAGCCGCCATCCAGTAAGTGAACCTCTCTGATCCCGGCGTATAACAAAATGTGCGCCATCCGCTCCGCCGCATAATTGCCGCGGCCGTAAAGGATGGCGGTACTCTCCGCGAGCAGGCCATGACTGAGCAGCACCTGGCGTAATTGTTCTGGCTTGAGCACATTCCACAGCGGCAGGCTTTCTACTTCGCGGGTGTCGATATAATCCGCGCCGGGAATATGCCCGGCGCGATAGCGGTGTTCAGCGTCACAGCCCACTTCCAGCAGCCGCCACTCGCCCTGCGGGCCAGCGGTGACCGGGCGGTGTTGTAGCAGATCCGCCAGCCACGCTGCACAAACCCACGGAGAGCGCGCGGGCGTCATCGGTCAGACCTTAAATTTGGCCCACACCGGTGCGTGGTCGGACGGTTTTTCCATGCTGCGAATGTCGTAATCGATACCCGTCTCAATGCAGCGCTCCGCCAGCGGTTGGCTTGCCAGCAGCAGATCGATACGCAGGCCGCGGTTATCGTCGAAGCCTTTTGAGCGATAATCAAACCACGAGAAGCGATCCTGAGTTTCCGGGTTGGCTTCGCGGAACGTATCCACCAGCCCCCAGCCTTTCAGACGCTCCATCCATTCGCGCTCTTCCGGCAGGAAGGAGCATTTACCGGTGCGCAGCCAGCGTTTGCGGTTCTCTTCACCGATACCGATATCAAGGTCTGTCGGGCTGATATTCATATCGCCCATGATCAACACCGGTTTTGTTTTATCGAGTTCTGTATCGAGATAGTTCTGCAAGTCCTGGTAGAACTTTTCTTTCGCCGGGAACTTCAGCGGGTGGTCGCGGCTTTCGCCCTGCGGGAAATAGCCATTAATCACCGTGATATCGCCGATAGGCGAGGGGATCTCCGCCATGATAATGCGGCGCTGCGCTTCTTCACCGTCGTTCGGCCAGCCGCGACGCACGGAAATCGGCGTCTCTTTGGTCAGCAATGCCACGCCGTAGTGGCCTTTCTGTCCGTGATAAAAAACGTTGTAACCCAGCCGTGCGACATCTTCGAGCGGAAACATATCGTCGTGGACTTTGGTCTCCTGCAGGCCGATGACGTCCGGCTGATGTTGCTCAACCAGCGCTTCAAGCTGGTGAGGACGGGCGCGCAGGCCATTGATATTAAAAGAGACAAATTTCATAGTCGCAGCCATTTAGCAGAGTGAAAGATGCAGAGATGTTAGCAGAATTTACATTTAACCACCGCCACTTATTGATATCGCCGCCGCCGATGCGCACTGGCGCATCACGTGCCCTTATTTAGGGCGAAACGCACTAAAACAGGGCGCACGCTGTAAATTAATTTCGCTGATGATCACAGTTCTATAATTAAAATTTCTAATTGCATAAACAGGCGTCTTTCCTCCCTCTCCACCTCATTTGGATCTCTGATTATTCACTTTTTATGCAAATAAAGTGAATGGCGATAGGTTTTAAGTTATTGAAATTTCGTTGCTGAAAGTCGTTTATGCATTTTTATCGCTGGCTGGCACGAACCGTGCAATCTACATTTACAGCGAAAACGTTCATATTCGTTAACATTTTATCAACTATTTATTTACCGGATGAGGTCGCTATGTCTCTGTCAATTACGCGTGAAAACTTTGATCAATGGATGCTGCCTGTCTACGCGCCTGCGCCTTTTATTCCGGTACGCGGTGAGGGCTCCCGCTTGTGGGATCAGCAGGGTAAAGAGTATGTCGACTTTGCCGGAGGGATTGCGGTGAATGCGCTGGGGCATGCGCATCCCGCGCTGTGTAAAGCGCTCAGCGAGCAGGCGGCGAAGTTCTGGCATACCGGCAACGGTTACACCAACGAGCCGGTGCTGAAACTGGCGAAACGCCTGCTGGACGCGACCTTTGCCGATCGCGCCTTCTTTTGTAACTCCGGTGCCGAGGCAAACGAAGCGGCGCTGAAGCTGGCGCGCAAATATGCCCACGATACCTTTGGCCCGCATAAAAGCGGCATTGTCGCGTTCAAGAATGCGTTCCATGGACGCACCTTATTTACCGTTAGCGCGGGCGGGCAACCGGCTTATTCGCAAGATTTTGCGCCGTTACCGCCGCAAATCCAGCATGCGCAGTTCAACGATCTGGCCTCCGCCAGCGCCTTAATTAATGACGATACCTGTGCCGTTATTGTCGAGCCGATGCAGGGTGAAGGCGGCGTGGTGCCAGCCAGCCAGGCGTTTTTGCAAGGGTTGCGCGAGCTGTGTACCCGTCATAACGCGCTGCTGATTTTTGATGAGGTGCAAACCGGCGTTGGTCGTACCGGCGAGCTGTATGCCTATATGCATTACGGCGTGACGCCGGATGCGCTGACCACGGCAAAAGCGTTGGGCGGTGGTTTCCCGATTGGCGCGATGCTGACCACCGAACAGTTTGGCAAAGTGATGAATGTCGGTACTCACGGTACGACCTACGGCGGTAACCCGCTGGCCGGCGCGGTGGCGGGTGCGTTGCTCGATATCGTCAACACGCGGGAAACTCTGACTGGCGTGAAGCAACGCCATCAATGGTTTACGGAGCAGCTTGCGGCGATCAATGACCGTTATCACCTGTTCAGTGAAATCCGCGGCTTAGGGTTGCTGATCGGTTGTCAACTGGCTCCTGAGTATGCCGGAAAAGCAAAACAACTTTCACAACTGGCAGCAGCAGAAGGCGCAATGGTATTGATTGCCGGTGGCAATGTGCTGCGTTTCGCTCCGGCGTTGAATATCAGCGAAGAAGAGATCCGCGACGGGCTTGCGCGTGTTGCCCGCGCCTGTGAAAAATTCATTACGGAGAACGCATCATGATGGTGATCCGTCCTGTCGCCGAAGGCGATTTACCGGCGCTGATGCGGCTGGCCGGAAAAACCGGTGGCGGCCTGACGTCGTTGCCGGTTGATGAAGCAACGCTTGCTGCGCGGATTGAACGTTCGCGCCGTACCTGGCAGGGCGAGCTGCCGAAGGGTGAGCAAGGGTATGTTTTTGTGCTGGAAGAGACGCAAAGCGGCGAGGTGGCGGGGATTTGCGCCATTGAGGTCGCGGTGGGTCTGAACGATCCCTGGTATAACTACCGGGTCGGGACCCAGGTTCATGCCTCGAAAGAGCTGAATGTCTATAACGCGCTGCCAACGCTGTTTCTCAGTAACGACCACACCGGTAGCAGCGAACTCTGCACACTGTTTCTCGATCCCGCCTGGCGTAAAGAGGGTAACGGCTATCTGTTGTCGAAATCCCGCTTTCTGTTTATGGCGGCATTCCGCGAGCGCTTTAATGAGAAAGTAGTGGCTGAGATGCGCGGCGTGATTGACGAGCACGGTTATTCGCCATTCTGGGAGAGCCTGGGTAAACGTTTCTTTTCGATGGAGTTCAGCCGGGCGGATTACCTGTGCGGCACCGGGCAAAAAGCCTTTATCGCGGAGTTGATGCCAAAGCACCCTATTTATACCCACTTTCTTTCACAAGAGGCGCAAGCGGTGATTGGCGAGGTGCATCCACAGACGGCACCGGCCCGTGCGGTGCTGGAAAAAGAGGGCTTTCGCTACCGTAACTATGTCGACATTTTTGATGGCGGGCCGACACTCGAATGCGATGTTGACCGGGTGCGGGCGATTCGCAAAAGCCGCCTGGTGACGGCAGGCGAAGGCCAGCGTGCACCGGGTGAATGGCCCGCGTGTATGGTCTCCAATGAGCAGTACCAGCAATTCCGCGCCATGCTTATTTACGCGGATCCAAACACCGAGCGTTTGCTCTTAACGGCTGCCGAACTGGATGCGCTGAAGTGCCAGCCGGGGGATACCGTGCGGCTGGTGCGCCTGTGTGCCGAAGAGAAAAGTGGCGAGGAGAAAACAAAATGAGTTTATGGATTAAGGGTGACTGGGTAACAGGCCTGGGCGAACGCCGTGTCAAAACCAACCCGGTAAGCCACGAAGCGTTGTGGCACGGCTTTGATGCCGATAGCGAGCAAGTGGCGCTGGCGTATCAGGCCGCGCGCGACGCTTTCCCGCAGTGGGCGCGGCAGGCTTTTACTGAGCGCCAGGCGATTGTCGAGAAATTCGCGGCGCTACTGGAGATCAACAAAGCGGCGCTGGCCGAAATCATCGCCCGCGAAACCGGTAAGCCGCGCTGGGAAGCGGCGACCGAAGTGACGGCGATGATCAACAAAGCCTCAATATCGGTAAAGGCGTACCACGTGCGTACCGGGGAACAACACACGGAGATGGCAGATGGTGCCGCAACACTGCGCCATCGCCCGCATGGCGTGCTGGCCGTTTTCGGGCCGTATAACTTCCCTGGTCATCTGCCGAATGGGCATATTATCCCGGCGTTGCTCGCGGGTAATACTTTGATTTTTAAACCCAGCGAACTCACACCGTGGACCGGTGAAGCGGTGGTCAAACTCTGGGAGCAAGCGGGTTTGCCTGCAGGTGTGCTGAATCTGGTGCAGGGCGGGCGTGAGACCGGCCAGGCGCTGAGCGCACTGCCGGGGCTGGACGGATTGTTATTTACCGGCAGCGCCAATACGGGTTATCAGCTTCACCGCCAGCTTGCCGGGCAGCCAGAAAAAATTCTCGCGCTGGAGATGGGTGGCAATAACCCGCTAATTGTTGAAGATCCTGACGATACCGATGCCGCCGTCCATCTGGCGATCCAGTCAGCATTTATTACCGCCGGGCAGCGCTGCACCTGCGCACGCCGCTTACTGGTTAAGCGTTCTAAAGCGGGCGATGACTTTCTGGCGCGGCTGGTGGAAGTGAGCGCGCGGCTGCAACCGCAGGCCTGGGATGCGGAACCCGCGCCGTTTTTCGGTGGCCTGATTTCACCCCAGGCGGCGCAGCAGGTTTACCAGGCCTGGCAGGCGCACGAAGCTCGCGGCGGTAAAACTTTGCTGGCACCGCGTCTGTTAGCGGAAGGAACCTCGCTGCTGACGCCGGGGATTATCGAGATGACGGACGTGGCGGGAGTGCCGGACGAAGAAGTTTTTGGCCCGCTGCTGTGTGTCTGGCGCTATGACGATTTTGATCAGGCAATCCGTATGGCGAACGACACGCGCTACGGGCTGGCCTGCGGGTTAATTTCACCGGATCGGCAAAAATTTGATCAACTGCTGCTGGAAGCGCGCGCCGGGATCGTCAACTGGAATAAACCGTTGACCGGTGCGGCCAGTACCGCGCCGTTTGGCGGCGTGGGCGCCTCGGGTAACCATCGCGCCAGCGCGTGGTACGCAGCGGATTACTGCGCATGGCCGATGGCGAGTCTTGAATCTCCCGCGTTGATGTTGCCACAGACGCTCAGCCCGGGACTGGATTTCTCTCGCGAGGCGCAGCCATGAAAGCACGTGAGGTTAACTTCGATGGCCTGGTTGGGCTAACGCACCATTACGCCGGATTATCTTTTGGTAATGAGGCCTCGACCCGCCACCGTTTTCAGGTTTCTAACCCGAAACTGGCGGCAAAGCAGGGGCTACTGAAAATGAAAGCGCTCGCCGACGCGGGTTTCCCGCAGGCGGTGATCCCGCCGCAGGAGCGCCCTAATATCGCGGTCTTGCGGCAGCTTGGTTTCAGCGGCAGCGATGAGCAGGTAGTGGAAAAAGCTGCCGCACAAGCGCCGCAGATCCTCTCCGCTGCCAGCTCGGCATCGTCGATGTGGGTTGCAAACGCGGCTACCGTCTGCCCGTCGGCGGATGCGCTGGATGGCAAAGTGCATCTCACGGTTGCTAACCTGAATAATAAATTCCACCGCGCAATGGAAGCCCCGACCACAGAAGCCGTGCTGCGCGCCATCTTTCGCGATGAAACAGCGTTTGCTGTCCACCCGGCGTTGCCGCAGGTTGCCATGTTTGGCGATGAAGGCGCGGCGAACCATAACCGCTTTGGCGGGGATTACGGCGAAGCGGGTGTGCAACTCTTCGTTTACGGTCGGGAGTACGCAAGCCATGATGCCCCGGCGCGCTATCCGGCGCGCCAGACGCGCGAAGCCAGCGAGGCGGTGGCACGTATTAATCAGGTGCGCGCGGAGCAGGTGGTTTTCGCCCGGCAAAACCCGGACGTTATCGATCTGGGCGTGTTTCATAACGATGTGATTGCCGTTTCGAACCGGCAGGTGCTTTTTTGTCACGAACTGGCCTTTGCTAACCAGGCTCGTGTGCTGGCCGAGCTACACTCTAAAGTACCGGGATTTATGGCAATTGAAGTTCCGCAGCAGGCTGTTTCGGTTAGTGATGCGGTGGCAACGTATCTGTTTAACAGCCAACTGCTGAGTCGTGATGATGGCAGCATGTTGCTGGTATTGCCGCAGGAGTCGCAGGAACATGCCGGGGTGTGGCGCTATCTGAACACGCTGCTGGCGCAGGATAACCCGATCAGTGAGCTTAAAGTATTTGACCTGCGTGAAAGTATGGCGAATGGCGGTGGTCCGGCGTGCCTGCGCTTGCGTGTGGTGCTAACCGAGGCGGAGCAGCAGGCCGTTAACCCGGCAGTAATGATGAATGACAGTTTGTTTGCCACCCTCAATGACTGGGTGGATCGGTACTATCGCGATCGGCTGACGCAAGCGGATTTAGCCGATCCGCAGCTTTTACGCGAGGGGCGGGAAGCGCTGGACCGATTAACGCAGTTGTTGAATCTGGGATCGGTGTATCCCTTCCAGCGTTAACCGGAGGCCGTATGGATAACTTTCTTGCTGCAACGCTTGCGGGCGACATCCCGCGAAAAATGTCAGGGGAGTCGGGCGGTATTCACTGGTTGTGGCACGAACAAGGGATTCTGGAGCTGATCCCGAAACAATCCGTCGGGCGATCGCTGGTTATCTCGTGTGCTATCCACGGTAATGAAACCGCGCCGGTGGAGATGCTGGATCTGTTGCTTAAGAATGTCTTTGCGGGCGAACAGCCACTCACCTGGCGGCTGCTGGTGATCCTTGGAAACCCGCAGGCGCTGGCGCAAAACAAGCGATTTTTGCATAACGATCTCAACCGGATGTTTGGTGGCCGCTGGCAGCAGTTGCCGCCCAACGATGAAACAGTGCGCGCCGCCCAGCTTGAACGAGCGGTGACGCATTTCTTTGCGGCGGGCGATGAGGTGCGCTGGCATCTGGATTTACATACCGCGATCCGCGGTTCGCATCATGTGCGCTTTGGCGTGCTGCCACAGCGAGCAGAGCCCTGGGATGAACCGTTTCTGGAATGGCTGGGTGACGCAGGACTGGAGGCGCTGGTGTTTCACCAGGCACCGGGCGGCACCTTTACCCATTACAGCTGTGAGCATTTTAATGCGCTGGCTTGCACACTGGAGCTTGGCAAAGCGTTACCATTTGGTGAAAACGATCTAAGCCAGTTCCAGCGCACGGCCTGGGCGCTGGCGGCGTTACTGGCGGGCGAACCCGCACCGGATACGGAAAACACGCCGCTGCGCTATCGGGTGGTGCAGCAACTGACCCGCCACAGTGAAGAATTTAAACTCTTCATGAGTGCGGATACACTCAATTTTACGGCCTTCAGTGCGGGTACTTTGCTGGCAGAAGATCGCGGCGAGCGGTATGTGGTGCAACATGAACAGGAGTATGTTTTGTTTCCGAATCCGAATGTTGCCATTGGCTTACGTGCCGGACTTATGCTCGAGAAAATTAATTAAACAGCAAGCCCTGTTCACGCAGGGCTTATTTTTATGGTTTTCTTAAATAAATTGCAGAATTATCCTGTTGAAGCGCTTTATTAATAAATCACGTTGATTTAAGATTATCCATAATTCCTTTTTAATCAGTATATTGAATATTTAACTTTCGACTCTTCACGCTTTATCCTTATTTCCTTCACATTTGACGTAAAAATGATATTTACACTTTCATTGTTTTACCGTCGCTCTGATTAATTGACGATAAAGCCAGTAAAGTGATTAGCGTCAACACGGCAACCGCCGTAAGTAAAACCGAAGTAAGGAATAAAATTATGCGTAAATTGACTGCTCTGTTTGTTGCCTCTACCCTGGCTTTTGGCGCTGCAGGTCTGGCTCATGCTGCGGATACCACCGCCGCACCCGCTGACGCGCAACCCATGATGCACCACAAAGGTAAAGGCCCGCACGACATGATGTTCAAAGGTCTGAACCTGACCGATGCGCAGAAACAGCAAGTCCGCGAGATCATGAAAAGCCAGCGCGAAGAAATGAAACGTCCGCCGGTGGAAGAGATGCGCGCAATGCATGACATCATTACCAGCGACAGCTTTGACCGCGCGAAAGCTGAAGCGCAAATCACCAAAATGGAACAGCAGCATAAAGACGTTATGCTGAAACGTATGGAGACGCAGAACAAGATTTACAACATTCTGACCCCGGAACAGAAAAAGCAGTTCAATGCCAATTTTGAGAAGCGTCTGACAGAACATCCGGCAGCGGAAGGTAAAATGCCTCCTGCACCTGCTGAATAATTCAGCGCCCCTCCTTAAGACCGCCGGTTTTGCTCATCGCTTGTTTTACGTGATGGGCAGAACCGGCGGTTTTTTCTTGTTTCCCTCTTGCCAGCCGCTACTGGCGCGGTATCCTCGTTAAACCCCGTTTTTGCGGCGATGTTACTTATCTGAAATTTATGATTTTTTACATGTCTGATTGCGCAGTAGCCTAAGGCAAATCGTGTCGGCTGCCGATAACTCACACATGGCAAAGTAAACAATAACAATGATGCAGGCTGTCCGAAGAGGCAGCGGCGCAGGTGAAGCACCGCGCCCTTCAGGAGTGATGATGGAATTCTTTGATATCCGTAAAATGCCGGTAAATCTCTGGCGTAATGGGGCGGGCGAAACCCGAGAAATTTGCTGTTTTCCGCCCGCAACACGTGATTTTAACTGGCGAGCCAGTATCGCTTCTCTGGCCAGCAACGGTGATTTTCCGCAATTTCCCGGTGTGGATAGAGTAATAACCCTTATTGAAGGCGGCGAAGTGACGCTGAACGGCGGAGGCGCTTTCAGCCACACGCTTAAACACCACCAGCCCTTTACTTTTGCCGGTGAGCAGCCGGTCAGGGCTGAACTTTCAGACGGGCGCATGTCCCTGGATTTTAACGTGATGACGCGCCGCGATCGTTGCCAGGCGAAAGTGCGTATCGCCGATCGCACCTTTACCACTATTGGTACACGCGGCGGCGTTATTTTCGTTCTGAGCGGGGCGTGGCAATTAGGCGATAAATTGTTGACCGCCGATCAGGGCGCCTACTGGCAGGAAGGGCGGCAAACTCTGCGGTTGCTAAAGTCAGAAGGGCAATTACTGTTCAGTGAAATCACCTGGCTGCCCGGCCATTAACCCAGTTCAATGATTTCGTACTCCCCGGAAAGCAGCGGCTTGCAGAGAATTTTGTAGCCGTCATGATCGAAACCCGCCGGTAAACGCAGCAGTTGCGCGGCAGCGGCGGGCTCATCAACTGAACCTAACCATAGCCAGTTGTGAATAATGTGATATTGCGTCATTCCCGCAGCGCTCTCTTTTAGCCCGATTGGGCCGCGCCATGGCCAGCAGACCAGTTGCAGGCGTGCCATCGCAGCAGCTAAGCGTTCATCATGTGCTTCACGCGTCTCTTTGCCGCAACATGCCCCGGCACAGCGCTGTAATGCGGATCGAAAACAAGCCCGGCCGCGACTGAGCGATTCCAGACCCAGCAGCCCGTAGCACAGCTTTTCGTCATCAGCGATCGACTGCAGCGCTTGCAATGCGGCGCGACGGTTGGCAAACAGGCCATACAGATTGGGAGAGGAGGAGAAATCCACCTCTTTGGCATACACCACCTGCGGTTTTTCACCGCTAAGGCGAAGCGAGCAGAGCTGGCGATTACGGCGCAGACGCTTATTAAATAGCGGCTGTTGTTCTTTAATCAGCCGCGCTTCGAGCAACAGCGCGCCAATCTCACCGGCGGTACAAATCCAGGTAATACGCCGCGACTGACGCAGCATCGCCGCTTCATCGGGCGTGCGCAGATGCGACAGCACACGACTGCGGATATTGACGCTTTTACCGATATAAAGCGGCATCGCCTCGCTTTCGCCGTGAAAAATATAGACGCCGGGCTGTTTGGGCATTGCTTCCAGCCACGGACGAAGATGTTCCGGATATTCATAGATTGCCGCCGCTTCGAATTCAAGACGCGGGGCTGATTGACGCCTGACCACAAAAGACTCCTGATACTGTTTACCTATCCAGTATAGCAGCCAATAAGTGCCTAAAAAAGAGGCGGCTTGCGCCGCCTGTAGGTTATTTCTGTTTCCAGAAATCGTCGAATACGGTAATAGGCGGGCGGCGCTTGTGCTCCGTTTTCACATACCAGCCTTCAATGATTTTCGCGATACTGGCGTCCAGCGTTTTCCCTTCCAGATAATCATCGATATTTTCGTAAGTTACGCCCAGTGCGGCTTCATCGGGCAGTGAGGGGCGATCGTCTTCCAGGTCGGCCGTTGGCGCTTTTTTATAAAGATGTTCCGGGCAGCCCAGGTAAGCCAGCAACTGTTTACCCTGGCGTTTGTTCAGGCGGAAAAGCGGGTTGATATCAGTGCCGCCATCGCCATATTTGGTGAAGAAACCGGTCACCGCTTCGGCGGCATGGTCTGTACCAACCACCACGCCTTTCGTCATGCCCGCAATGCTGTATTGCGCTTTCATACGTTCGCGCGCTTTTTCATTGCCGCGCACGAAATCGCTCAGTTCGATGCCTGTGTCACGCAGCGCCTGCTCGCTTGCCAGCACTGAGGCTTTGATATTGACGGTCAGAACGCGATCCGGCTGAATAAACGCGATGGCATCCTGGCAATCCTGTTCATCCGCTTGCTTACCGTAAGGCAGGCGGACGGCGATAAACTGATATGCTTGATTACCCGTTTCCTGGCGCAGTTCGCTGATTGCCATCTGGCTGATTTTCCCGGCCAGCGTGGAGTCCTGGCCACCGCTAATGCCAAGCACCAGCGTTTGCAAAAAAGGATAGGTTTTCAGATAGGTTTTCAGAAAGTCCACGCTGCGGCGAACTTCTTCTTCGGCATTGACCGTGGGCTTCACGCCTAACGCCTGAATAATCTCTTGTTGCAGAGTCATTTACCCCTCCGTTGTGTTGTCCTGCTTTGCAGGGTGCAAATAGATAATAGGGCCAAATTAACCCTTTGGCGGTAAAACGACAAGGATCACAGATTTGAGTGCCGCAATTTACGGCGTTTTAGCAGCTTATCTCACTTTTATTAGATTTCTCCGAAAGTTATACCAATGCCGTCTGTTAGTTGAAAAATGCAATTTTATATTCCAGGCTTAGATAACACGCTGATACACAAGCGGATACAAAAGAGGATGGAATATGAATAAGAACATCGCAGGAATTCTGGGTGCAGCTGCAGTGCTGACTATGCTGGCGGGTTGTACGGCTTACGATCGTGCAAAAGATCAGGTTTCTCAGCCAGTCGTGAAAGATGTGAAAAAAGGCATGAGCCGCCAGCAGGTTATGCAGGTTGCTGGTCGTCCTTCTTCTGAAGTTACAATGATCCACGCGCGCGGCACTTGCCAGACCTATATTCTGGGTCAACGTGACGGCAAAACCGAAACCTATTTCGTTGCGCTGGATGAAACTGGTCATGTCATGAACTCCGGCTACCAGACCTGCGCCGAGTATGATACCGACCCGCAAGCTAAGCAGTAATTTCGGTTTTTAGCCTGAGCAAATACAAAACCGGCCAGTTGGCCGGTTTTTTATGGCTGCAATAACGCTTACGCCGGGATGCTATCGATTTTGCTGATGCGCGACCAGACGCGGTGCGCCGCAAGATGCGTCAGAAAATCATCCATAAAATTCGCCGTGGCGTTATCCGCCTCGACAATACCGTCCTCTCCCTGGTCATCCACATCCAGTAAGCGCTTAAACTGCCGTGCATCACCCGCAAGCGCGATGGTTTTCAGGTGTTTATAGGCTTCCAGCAGATAATATTTCGCGTCGCCATTCTGCAGGATATCGCTGATATCGCCGCCGGGAACAATGACGCCATCTACCGTCAGCGACGGCGATCCGGCGAAGGTGGCGGCAATCGGTAATTCGGAGCCATCATCCGCAGTCACGTTGCCCATTCGCGCATAGAGCAGCTTGCTATGAACGCCTTTGGCTTTCAGCCCCTGCAATACGTTGAGTACATCCGCTGCGCTAACCTTATCATGCAGTAAAACTGCCACCACCCGGCCTTTCACGTTGCCATCCGGGATGGCATAAAGACTCAGCGAAGGATCTTTTTTCAATCCATTCACTTCCGGCGGCGGGGCGATATTTAACTGATCGTCGCTCAGGGTGATACCAAGGTTTTCCGCTACACCTTGCGCCAGATGCACGTCAATGTGCGCCAGGTGATCCACCACACGTTCGCGAATATACGCGCGCACCACTTTGCTCAACTCGAAGCTGAAAGCGTCAATAATATGGCGTTGTTCAAACGGTGTCTGGCTTAACCAGAACAGGCGAGGATGTGCGTAATATTCACCGAATGAGGGGCTGCGTTCGCGGATTTTTTCCCCTTCGACGCGCTCCTGGTAAGTCTCGAAACCACCGCGTTTCGGGCCGGGCGGTGTTTCCCGCGGCCAGTTATCATTGATGGAGTTCGGTTCATAGTTAGCGGGATTGGTGTCAATCTCCATGCGGTGCATGCCGTCGCGCTGCAAATTATGGTACGGACAAGTTGGGCGGTTGATGGGGATTTCATGGAAGTTCGGCCCGCCAAGTCGGCTGATTTGCGTATCGGTATAGGAGAACAGACGCCCCTGCAGTAGCGGGTCATTGGTAAAATCCAGACCGGGCACGATATGCCCTGGGTGGAACGCAGCCTGCTCGTTTTCGGCAAAAAAGTTATCCGGGTTACGGTTTAACACCATTTTTCCGACGCGCTGCACGGGAACCAGTTCTTCGGGAATCAGTTTGGTTGGATCCAGCAGGTCGAAATCAAATTTGAATTCATCCTCTTCCGGGATCAGCTGTAACCCCAGCTCATACTCCGGATAATCGCCAGCTTCAATGGCTTCCCATAACTCGCGACGGTGGAAGTCCGGATCGCGCCCGGTCAGTTTTTGCGATTCGTCCCACACCAGCGATGCCTTGCCTGCCAGCGGTTTCCAGTGGAAGCGCACAAACGTAGCTTTGCCTTCGGCGTTGATCAGGCGAAATGTGTGGATGCCAAAACCTTCCATCGTGCGATAGCTGCGCGGAATGCCGCGATCGGACATCGCCCACATCACGTTATGTAAGGTTTCGGGCTGTAACGACACATAGTCCCAGAAGGTGTCATGCGCGCTTTGACCCTGCGGGATCGCCCAGTGCGGCTCTGGTTTTACCGCATGGACAAAATCGGGGAATTTATGCGCATCCTGGATGAAAAAGACCGGCGTATTGTTGCCAACCAGGTCAAAAATGCCTTCTTCAGTGTAGAACTTGGTGGCAAATCCGCGGATGTCACGAACGGTGTCCGCTGAACCCGCGCCGCCCTGCACGGTAGAAAAACGGACAAATACCGGGGTGATTTTATCCGCATCAGAGAGAAAATCCGCTTTGGTAATATCACTCAGGCTACGATAGGGCTGAAAGTAACCATGTGCCGCCGACCCGCGCGCATGCACGATACGTTCCGGGATGCGTTCATGGTCGAAATGGGTGATTTTCTCCCGCAGGATAAAGTCTTCCAGCAGTGTTGGGCCGCGTTTTCCCGCGCGCAGGGAGTTTTGGTCATCGGCAATACGCACGCCCTGGTTAGTGGTAAGGGGATAATTTTCGCCGCCCTTGCGGTAAGGCTCCAGCGCGTTCAGCTTGTCATTCGACGTGTCCGGCGCTTTCATGCTCCCCGGCGCGGTCGGTTGCTCGCCAGGTGCTGTGGGACACGGGGAAGGGCGGTGCGAATTGTCCTCAGGGGCCAGGGAGTCCAGCCCTGGGCGGGATTCGTTAGCGTCATGAACCGGGGCGTGATGATGAGGGTCTTTCTCGTTGTGCGACATTGAACTCGTCTCCTGTTTTCATTGCTGAAAAATGGTCGATGTTTCCTTAAAACCCTTCTAACTATAGAACAACGTGCTGCGTTAACCTGGTTAATCAGGAGGCAGCAAGGAAGTGAAAAATCAGAGAAAGTGGTGCCAGGCGCGACGTACAGGCTCACAATCGGCTATGATAGGTCTTTAATGTTTGAAGAATTTGTCTGTAGAACGCATCGCTTATGAAATCTTATCGTCAACAAAACCGAGCCATTATCAGCTATGTCCCGCGTGTCGAACCGGCTCCCCCCGATCACGCCTCAAAAGTGGATGGCTATCGTGATGTCTGGTTGCTGCGTGGCAAGTATGTGGCGTTTGTGTTGATGGGGGAAAAGTTTCGCCGCTCGCCGATCTTTAGTGTCCCGGAAGCCGCGCAGCGCTGGGCGCTGCAAATGCGCCAGGAAGGCGAGATAGAAGAAGAGTAAACAAAACCGCCTGACATTGCAGGCGGTTTTCATTGTCAATCAATGCCCCAGGGAGCGAGTGGCATTATTTATTTCTTGCCGGGTGATTAACGGTGCGCCAGTTCGGCGTCCTCTTCACTGTCCAGTACCGCTTTATCGGTCTGTTTCAGCCACTGGCTGGTTAACGTACCGGCGGTCATGGAACCACTGACGTTCAGGGCGGTACGGCCCATATCGATAAGCGGTTCAACAGAGATAAGCAGCGCCACCAGCGTTACCGGCAGGCCCAGCGCAGGCAGCACGATAAGCGCGGCAAAAGTCGCACCGCCACCAACGCCTGCTACGCCTGCGGAACTCACGGTGACAATCCCTACCAGAGTGGCAATCCACAGCGGATCCAGCGGGTTGATGCCAACGGTCGGGGCTACCATCACTGCCAGCATCGCCGGGTAAAGCCCCGCACAGCCGTTCTGCCCAATGGTTGCACCAAAAGAGGCGGAGAAGCTGGCGATGGATTCCGGTACGCCCAGACGACGCGTTTGCGCTTCCACGTTCAGCGGAATGGATGCAGCGCTGGAGCGGCTGGTGAAGGCAAATGTCAGTACCGGCCATACTTTACGGAAGAATTTCAGCGGGCTAACGCCGTTCACGCCAAGCAGCAGACCGTGCACTACAAACATAATGCCCAGGCCAAGGTAAGAGGCGATAACGAAGCTGCCCAGCTTGATGATGTCCTGAATGTTAGAACCGGCGACAACTTTGGTCATCAGCGCCAGCACGCCATACGGTGTCAGTTGCATCACAAGGCGTACCAGTTTCATCACCCAGCTTTGCAGCGTATCGATAGCGGTCAGAACGCGCTGGCCTTTCGGCGCATCATCTTTCAGCAGCTTCAGTGCCGCAACGCCAAGGAAAGCAGCGAAGATAACGATGCTGATAATTGAGGTTGGGTTTGCGCCGGTCAGGTCGGCAAACGGGTTTTTCGGTACGAAAGAGAGCAGCAATTGCGGCACGGTGAGATCGGCCACTTTGCCGACATAGTTGCTCTGAATAGCATTCAAACGCGCAGTTTCTGCCGTTCCCTGCACCAGTCCTTCCGCCGTCAAACCGAACAGATTGGTCACCAGTACACCCACCAGCGCAGCGATAAGCGTGGTGAACAACAATGTACCGATGGTCAGAAAACTGATTTTGCCCAGTTGTGACGCGTTATGCAGCCGCGCAACGGCGCTCAAAATTGAGGCGAAAACCAGCGGCATGACAATCATTTGCAGCAACTGAACATAGCCATTGCCGACGACGTTGAACCACTGGATGGAATCTTTCAGTACCGGGTTATCAGAACCATAGATTGCCTGCAGCGCGAGACCAAAGATCACGCCAAGGCCTAAACCGACCAGTACTTTTTTTGCCAGGCTCCACTGTTTGTGACGCGCCTGCGCCAGCAAAAACAGCAGTGCCACGAACACTACAACGTTCGCGATGAGTGGAAAATTCATTCCCGTTCTCCTGATATCATTATTCGGTCGGCCTTCTCGGCCGCTCCTGTTGCGCAAGGTTAGCAGAAGTGCCGAAACGGGCTTATATCCAAATGGAATGGGTTATATCAAAAGCCTTAGAAATGCCGGTTTAATGTTCAGATTGCTGATGAATAAAGCGATTAAACTGATCTTGCAGCGACGTTATCATGTGCGATGACCAGCGGACTGCTCCGTTTTCGGGCAATGTTTGCGGCATCCATACCGCATATGTAAAGAGCGCCATACATAATACGCGCTCCAGTTGATTCCCTTTTTGCGGCACCAGCAGCGGCAGACGAAAGCGCCAGCGGCAGGGCCAGAGCAGCGGTACACCCGCAGGAGTAAGCATGTCCGCCAGAATATGGCTGAGATAACCCACCACCATTCCCTGTAACGCATCGGCGGGCACTATCCAGCTTTCCGGCACTTTTAAATAAAAGAGCGTCAGTGCCAGAAAAACCGCCAGCAGGCTATGCGTAAATCCGCGATGCCCGAAAGCGCGGGCGACAGGTTTTGATATCCACTTCAGACGCTGCCCGAGAAAGGATTTGGGATGGTCGATATCCGGCAGCAGGCAGGTGAGAATAGCGGACGGGACAATATGCCACCAGTCACCCTGGGCGAGGACGGGCGTTAACTCAGCGTTTTTGGAAAACACCGCGCAAGCAATGGAAAAAAGCAGGTGTCCTTCCGCCGTCATGGTCAAACTCACTCAACTGTCGATGCATACAGTATAGGATGTTTGTACAGTAGGCGGAAGAGGTGACGGTGTAACTCTTTGTCACAATCCTGCGCGCTTAACGCGCCAGCCAGCCACCATCGACGGCAAGGGTGTAACCATTAATATAATCCGCCGCTTTTGAGGCCAGAAACACCGCAGCGCCTTTCAGATCTTCTGGTTCTCCCCAGCGTCCGGCCGGGATACGTTCAAGGATCTCCTGGCTGCGTTCCGCATCTTCGCGCAATTGCTGCGTATTATTGGTCGCCATATAGCCGGGTGCTATCGCGTTCACGTTAATCTGATGGGGCGCCCATTCGTTTGCCAGTAAACGTGTCAGCCCCATGACCCCGCTCTTGGACGCCGTATATGAAGGCACGCGGATACCGCCCTGGTACGAGAGCATCGAGGCGATGTTAATGATTTTTCCGCCATTACCCTGAGCGATAAATTGCCGTGCCACCGCCTGAGAGAGAAAAAAGACCGTTTTCAGGTTCAGGTTCATCACGTCATCCCAGTCTTGCTCACTGAAATCAATGGCATCGCAGCGGCGGATCGTGCCCGCGTTATTCACCAGAATGTTGATGTGCCCAAATGTCGCAACGGCTTGCTTAACCACCTCCTCAAGACCCTGCTGGTGGCGAAGATCTGCCTGAATTGCATGGAAACGGCGTCCTAAGGCCTGCACGCGGGAGGCGGTTTCCTGCGGCACTTTGCGGCCAACACCGACAATATCGCAGCCCGCTTCCGCAAGCCCTAATGCCATTCCCTGGCCCAGCCCGGTGTCGCACCCGGTGACGATAGCCACTTTACCCGCAAGCTTAAAGGCTTCCAGTATCATATTTACTCCGGCGTTATAAATTGTTGTCTGGGCATCTGCGCCTGAAGATCAGGATAGAAGGTGGACAGCGAAAACACAAATAAAAATGAAATGCCGTTTCAAAAATGAGAGGTGATGGGGCGATCGGTATCACCCCAGAGGAGAAATTAACCGAGCAGATGTGTGAGGGTAAGCTGTTCGAGACTTTCGAGTTTCACGTTAGCAAGCACATAACGCGGGTCCGTGCGATGTTCGGCATCCGGCACAACGATGGAACGCATCCGCGCCGCTTTGCTGGCAATCATGCCGTTAACCGAATCTTCCAGCGCTACACATGTGAGCGGGTCTACGCCCAGTTTTGCCGCACAGTCCAGATAAACCTGCGGGTGCGGCTTGCTGTAGGGTAACTTTTCCGCGGAGGCGAGTGCGTCGAAACTGTCGCGTAGATCGAACATAGTCAGCACTTTTTTCAGCATATGCAGCGGCGACGCGGATGCCAGCCCTACTGCCAGTCCGCTGTTTTTACACAGCGCGACGGCTTCACGTACGCCAGGCAGCAACGG
Source organism: Enterobacter sp. R4-368 (assembly GCF_000410515.1). NCBI lineage: Bacteria > Pseudomonadati > Pseudomonadota > Gammaproteobacteria > Enterobacterales > Enterobacteriaceae > Enterobacter > Enterobacter sp. R4-368. Next base: position 795,368 of record NC_021500.1, on the reverse strand, counting down.
GCGCTCTTCCTCAACAAGGGAGATGGCGCGCTGAATGATGCGTTCGGTGACTTCCTGACGGCCCGGACCATTCCACGGCTGCTGGGCATACCACATTTCAACCACCATATCGATGCGCAGGCCAAGCGTATCCGGTAACTCATTGCGCCTTGAAATGTCGACGCCAAGGCTTGCCACAACCTCGAGTTCGGCGCGATCCCAGAGCGGTTCAGAGTCAATCAGTAATCCATCCATATCAAAAATGGCAGCAAGAATTTGTCGCGGGGCAGACATAACACCTCTCTATTCAAGGATTTTGCAGGGATAAAAGCGAAATTATGTTTAAGCATTCATCATACTGCCTTTAAAGATCAGGCGAAAATGGTTATCAGCAGGTAGACTAAGGCGCAAACAGTGCGTCACTTACAAGGGGAATCCATGACGTATCAACAAGCTGGACGCATCGCCGTACTGAAACGCGTTCTGGGTTGGGTGATTTTTATTCCAGCCGTCATTTCGACCATTATTTCTGTACTGAAGTTTATGTACGATCACAGCGAAAAACAGCCGGGCATCAATGCCGTGATGCTTGATTTCGCCCATGTAATCATCGAGATGATGCGTTTTAACACGCCATTCCTGAATCTTTTTTGGTACAACTCGCCAACACCTGATTTCCACCAAAGTCTGAACATCATGTTCTGGGTTATCTATGTACTGATCTTTGTCGGGCTGGCGCTGCAGGCGTCCGGTGCGCGCATGAGCCGCCAGGCGCGTTTTCTGCGTGAAGGTGTGGAAAATCAGATGATCCTCGAGAAAGCCAAAGGACCGGAAGGGTTAACGCGTGAGCAGATTGAAGCACGCATTGTGGTGCCACATCACACCATCTTTCTGCAAATTTTCCCGCTCTATGTATTACCGGTGATAATCATTGTTGCAGGCTATTTCTTCTTTACGCTGCTCGGTTTTCTGTAACACCTCAAACCCGAGGCGTTGCGCCCCGGGTCTGAGCACAACACTCACGCCGCCAGCACGCGATCCAGCGCTTTTTGCGCATTCACCAGATGTTCGCCACCGAATAAGATTGCCCGATTAAACAAAGTGTAAAGCTGGTAAAGGGGTTGGCGATCGAGGAAATCTGGAGGAAGCGGGGAGATGGACTGGTAACCGTCATAGATTTGCGGCGGCTGGTCCGGGTGCAGCGGCAGCATCGCCAGGTCACACTCACGGTCGCCCCAGTAGCAAGCCGGGTCGTAGATGTAAGGACCGTCAGGCCCAAGGGCGCAATTGGCCGACCAAAGATCGCCATGCAATAACGAGGGTTGCGGCTGGTGAGAACTCAGCCGTTGCTGAACGTGTTCGACAATCGCGTCGATATTACCAAACTCCAGCCCTCTTTCCGCCGCCAGTTCTAACTGCCAGCCAATGCGCTGCTCGGCAAAAAACGTTGACCAGCGGCGCTGCCAGGCGTTGGGCTGCGGCGTGGTGGAAAGATCGTTGTCGAAATCGAGGCCAAACTGCGGCTGATCGCTCCACTGGTGCAGGCGCGCTAACTGCTGACCCAGCAGGAACGCGCTGTGCGCATCAAGCGGGCGGGCAGGAAGATACTCCATAACCAGAAAGCTGTAGTCGCGGTCACTTCCCACCGCCCAAACCGCAGGGACACGCACGGTATTACTGCGTGCCAGCAGGGCGAGTTGGTCGGCTTCGGCCGTAAAAATGGGGAGCAGTGCGCGATCATCACACTTTACGAAGAGATCGCGCCCGGCGTAGCGTACGTGCCACGCGGCATGGATTTCGCCACCGGGCAGTTCGTCGCGTTGTTCAATTTCACCTTCACCCAGTTGTTCGCTTAACAGACCACTTATCGCTTGCCACATGATGTCTCTCCCATGTAATCAGCCAGATCATAAGGTTAGCGCACTACAGCTGTTGAAAAATCCGACTTAACGCACGCCCGGCATACGCAACGGTGGAAAGGCACTTAATGTTCCTGTTTCTGGAACGCCTCCCAGGTGGTGACAGTGATTTCCGTCTCTTCGTCCACGGCGCTTTCAGCAAGCCCACTTGCCAGCGCATGAACCTCTTTTTCATTAAGCGCACTGATGAAACCGAACGTATTGGTGCCAAGATCGTGTACGTTGCCGTTATCATCCGTCATCGTGAGGAGAAAGCCGGCACGTGTAAAGTGGTTATTGATCTCATTGATGTCTGTCAGCGTCTGGTCATGAAATTTGACCTCAACTACGTAGCGGGTGATGCCATCGCTGCCCATCTTTCACCTCGTTGTTATCTTGATGTTTTTTTAGCATAGACGGCGAGTGACATTTGTCGACCACCGCGGAGATATTTGATATTTCCCCTTCCAGCCGGAAGGGGAGGTACGTCAGGCATGGCGCAAATAGTCGTAGATCTTTTGCGTGTCTTCCTGCGCGCACAAACGAGTACCCTGGTTGATGGTGGCTGCACTCCCGGCGGCGACGCCGAAACGCACCATGTCATCAAAAGGCGCATCTTGTGCAAGTTTGAGCGTCATTGCGCCAACCATGCTGTCGCCAGCGCCCACCGTGCTTTGGCTTTTCATCGGCGGCGGTACGACCTGAACACAGTTTTCAGCATCCACGCCCAGCGCTCCCTGCGGGCCAAGGGAGACGACCACGCGCAAGGCTTTGCCCGCCTGAACGATCTCCTGCGCGGCTTTGCGCACATCATCAGGCTGGGTAAGCTCTCTGCCGACCAGCGCGCTCAACTCCTTCTGGTTGGGTTTTACCAGCTCGATATTACCAATTGCGAGCGCTGCGGTTAGTGCCTCGCCCGAGCTATCGACAATGCAACGAATTCCCTGTTTTTGCGCGGACTTAACTAACTGTGTCAGCTTTTCAACCTCGATACCCGGAGGCAGACTGCCACTTATCACCAAAATCGCGCCGCGCTCAATAGTCAGGACTTTCTCTTCAATCTGGCGAAACTCGTCTTCATTCAATGCGGCACCAGGCATAACAAACCGGTATTGCTCACCGCTGGACTCGACATGAACGTGCAGGTTCTGCCGCGTCCAGTCTTGTGTGGCTACGGTTACGGTCGATCGGCCAGTAATGCGGTGAGATGTTCACCCGTTGCGCCGCCAGTGGGAAATATTGCCGTTGCTTTACCGCCCAGATGGGCAATCGCGCGTGCAACATTAATGCCGCCGCCGCCAGGCTCAAAAACGGGTGCTGTACAACGCAGTTTACCTTCGGGATAAATTTGTGGCGTTAGCGTCGCACTATCAAGCGAAGGCGCCAGCGTAAGGGTGTATATAGCTGCCATGTTGACCTCCTTTTTCTCAGACTGATGTAAGCCTGGCACTGTTAAGGCAGAAGGGAAAGGAATTAAGGGCATGATTTCAAAATGATATTGATTTAATGCGCAGCAGTTATTAATAACCTTTTTTGCTGTTTTGAGATCCCTCTTATTCAAAAAATCAAATAAGATTTCATTGATCTGTTTAAGCGGCCTTTTTATAATTTGTTACCTTTCTTTGGACCGCTGGTCATTGATCCTAATGAAAGTTTCCGGGACCGTGTTGGTCTCTTTTTTTGCTGTTCGGACTCTAAATAAATGAAGCTTTTGAAGACAGTACCCGTGCTTGTGATGGCGGCGGGTGTGTTTGTATCAATGCACGCGTTTGCAGATGATACCGTTTTTACTGTCATGGATGATCCCTCTACCGCTAAAGCGCCGTTTGAAGGCGGTGTAAACGGTGGTTATCTGGCTCAGTCCGGCAATACAAAGAGTTCCTCTTTGACTGCTGATTCCACCTTGACCTGGTACGGCGAGACTACCGCCTGGTCTTTGTGGGGCAACGCCAGCAATACATCGTCAAATGATGTGCGTTCGTCTGAAAAATACGCAGTAGGTGGCCGTAGCCGTTATAACATGACGGATTACGATTACCTGTTTGGCCAGGCGAGCTGGTTAACTGACCGCTATAACGGCTATAGCGATCGCGACGTGCTGACTGCTGGTTATGGTCGTCAGTTCCTGAATGGTCCGGTTCACAGCCTGCGCTTTGAATTCGGTCCTGGTGTTCGTTATGACAAGTACACCGACGGCAACACGAAAACGACTGGGCTCGGTTATGCTTCCGGCACCTACGCCTGGCAGATGACTGATACCACGAAATTCACGCAGGGTGTTTCCGTATTTGGTGCGGACGATACCACCGTGAACTCTGAAACAGCGCTGAACGTAGCGATTAACGCGCACTTTGCTCTGAAAGTTGCGTATAACCTGACCTGGAACTCCCAGCCACCATCAACGGCGCCGGACCATACCGATCGCAGAACGACGGTAACGTTAGGCTATAAAATGTAATTTGTTGGGCCGAAAATATCGGCCCATCTTTTATTTGTTAATTTGTGCTCTTTTCATTCTACTATTCCTTTTTCAATTTCGCTTAAGTATTCCTTTCTCTTCATAATTTACTCACAATTAATATTTGGGTTACACATTCAGTTTATTTGACACGAATAGATAAATAAATTGACTGTGCAAAAGTGTGATCCAGATCTACACTAACAACACGGGCAAAAAAAGCCCAGCCAGTTAATGTTGTTATTCAAGTATGAGAATTTAATTATGAAAAAAATCAAAACCGCTGCGGTCGCCGTCGTGCTTTCTGCACTCTCTTTTGGCGTTTTCGCGGCTCAGCCTGCAGTAACTGCCAGCCAGACTAACACTAACATCACCAACATTGAAGCGGGTTCCAATATGGTTCCGGTGTCTCATTCAACGCAGGGTTCAAATGACAATGCGTTTAACGCACATACCCTGGTTGCGGGCAAGTGGAACTAAATACGTTTTCAGTTAATTCATTAACTTTAAAAAAACCGGATTTAGTCGTACCGGTTTTTTGTATTTGTGCGGCAATGCGGATTTTGTAAGATAAGGTTATTTCGCTGCGGGCGAAAAATGATTTTGTTATTAAGTGCTGTTATTAAATGAAGTGAAAATACAATGTTAGCTACGAAGAAGCGCCAGAATATTTTCTGCAGACTGGTTAGCGACTTTTAGCACCATATCCTGGCTCTGCTGTAATATCTGCGCTTTTGCCATCTTACTGACTTCCAGCGCGTAATCCGCATCTTCAATCCGGCTCTTCGCCGCTTGTGTTGCAACATTTTGCTGTGCCAGTACCGATTTATTCGATTCAAAACGATTGATATACGCGCCATATTGCGCGCGCCAGCCGCTTACTTTCTCGAGTGCTTTGTCAAGCGCACCCATTGCGACACCTGCTGAGGCCGCCGTTTGCAAGGATGTCGCGTTTAAACCCAGTGATTTCACATCAGCCGGAGTGGCAGGCATGGTTACGGATTGGATATCATCCCCAACGTTCGCGCTGGTTACGACCTCCCACGGGCGACTCTGCTTCGGCGGTTCCGCCGGCGTTATTGTTGGTTTTGGCAGAGTTCCCCAGGTTAAGTTGCTGGTAAAAGAGCCACTGCCGACGATCATTACCACCAAGTCTTCCGTAACGTTATCGATCTTTACGCGCTCAAGTCGGTTTGAACCGTTGCTACCATCATTGTAAGCATTGCCCGGTTCGTAACGGTCACCATCTCCGCTGTAAGCAATAGCCATACCGTTGTAATTCAGCGTTTCGCTACCGTTTAGCGCCCAGGCTGCGCCGCCATCAATCAGTAAAGAATCGTCGTAGGTAGCGCCATGCGCAAAACCGTTGGCTTCGGTCAGAACCCGGCTGGTCGCTTTCGCGGAATCCGTGATGCCACGACTTTTCCATGTATAGTCCGGGGCTGCGCCGTTAATTGGTGTACCGGCCAGATGCTTACCATCGCGCGTGAATAACTGGATGTCATCATCCAGGCCCAGTGAATCAATGGTAATAGCAATATTCGTCGAACCGGCAGGGATGTAGGCCAGTGAGACAATGCCTGAACTGAACGAATAATTGGTACCCTGAACCGGAAACTTGACGTTTAACGGCGGCACATCACCAATCAACTCCGGTGGCAGTTCGGGTGAATCAGTAGCCAACGGGTAGCGTCCAAAAATCTCGGTACCCTCTGAGATTGACTGAATATTGTTAAGAATATTTTGATATTCGTTCTGAATGCTTTGCCGGTCATTCTCCGAGAGGGTGCTATTTCCTGACTGTATGGCCAGGCTTTTCGCCCGGATCAGAAGTTCGCTAACAGTGCTCAAACTGCCATCGGCGGTCTGTGCCATACTGATAGCATCATCAAGACCACGTGATACCACGCTATCCGCACTGGCGTTAGAGCGCATGCGATTAGCGATAGACTGCCCGGCAGCATCTTCCTTCGCGCCATTAATGCGCAACCCCGATGACAGACGTTCAATACTTTCCTGAAGCGAAGAAGACGTTTTTTTTCGGGTAGTGAGGTTCAGCCCGATAAACTCATTATGATTGATTGCCTGCATTACCGTCATTAATTCATTCAGACCGCTAATGAATTAATCATCGGCAAAGGAATGAGTAACTTTAAGGTAAATTCGCGGGAAAATTTAACTTTGTGCAAGTGCCTGAAAATAGATGGTGTGCAGAAAAAGGCCTGTTGCGTTACCTCTTCACGCTGCCAGGGGATAGAGGCAGTGTACAGTTGTTGCTAACAATATGCTTTACTGACTCTTTTACAGATGTAAGCCGCATTCTTCGTGAGCCAGGCTGCTTATCAAAACCATCGCCACCGGAGGTGAAATGGGAACATCAAAAGACGAAGCGTTATATGACGAGATGTGCCGTGTAGTGGGGAAAGTCGTGCTGGAGATGCGCGATCTCGGACAAGAACCTAAACATATTGTGATTGCCGGGGTGATCAGAACTATGTTGGCCAATACAAAAATTAAGCGTTCCGGGCTAACGCAAGAAGCGATGGAAACCGTGATCCGCGCTTTAGGTTACAACGCCTGAAAAAGCAGGCTGGATATGATAAAGAAAGGCACGTGCGTGCCTTTCTGAACAGTCATACCTGGTCAAGGAAGGTGGCGTTATTGACGCCGTTTCTTGTAACGGCCCGGAAGGGAGCGGGATGACTTCATGCTGTGGTGCTTATAAAACGAAAAAATAATGATCGCGAGAAGCGCGAAAATAATAACGAAGTAAAGGATTACCATGCTTTATCAGTAGGTTAGGTGTTAACGGGTAGCCAAATAAACGGCTTGAGATACCGCTATGTCAAGAATTTGGTAAAAATTCAGACAATCCTTAGGTCGGGTGGTTGTTTTTGAAACGTTTTCTGTGCGGAGTTTTGAAACTGCAATAAAGCCGCACTCTTGAGCTGAGTCACACTAATCCTTTCAACCCCCTGCGCAAATGTGTACTATTGCCGGGTACTTAACAGCGGCAGGTAAGGGTATCAGGTAGCAGTTGATCTCTACGCTGTACAGATTCCGCAGAGTGAAGCGAGAAAACTTATCGTCGCGGCTGTTATATCTTTGATCTCTCATTTTGTATGTGCTCTTTCGTGCGGGGCACCACTGCAAATTAAGGAAATGAAATGCCTGTAATTACTCTTCCTGATGGCAGCCAACGCCATTACGACCACGCTGTAAGCCCAATGGATGTTGCGCTGGATATCGGTCCGGGACTGGCGAAAGCCTGTATCGCTGGCCGCGTCAACGGTGAACTGGTAGATGCATGCGATGTGATTGACAGCGATGCCAAACTTGCCATCATCACCGCAAAAGATGAGGACGGACTGGAAATCATTCGCCACTCCTGCGCGCATCTGTTAGGTCACGCGATTAAGCAACTTTGGCCCAACACCAAAATGGCTATTGGTCCGGTTATTGATAACGGTTTCTACTATGACGTTGATCTTGACCATACGCTGACCCAGGAAGATATCGACGCGCTCGAAAAGCGTATGCATGAGCTCGCCGAAACAAACTACGATGTCATCAAGCAGAAAGTAAGCTGGAAAGAGGCGCGTGAAACATTTGTTAAACGCGGCGAAAGCTATAAAGTTTCGATCCTTGATGAGAATATTGCCCATGATGACAAGCCTGGCTTGTATCATCATCAGGAATATGTCGACATGTGCCGTGGTCCGCACGTGCCGAACATGCGTTTCTGCCATCACTTCAAATTGATGAAAACAGCGGGTGCCTACTGGCGCGGTGACAGCAATAATAAAATGCTGCAGCGTATCTATGGTACCGCGTGGGCAGATAAAAAAGCGCTGAACGCTTATCTGCAACGTCTGGAAGAAGCGGCAAAACGCGATCACCGTAAAATCGGGAAACAGCTCGATCTGTATCACATGCAGGAAGAAGCGCCGGGTATGGTGTTCTGGCATAACGATGGCTGGACTATCTTCCGCGAACTGGAAACTTTCGTACGTTCTAAACTGAAAGAGTACCAGTATCAGGAAGTGAAAGGCCCGTTCATGATGGACCGTGTGCTGTGGGAAAAAACCGGCCACTGGGACAACTACAAAGATGCCATGTTTACGACGTCTTCTGAGAACCGTGAATATTGCATCAAGCCGATGAACTGCCCGGGTCACGTTCAGATCTTTAACCAGGGCTTAAAATCCTACCGCGACCTGCCGTTACGTATGGCAGAGTTCGGTAGTTGCCATCGTAACGAGCCGTCAGGCGCTCTGCATGGCTTAATGCGTGTACGCGGCTTCACTCAGGATGACGCTCACATCTTCTGTACAGAAGAGCAGGTGCGCGATGAAGTGAACGCTTGTATCCGTTTAGTCTACGATATGTACAGCACCTTTGGCTTCGAGAAGATCGTCGTCAAACTCTCCACTCGTCCGGAAAAACGTATCGGTAGCGACGAGATGTGGGATCGTGCTGAGGCGGACCTGGCTGTGGCGCTGGAAGAGAATAATATCCCGTTTGAGTATCAACTGGGTGAAGGCGCATTCTACGGTCCGAAAATTGAATTTACCCTGTATGACTGCCTCGATCGTGCATGGCAGTGCGGTACTGTCCAGCTGGACTTCTCCTTGCCGTCTCGTCTGAATGCCTCTTATGTTGGCGAAAGTAACGAGCGACAAGTCCCGGTGATGATTCACCGTGCAATTCTTGGTTCTCTGGAGCGCTTTATCGGCATCCTGACTGAGGAATTTGCGGGCTTCTTCCCAACCTGGCTTGCCCCTGTGCAAGTAGTTGTGATGAACATCACTGATTCGCAGGCTGAATACGTTAACGAATTGACCCGTAAACTGCAAAATGCGGGCATTCGTGTAAAAGCAGACTTGAGAAACGAGAAGATTGGCTTTAAAATCCGCGAGCACACTTTACGTCGTGTCCCTTATATGCTGGTTTGTGGTGACAAAGAGGTTGAAGCCGGCAAAGTAGCTGTGCGTACCCGTCGCGGTAAAGACCTGGGTAGCCTGGACGTAAATGATGTTATCGAGAAGCTGCAACAAGAGATTCGCAGCCGCAGTCTTCAACAACTGGAGGAATAAGGTATTAAAGGCGGAAAACGAGTTCAAACGGCGCGTCCCAATCGTATTAATGGCGAGATTCGCGCCACGGAAGTTCGCTTAACAGGTCTGGAAGGCGAGCAGCTTGGTATTGTGAGTCTCAGAGAAGCTCTGGAAAAAGCTGAAGAAGCCGGGGTCGATTTAGTCGAAATTAGCCCTAACGCCGAGCCGCCCGTTTGCCGTATAATGGATTACGGCAAGTTCCTCTATGAAAAGAGCAAATCTTCTAAGGAACAGAAGAAGAAGCAAAAAGTTATTCAGGTTAAGGAAATCAAATTCCGACCTGGTACAGATGAAGGCGACTATCAGGTAAAACTCCGCAGCCTGATTCGCTTTCTCGAAGAGGGCGATAAGGCCAAAATCACGCTGCGTTTCCGCGGTCGTGAGATGGCCCACCAACAGATCGGTATGGAAGTGCTTAATCGCGTGAAAGAAGATCTGGTTGAACTGGCAGTAGTCGAATCCTTCCCAACGAAGATCGAAGGCCGCCAGATGATCATGGTGCTTGCTCCGAAGAAGAAACAGTAAGGCCATCAAGTAATTAAACCTGTGGGCCACAAGCTCACGGGTTTAGTTCGCCTTTGTTTCGTTTATTAACAATGCGAAGTGGAAGTTAAAAAATGCCAAAAATTAAGACCGTACGCGGTGCTGCTAAGCGCTTCAAAAAAACCGGTAAAGGTGGATTTAAGCATAAGCACGCTAACCTGCGTCATATTCTGACCAAAAAAGCTACCAAGCGTAAACGTCACCTGCGTCCGAAAGCCATGGTTTCTAAAGGCGATCTGGGCCTGGTAATCGCGTGCCTGCCGTACGCATAAGTCGTTAACCTTTTAACTTTTTTAAGAATATAGATACAGGAGAGAGCATATGGCTCGCGTAAAACGTGGTGTGATTGCACGTGCACGTCATAAGAAAATTTTGAAACAAGCTAAAGGTTACTACGGCGCGCGTTCACGCGTTTACCGTGTTGCCTTCCAGGCTGTTATCAAAGCTGGTCAGTACGCTTATCGTGACCGTCGTCAGAAAAAGCGTCAGTTCCGTCAACTGTGGATTGCACGTATCAACGCAGCAGCACGTCAGAACGGTATTTCTTACAGCAAATTCATCAACGGCCTGAAAAAAGCCTCTGTTGAAATCGACCGTAAGATCCTGGCTGACATCGCAGTATTCGACAAAGTGGCATTTACTGCCCTGGTTGAAAAAGCGAAAGCAGCTCTGGCGTAAGCCAGTTTAAGAGAGGGAGCTTAGCTCCCTCTTTTGCTTTAACATTATCAATGCATTGACATTTTGCCGTGATGCGTTTTCAATAAGCCATCACCGCCACTTACCCTGTTAAGGTAACGCAAGCATGAATGCTGCTATTTTCCGCTTCTTTTTTTACTTTAGCACCTGAATCCGGGAGGCTAGCGCGTGAAAGAAGAAACGGAAAACAGCGCCAGAAAGCCTCCCTTGTGGAGGCTTTTTTTGTATCTGCCGCTTGTAAATATCGTCATATAACGAGGAAAACCATGTCACATCTCGCAGAGCTGGTTGCCAGTGCGAAGGCAGCCATTAACGATGCTTCAGATGTCGCCGCGCTGGACAACGTACGCGTCGAATACCTGGGCAAGAAAGGGCACCTGACCCTTCAGATGACCACCCTGCGTGAGCTGCCGCCAGAAGAGCGCCCGGCTGCGGGTGCGGTGATCAACGAAGCGAAAGAGCAAGTGCAGCAAGCGCTGAACGCGCGTAAATCGGATCTTGAAAATGCTGCATTAAATGCACGCCTGGCTGCCGAAACTATTGATGTATCGCTGCCGGGGCGTCGAGTAGAGAATGGCGGTTTGCATCCGGTGACCCGCACAATCGACCGCATCGAAAGCTTCTTTGGTGAGCTTGGCTTTACTGTCGCCACGGGTCCGGAAATCGAAGATGATTATCATAACTTCGATGCGTTGAACATCCCGGGCCACCACCCGGCGCGTGCTGATCACGACACCTTCTGGTTTGACGCAACCCGTCTGTTGCGTACCCAGACTTCAGGCGTACAGATCCGCACGATGGAAAATCAGCAGCCGCCGATCCGCATTATTGCGCCGGGCCGCGTATATCGTAACGACTACGACCAGACGCACACTCCGATGTTCCATCAGATGGAAGGGCTCATTGTTGATAAAAATATCAGCTTCACCAATCTGAAAGGCACGCTGCACGACTTCCTGCGTAACTTCTTTGAAGAAGATTTGCAGATCCGCTTCCGTCCATCCTATTTCCCCTTTACTGAGCCCTCAGCGGAAGTGGATGTCATGGGTAAAAACGGCAAATGGCTGGAGGTACTTGGCTGCGGGATGGTGCATCCGAACGTACTGCGTAACGTCGGGATTGATCCGGAAGTTTACTCAGGTTTTGCATTCGGTATGGGGATGGAGCGCCTGACAATGCTCCGTTACGGTGTCACCGACTTGCGCGCGTTCTTCGAAAACGATTTGCGTTTCCTCAAACAGTTTAAATAAAGGCAGGCAAAATAATGAAATTCAGTGAACTGTGGTTACGCGAATGGGTTAATCCAGCCATTGATAGCGAAGCGCTGTCCGGGCAAATCACCATGGCGGGCCTCGAGGTCGATGGGGTTGAACCGGTTGCCGGTGCATTTCATGGCGTGGTTGTGGGCGAAGTGATGGAGTGCGCTCAGCACCCGAACGCTGACAAACTGCGCGTAACGAAAGTAAACGTGGGCGGTGAGCGCCTGCTGGACATCGTCTGTGGCGCGCCAAACTGTCGCCTTGGGCTCAAAGTCGCGGTCGCCACTGTCGGTGCGGTACTGCCGGGCGATTTCAAAATCAAAGCGGCAAAACTGCGTGGCGAGCCGTCGGAAGGCATGCTCTGTTCTTTCTCCGAGCTGGGTATTTCTGACGATCATTCCGGCATTATTGAACTGCCTGCAGATGCGCCGATCGGCACCGATATCCGTGAATATTTAAAACTGGATGACAACACCATCGAAATCAGCGTGACGCCGAACCGTGCCGATTGCCTCGGGATCATCGGTGTGGCGCGTGATGTTGCGGTGCTCAACAAATCTCCGCTGACCGAGCCGGATATCGCACCTGTTGCCGCTACCATCGCCGATACGCTGCCAATTACTGTGGAAGCGGCAGAGGCCTGTCCGCGCTACCTTGGCCGTGTAGTGAAAGGGATTAACGTCAAAGCGCCAACTCCGCTGTGGATGAAAGAGAAGCTGCGCCGTTGCGGCATTCGCTCGATTGACGCCGTTGTGGACGTCACCAACTACGTGCTACTGGAACTGGGGCAGCCGATGCATGCGTTTGACCGCGACCGCCTGGATGGCGGCATTGTGGTGCGTATGGCGAAAGAGGGCGAAACCCTGGTGCTGCTGGACGGTAATGAAGCCAAACTGAATGCAGACACGCTGGTGATTGCCGACCATAGCAAAGCGCTGGCAATGGGCGGTATCTTCGGTGGTGAGCACTCTGGTGTAAACAGCGAAACGCAGAACGTGCTGCTGGAATGTGCTTTCTTCAACCCGCTGTCCATTACCGGCCGCGCGCGCCGTCACGGTTTGCATACTGATGCTTCTCATCGTTATGAGCGTGGTGTCGATCCGCAACTGCAATACAAAGCGATGGAACGCGCCACGCGTCTGCTGCTTGATATCTGTGGTGGTGAAGCCGGCCCGGTAATTGATGTCACGAACGACGCCACGCTGCCGAAACGTGCGACTATCCGTTTGCGCCGTAGCAAGCTGGATCGCCTGATTGGCCACCATATTGCCGACGATCAGGTCAGCGATATTCTGAACCGTCTGGGCTGCGAAGTGACTGAAGGACAGGATGAGTGGCTGGCGGTAGCCCCGAGCTGGCGTTTCGACATGGAAATCGAAGAAGATCTGGTCGAAGAAGTTGCTCGCGTTTATGGCTACAACAATATTCCTGATGAGCCGGTGCAGGCTGGCCTGATTATGGGTGAGCACCGCGAAGCGAACCTGTCGATGAAGCGTGTTAAAACCATGCTTAACGATAAAGGCTACCAGGAAGTCATTACTTACAGCTTTGTCGATCCGAAACTGCAGCAACTGATTCATCCGGGTGAGGAAGCACTCATCCTGCCAAGCCCAATTTCCAGCGAGATGTCGGCGATGCGCCTCTCTCTGTGGACCGGTTTGCTCGGCACTATCGTTTATAACCAGAACCGTCAGCAGAGCCGTGTGCGTATTTTCGAAACCGGCCTGCGCTTTGTGCCTGATACGCAAGCTAATCTAGGCATCCGTCAGGATGTGATGCTGGCGGGCGCGATTTGCGGCAACCGTTATGACGAGCATTGGGATCTGGTGAAAGGAAGCGTCGATTTCTTCGATTTAAAAGGCGACCTTGAGTCCGTGCTGGAACTTACAGGTAAACTTTCCGCCATTGAGTTTCGCGCGGAAACGAATCCTGCACTGCACCCAGGCCAATCTGCAGCGATTTATCTGAAAGATAAGCGCATTGGTTTTATTGGGGTTGTTCACCCGGAACTGGAACGTAAGCTTGATCTGAACGGCCGCACACTGGTATTTGAACTGGAGTGGAATGCGCTTGCAGACCGCGTGGTTCCTCAGGCTCAGGAGATTTCGCGCTTCCCTGCGAACCGTCGTGATATCGCTGTCGTGGTCGCAGAAAATGTGCCTGCAGCAGATGTTTTGGGCGAATGTAAGAAAGTTGGCGTAAATCAGGTAGTTGGCGTAAACTTATTTGACGTGTACCGCGGTAAGGGTGTAGCGGAAGGGTATAAGAGCCTTGCCATTAGCCTGATCCTTCAGGATACCAGCCGTACACTCGAAGAAGAGGAGATTGCCGCTACCGTTGCCAGATGTGTAGAGGCATTAAAAGAGCGATTCCAGGCATCATTGAGGGATTGAACCTATGGCGCTTACAAAAGCTGAAATGTCAGAATATCTGTTTGATAAGCTTGGGCTTAGCAAACGGGACGCAAAAGAGCTGGTAGAGCTGTTTTTCGAAGAGATCCGTCGTGCTCTGGAAAACGGTGAGCAGGTAAAACTCTCCGGCTTTGGCAATTTCGATTTGCGCGACAAAAATCAACGTCCGGGTCGTAATCCAAAAACGGGCGAAGATATTCCCATTACAGCCCGGCGCGTGGTGACCTTCAGACCCGGCCAGAAGTTAAAGAGCCGTGTCGAAAACGCTTCGCCCAAAGCTGAATGATATGAACTAATTAAAAAGGCCGCATCGCGGCCTTTTTTCTTTTCAGCATCCGGCATCAACCTTAGAATCAGTGGCCTTGCTGACCAATAAAACGGAAAACATGCTGGCATACGCTCATCTTCAACAGCAACGCAACCGCCGCTGGCTGGGTGGATTGCTGCTGCTCTTACTCTTCGCGCTGCTGTTTAGTCTCTGCGCGGGCGATCAATGGATTTCTCCGGGCGCCTGGTTTACGCCGGATGGGCAACTGTTTGTCTGGCAAATTCGTTTGCCGCGCACGCTGGCCGTGTTGTTGGTTGGGGCTGCACTGGCGTTATGCGGTGCGGTGATGCAGGCACTGTTCGAAAACCCGCTTGCGGAACCAGGATTGCTTGGAGTCTCAAGCGGTGCGGGCGTTGGGCTCATTGCTGCTGTATTGCTGGGCGGCGGATTGCTCCCTGGCTGGGCGCTCGGCGTTTGTGCGATCGCTGGCGCGCTCGTTGTGACGCTGATTCTGCTGCGTTTCGCGCGCCGCCACATCTCTACCAGCCGTTTACTGCTGGCTGGCGTCGCGTTGGGTATTATCTGTACCGCATTAATGACCTGGGCCGTCTATTTCTCTTCCTCCTTCGATTTGCGCCAGTTGATGTACTGGATGATGGGCGGTTTCGGCGGCGTGGACTGGCAACAAAGTTGGCTGATGGCGGCGCTGGTGCCAGTCATCATTTGGGTCTGTTTCCAGTCCCGGCCCTTGAATATGCTGGCGCTGGGAGACATTTCCGCGCGCCAGTTAGGGTTACCGATGTGGCTATGGCGAAACGTGCTGGTGGTAGCCACGGGCTGGCTGGTCGGGGTAAGCGTCGCGCTGGCAGGCTCAATTGGTTTTATCGGTCTGGTCATTCCACATATCTTACGTCTGTGCGGTTTGACCGATCATCGGGCATTGCTGCCAGGCTGCGCGCTGGCAGGGGCGGTGGCACTGTTATTTGCCGATGTGATAGCGCGTCTGGCGCTCAGTGCGGCCGAGTTGCCGATAGGCGTTGTGACCTCGACGCTGGGCGCGCCGGTATTTATCTGGCTATTATTGAGAGCCGGGCGTTGAGCCCGCAAACCATAACATTCATTAAGGTGACGCTATGCAACAGGATATTCTCAATACTGAAGTTAAGACTATCGATGGCGAGCAGACAACGCTTGCCGGTTACCACGGCAAGGTGCTGCTGTTGGTCAACGTCGCCTCGAAATGTGGGCTGACGCCGCAGTACGAACAGCTGGAGCAGATGCAAAAAGAATTTGAAAGTGAAGGTTTTACCGTACTCGGTTTCCCCTGCAATCAGTTTCTCGGCCAGGAACCGGGTTCAGAAGAGGAAATTAAAACCTTCTGTAGCACCACGTATGGCGTAACATTTCCGCTGTTCAGCAAAATCGATGTGAATGGCGAAGCACGTCACCCGCTGTATAAAAAGCTGGTTGCCGCAGCGCCGAAGGCCGTTGCACCTCAGGGCAGCGGTTTCTACGAACGTATGGAGAGCAAAGGTCGTGCGCCGAAAGAGCCGGGCGATATTCTGTGGAATTTTGAAAAATTCCTGATTGGTCGTGACGGCAAGGTGATTCAACGTTTCTCTCCGGATATGACACCAGAAGATCCAATTCTCGTTGACGCGGTAAAACAGGCGCTGGCGAAGTAATGTCGATGCTGTTGCAGCTTCAGGATGTGGCTGAACCCGGCAGGCTTGGGCCGATAACGGCATCGGTCGGCCGGGGAGAAGTTCTGCATCTGGTCGGGCCGAATGGTGCGGGGAAAAGCACACTGCTGGCGCGCATTGCCGGGTTATCGGGCGGGCAGGGAAGGGTGCTGTTTAATGCCCGTTCGCTGGCGCAGTGGCCTGCATCGCAACTGGCGCAACATCGTGCTTACCTGGCCCAACAGCAGACACCGCCGTTCGCTATGCCTGTCTGGCAGTACTTATCCCTGCATCAGCGCGATAACGCACAGACCGCGCTGCTGGCGCAGATTGCGGGCAAGCTCGGCCTCAGCGATAAGCTGGGGCGGGCGGTGAATCACCTGTCAGGCGGCGAATGGCAACGGGTACGCTTAGCGGCGGTGATTTTACAGATTCACCCGGCCGGCAACCCCGCCGGAGAGCTTTTATTGCTGGATGAGCCGATGAATAGCCTCGATGTTGCCCAGCAGGCGGCACTGGATAAGCTTTTAAACGAGCTGGTTGCCGCAGGTATTACCGTGGTGATGAGTAGCCACGATCTTAACCATACGTTGAGGCATGCGCGCCAGGCATGGTTGCTCAGCGGTGGCAAACTGTTAATGAGCGGACGGCAGAATGAGGTGCTGACGCCATCGCATCTGGCGACGGCGTATGGTTTGGCTTTTCGCCAACTGGATGTGGAAGGTCACCGCGTGTTGATCCCTACAACGTGACGAAAACGTGACTTGCCACATATCTGATTCACACGGTAGATTATTCCGAGAAAAAGAAATAAAGAGGCTTGATCCAGGATGCGTATCTGGTTATTGCTGGCAGCGGCGTTATTCCTTGCAGGATGTAGTTCTCATCGCGCGCCGCCGCCAAATCCAAGATTGTCAGATTCGATAACCGTTATTGCTGGCCTGAATGATCAGCTTAGCCAGTGGCATGGTACGCCCTATCGCTACGGTGGCATGAGCCGTTCCGGTGTTGATTGTTCCGGCTTCGTTATGATGACGTTTCGCGATAAGTTTTCGTTGCAATTGCCGCGCGAGACGCGGCAACAGGCGGAAATTGGCACGAAAATCGATAAAGAGGATTTGCTGCCAGGCGATCTGGTTTTCTTTAAAACCGGTTCCGGAGAGAGCGGGTTGCACGTTGGAATTTACGATACAGATAATGAGTTCATTCATGCCTCAACCAGCCGGGGAGTGATGCGTTCTTCGCTGGATAATGTCTACTGGCGTAAAAATTTCTGGCAAGCACGCCGCATCTAGAATGAGAAAGCCCGCAAGGGCTTTTTTTAAACCAGGAAATTTCCACTAAATAATCACGTTTATCTTAATTAAGATCTGTGTACATTGGGATCCGGACATCCATCAATTCGTTATCAGGCTAATAAAGGTTAAGGAGAAGCCAAAAAATAAAACGGGAAAAAAATGAAGTTAATCTCATTTAAAACAATAGATTTGAAATATTTCCACCTGTGTTTGACAATGCCGGATATCACCCTTAATGCGGGGCTGGCGCAATGATAGTATCGCTGGATGACACATATCGCTCTGAGCTTCTATTACTGCCTGCGAGGAAAGGTAACGGAATGCTACAGGGACTGGAAATTATCGTTAACTTTGTGGGGCCAGACAGCAATGTCCGCACGCCTACAGAGCTGGTCATTCCGCGCCTTACGCCTGAAGAAATACTCGCTTTATTCAATGAACAACTGGCACTCCTTGAAGCCTGCCAACTCTTTTTTATTCAACATCAATTAACGGCCTGGATTAATATTGCGCCCTCTTTGGTTGATGTCTTGTTGGCAGATGAAACGCTAGCGACAAACATTAGGAAATTTCCTTTTCTTGAATTTACCATTAATGAGAATTTTCCCGATCTAAATAAGGGAAAAGATAATCACCCCTTGTTTCTATTGGCGAAACAATATTCACTGGTGCTGGCTAATTTTGGTGCCGGAACCGCTTCGACAAAAGCCATTTTTGATGGTTTATTTAAGCGCGTGGTACTGGATAAAAATTTTGTTCATCAGCGGCTGGCGTCACCTTCATTCGAACCTTTTATGCGGGTGATTGTTGCGCAGCTTGAACCCTATTGTGATGCATTGATGATTGCAGGCATTGATGATGAACAGGCGCTCAACCGGGCAGCAGCCTTTTCCTTTAGCGCCATGCAGGGTGCCATGTGGCCACCCGTCACCGTCGAACAGTTAACTTCTCTGGTTCAGCCATAGCCCTGCTTTTGCCTGGTGTTTAAACGCCAAAGTTAGCACTACACTAAAGGCAGGAGGAACCATGACCCTGTCTTTTACTACCCACTGGCGAGATGAATTGCCAGATTTTTATACCGCATTATCCCCAACACCGCTGCACAACGCCCGTCTGCTATGGCGCAATGAGCTACTGGCACATGCGCTGGATGTACCGGATGCGCTGTTTCATCCCGTCTCGGGAGCCGGCATCTGGGGCGGCGAAGCGCTGTTACCCGGCATGTCCCCACTGGCGCAGGTTTATAGTGGACATCAGTTTGGTGTCTGGGCCGGGCAATTAGGTGATGGACGCGGAATTTTGCTCGGTGAACAGCAACTCCCGGACGGCACAACCCGGGACTGGCACTTAAAAGGTGCCGGGCTGACGCCGTATTCACGCATGGGGGATGGCCGCGCGGTGTTGCGTTCGACCATCCGTGAAAGTCTGGCTTCGGAAGCGATGCACTATCTGGGGATCCCGACCACGCGGGCATTGAGCATTGTGACCAGCGATACGCCAGTCATGCGCGAAACGCAGGAGCAGGGCGCGATGCTGATGCGTATTGCCGAAAGTCATGTGCGCTTTGGTCATTTCGAACATTTTTACTACCGACGCGATCCGCAAAAAGTCCGTCAACTGGCAGATTTTGTTATCCGTCATCACTGGCCGGAATTGCAAAACGAAAGCGATAAATATGTCGCATGGTTCCGGGATGTCGTGCGGCGCACCGCGCAGATGATTGCGCGCTGGCAAGCGGTAGGGTTCGCGCACGGTGTAATGAATACCGATAACATGTCGATTCTTGGTTTAACAATCGACTATGGCCCGTTCGGTTTTCTCGATGATTACCAGCCCGGTTTTATCTGTAACCACTCTGATTACCAGGGGCGGTACAGCTTTGAAAACCAGCCGGCGGTGGCGCTGTGGAATCTGCAGCGCCTGGCGCAGTCGCTATCGCCCTTTATTGCTGTGGAGGGGTTAAACGCCGCGCTGGATGATTATCAGCACCAGTTACTCACCGAGTATGGCCAGTTGATGCGCAGCAAGCTGGGCTTCTTTACTCGCCAGCAAGGCGATAACGATCTTCTGAATTCGCTGTTTGCGCTGATGGCGCGCGAAGGTAGCGATTATACGCGTACGTTCCGCATGCTCAGCCTGACCGAGCAGCAAAGCACTGCGTCGCCGTTACGGGATGAGTTTATCGATCGCGGCGCATTTGATGACTGGTTTGCACAATATCGCTCACGCTTACAGCAGGAAAATATCGATGACGCTCAGCGGCAGGCGCATATGCAACGGGTTAACCCGGCAATGGTGCTGCGAAACTGGCTGGCGCAGCGCGCTATTGATGCCGCAGAGAAAGGCGATAGCAGCGAGCTGGAGCGACTTCATGAGGCATTACGCCAGCCATTTATCGATCGCAGTGATGATTACGTCAGCCGTCCGCCCGACTGGGGCAAACGGCTGAAAGTCAGCTGTTCGAGTTGAAATGGCCTACTTTGTCAGGATCAATTTTCCGGCATGCGTCTGGCGCAGAAGGTATTGCTGCCCGTTGTGCTCAATAACGACGCGTCCTTCATCCCCCAGCAGTGAACGGCTGTGAATGCGGCGATCGGTTGGGGTGATGTGCGTGGGCTTTTCCTGAGGCGTGACCGGTGATGCAGGCGTGCTATCCATTTGCGACATATCCGTTTTAAGACAAACCAACAATGATAATGATTATCAATAGTATGACGATGTGAAGCAAGGGCGATTGTTTACCTGAACGCAGTTCCCCCAGGAAAAAGTAGGGGGAATGCGTAATTGAGTCAGCAGGAAAAGGTTAAAAACGGGTGGCAACCGCGGTTGCGAGTTTTTCCAGCAGCAGTTCACTGTCTTCCCAGTTCAGGCATGGGTCGGTAATGGATTGCCCGTATACCAGCGGCTGGCCACTGACAATTTTTTGCGTGCCTTCTTGCAGGAAACTTTCCGCCATCACACCAGAGATCGCGAGCGAGCCATTACGAATTTGCGTACAAATGTCGTCACAGACATCCAACTGGCGGCGATGCTCTTTCTGGCAGTTGCCATGACTGAAATCCACTACCAGATGCTCCGGCAAACCAAATTCGCGTAGCGTATCGCAAGCGTTGGCAATATCTCCGGCATGGTAATTCGGTTTTTTACCGCCGCGCATAATGATGTGGCCGTACGGGTTGCCGCTGGTCTGATAAATGGTCATTTGCCCGCTTTTATCCGGCGACAGGAACATATGGCTGGCACGTGAAGCGCGGATCGCGTCAACGGCGATGCGTGTATTGCCATCGGTACCGTTTTTAAAACCGACCGGGCAGGAAAGCGCCGAGGCCATTTCCCGGTGAATTTGGCTTTCAGTGGTGCGCGCGCCAATCGCTCCCCAACTAATTAAATCGGCAATAAACTGGCCGGTCACCATATCGAGGAATTCGGTCGCGGTGGGTACTCCCAGCTCATTGACCTGCAATAGCAGTTTACGCGCCAGTTCAAGACCGTGATTTACGCGGTAACTGCCGTTCAGATCCGGATCGGAAATCAGTCCTTTCCAGCCCACAACGGTGCGCGGTTTTTCGAAGTAGGTGCGCATAACGATTTCCAGATGCGCGTGGTGTTTTTCACGTAATACTTGTAAACGGCTCGCGTAATCAACGGCGGCGTCAAGATCGTGAATCGAGCAGGGACCAATAATCACCAACAGGCGGCGATCTTCACCATTCAGAATTTTTTCTATCCGCCGACGGGATGCGGTCACATGCTCCGCTACCTCTGAGGTAACAGGGTAGCGCTGCGCAAGTTCAGCTGGTGTCACCAAGCTGCTGATTGGCGCAGTGCGAAGTTCATCGGTTTTGTTCATCAAGAATCTCAAAAATTAGGTGCTTCAGCGGCAGGAATGCCGGAAGTGATGCGCAACACCTTAAACCAATCCCGGCTTATTTCAAGAGGGGTTGCAAAGCACATCACGTTTCCGGGCAATATCATAGCGCACTTCGCACCTGTGTACTAGCTTGTTAGTACATGCGGCGATTTAACCCCATAATATCGAGCATCTTGGTGGCAATTTCTTCTACCGAGTAGTTGGTACTATTAAGGCAGGGGATCTGATTCTTGCGATAAAGCGCTTCCACTTCTGCAACTTCCATCCGGCACTGGCGCAATGACGCGTAGCGGCTATTTTCCCGGCGCTCTTCGCGAATGGCAGCAAGGCGCTCCGGATTAATGGTCAGACCAAATAATTTATGCTGCAGTGGCTTTAACGCAGCGGGGAGAACGAGGTTATCCATATCATCGGCAATAAAAGGATAATTTGCCGCGCGAATACCAAATTGCATCGCCAGATACAGACTGGTCGGTGTTTTTCCACAGCGCGAAACGCCCAGTAAAATCACCTGCGCCTGATCAAGATTGCGCAAAGAAATACCATCGTCGTGCGCGAGGGTGTAATCAATTGCCGCGATACGCGCATCGTATTTCGTTAAATTACCGGGATTGAGCCCATGTGTGCGGTGCGCAATGGGGGTGGGATCGAGTTTTAATTCCTCCTGCAGCGGCGCAACCAGCGCCTGAACGATATCCTGACAAAATCCTTCGCTTTGCAAAATAATGGCGCGAATTTCCGGTATCACAATGGAGTAGAACACCAGGGGGCGATTACCGGTTTGCTGATAGATGGCGTCTATTTGTTCTTTGACGGCACGGGCCCGACTCTCGTTTTCCACAAACGGCAGCGTAATACTGCTGACGGCAACCGGGAATTGCGACATGACCGCATGGCCTAATACTTCAGCGGTGATAGCGGTTCCATCAGAAATATAAAAGACGTGGCGATCAACTGAACTGTCCATTTAACCCATCCTGAATGACATGCGTAATTCTCTGAAAGCATAAATTAAAATCCTCAACATGCGTATCTCCTTTTTCTCATTTTTAAAATGAAATGGTGTTTTTATTTTTAATGAACTCAACGGTTCATTTTTTTAATTTCTCCTATAAAAAATAAGGAGATACAAAAATGAGAAATTACTCAAGGTGATTTATTGATGGGAATCTATCCGAAAAACCAGAAATCGTAATTGCTTACACGATTCACCGTTTTTTCAACGGAATTAATTATGCCAGGATAAAAAAGTAGTTCGACGTTTTCACCCATTCATATATCACAAAAGGATTGTTTCGATGTCCAACAATGGCTCGTCTCCGCTGGTGCTTTGGTATGACCAACTCGGCATGAATGATGTAGACAGAGTTGGGGGCAAAAATGCCTCCCTTGGTGAAATGATTACTAATCTGTCCGGTATGGGGGTTTCCGTACCGAATGGGTTTGCGACCACGGCCGATGCGTTTAACCAGTTTCTGGAACAAAGCGGGCTAAATCAGCGCATTTACGAATTACTGGATAAAACTGACATCGATGATGTGTCCGAACTGGCCAAAGCCGGTGCGCAGATCCGCCAGTGGATTGTCGACACGCCATTTCCGCCGGAGCTGGAAAAAGCCGTCCACGAAGCCTATGCCAAACTCTCTGAAGACGACGCTGAAGCGTCTTTCGCGGTGCGTTCTTCTGCGACCGCAGAAGACATGCCGGATGCCTCGTTTGCCGGTCAGCAGGAAACCTTCCTCAACGTGCAAGGGTATGACGCCGTGCTGGTGGCGGTGAAGCATGTGTTTGCCTCGTTATTCAACGATCGCGCCATCTCCTATCGCGTGCATCAGGGCTACGATCATCGCGGCGTCGCGCTTTCTGCCGGTGTGCAGCGCATGGTGCGTTCGGATATCGGTTCTTCTGGCGTGATGTTCACCATCGATACGGAATCCGGTTTTGATCAGGTAGTGTTTATCACCTCTGCCTGGGGACTGGGCGAAATGGTGGTGCAGGGCGCCGTTAACCCGGATGAGTTCTATGTGCATAAGCCAACGCTTGCGGCAAATCGTCCGGCCATTGTGCGTCGCACCATGGGATCGAAGAAAATCCGCATGATCTATGCGCCGACGCAAGAGCATGGCAAGCAGGTGCAGATTGAAGATGTACCGCAGGCCGAGCGCGACCGTTTCTCCCTGACCGACGACGAAGTGCAGGCGCTGGCGAAGCAGGCGGTGCAAATCGAGAAACACTATGGCCGTCCAATGGATATTGAATGGGCGAAAGACGGCCATACCGGTAAATTGTTTATCGTGCAGGCGCGTCCGGAAACCGTGCGTTCGCGTGGCCAGGTGATGGAGCGTTACACGCTGCATGCCCAGGGGCGCATTATCTCTGAAGGCCGTGCCATTGGGCATCGCATTGGCGCCGGTACGGTGAAAGTGATCCACGATATCAGCGAGATGAACCTGATCGAGCCGGGCGATGTGCTGGTAACCGACATGACCGACCCGGACTGGGAACCGATCATGAAAAAAGCGGCGGCGATTGTTACCAACCGCGGCGGTCGTACTTGCCACGCGGCGATCATTGCGCGTGAGTTAGGTATTCCGGCGGTGGTGGGCTGCGGCGACGTGACCGAACGTATTAAAACCGGGGAGAAAGTCACCGTCTCCTGCGCCGAAGGCGATACCGGTTATGTGTATGCCGATCTGCTGGATTTCAGCGTGAAAAGTTCAAGCGTAGACACCATGCCGGATCTGCCGCTGAAGATCATGATGAACGTCGGCAACCCGGATCGCGCCTTCGATTTTGCTTGCCTGCCAAACGAAGGCGTAGGCCTTGCGCGTCTGGAATTCATCATCAACCGCATGATCGGCGTGCATCCGCGCGCACTGCTGGAGTTTGATGATCAGGACGCGAAATTACAAAACGAAATCCGCGAAATGATGAAAGGCTTCGATTCGCCGGTTGAGTTTTATGTCGGCCGTCTGACGGAAGGCATTTCGACACTGGGAGCGGCATTCTGGCCAAAACGCGTGATTGTGCGTCTGTCTGATTTTAAATCGAACGAATACGCCAATCTGGTCGGCGGTGAGCGCTACGAACCGGAAGAAGAGAACCCGATGCTCGGCTTCCGTGGCGCAGGCCGTTATGTGGCCGACAGCTTCCGCGATTGCTTCGCGCTTGAGTGCGAAGCGGTAAAACGCGTGCGTAACGATATGGGGCTGACCAACGTGGAAATCATGGTCCCGTTTGTACGTACCGTTGAACAGGCAAAAGCGGTAGTTGATGAGCTGGCGCGCCAGGGGCTGAAACGCGGTGAGAACGGGCTGAAAATCATCATGATGTGCGAAATCCCGTCCAACGCGCTGCTGGCGGAGCAGTTCCTTGAGTATTTCGATGGTTTCTCTATCGGCTCCAACGACATGACGCAACTGGCGCTGGGTCTCGATCGCGATTCCGGCGTGGTCTCAGAACTGTTCGACGAACGTAACGACGCGGTGAAAGCGCTGCTTTCGATGGCGATCCGTGCGGCGAAAAAGCAGGGCAAATATGTCGGCATTTGCGGGCAAGGGCCTTCAGATCACGAAGACTTTGCCGCCTGGTTGATGGATGAGGGCATTGATAGTCTCTCACTCAACCCGGACACCGTTGTGCAGACCTGGCTAAGCCTCGCCGAACTGAAAAAATAAAGGCAAAAGTAAAATCCCCGACATAATGTCGGGGATTTTTTTATTTCAGCCGCGAACTCGGCGGCGATCACAATAACCAAAAAACGTAAAAAGCCTGGCAATTATTGCAATTGTCCCCTCGTTAGCTTCTTCCAATACTTGAGCCGGTAGTGAGCAGTGCGACGTTAATCTGTCGCGCCATGTTGAAATATTTTTTGACCTCACAAGGCTAATAAAAATGACAATCTCCTCTGTCCTGAGTACAAAAGACAAAATTGGTTACGGTCTGGGTGATATGGCGAGCGCCCTGGTCTGGCAAACCGCAACGCTGTTTCTCGCTTATTTCTATACGGATGTGTTTGGGTTACCCGCCGCCATAATGGGAACCATGTTTTTGGTCGTGCGTGCGGTGGATGCTTTTGTTGATCCTTGCATCGGCGCACTGGTGGATCGTACGCAAACGCGACACGGGCGTTTTCGCCCCTGGCTGCTGTGGTTTGCAATACCGTTTGGTGTGAGCTGCATTATTACCTTTTATGTCCCGGACGCAGGGGCGACGGCAAAAATCCTCTATGCCTGCGTCACTTACGCCATCCTTAGCTTTATCTACTCTGCGATTAATGTCCCTTACTGCGCCATGCCCGGCGCGCTGACGATGGACCCGCACGAGCGCCACTCGCTGCAGTCCTGGCGCTTTGGTTTATCGTTTATTGGCGGCCTGATCGTGACCGTTATTGCCCTGCCACTGGTGGCACATCTGGGGGCTGGTAATGATCAAAAAGGGTATTTTTATGCCATGAGCATGATGGGCGTACTGGGCATTTTTCTGTTCTTTGGCTGCTTCTTTATGACACGCGAGCGTTTTACGCCGCGCAATGATAGCTCCGGTTCGCTGTTCAGCGATCTCAAATTGCTGGCGAAAAATACGCAGTGGCGCATTGTCTTTGTGTTTAATATTTTGCTGTTAACCGCGGTTGTAACGCGTGGTTCCGCCACGATGTATTACGTCAAATACGTATTACAGCG
This sequence comes from Enterobacter sp. R4-368, assembly GCF_000410515.1. Classification (NCBI taxonomy): domain Bacteria; kingdom Pseudomonadati; phylum Pseudomonadota; class Gammaproteobacteria; order Enterobacterales; family Enterobacteriaceae; genus Enterobacter; species Enterobacter sp. R4-368. The sequence goes on along the minus strand of NC_021500.1, from coordinate 769,206 downwards.
CCCGGATATGGTATTTACCTTTATTGTTTCGGGCATGATCGCTGCCCTAAGCGGAGCGCTATTATCAGCGCGGTTATTAGGGAAATTTGACCGGGTGCGCGCCTACCAGTGGACAATTATTACATTCGTCGTTTTCGCGGCGCTGATCTTTATTATCCCGCCGACGCAAGTGTGGCTTATTTTTGGCCTCAATATCGTTTTCAGCTTTATTCAGAACCTGACCACGCCGCTGCAATGGACCATGTTCTCTGACGTGGTGGATTACGAAGAGCACCGCAGCGGGCGTCGCCTCGACGGACTGGTGTTCTCGACAGCGTTATTCGCCATTAAATTTGGCCTTGCGCTTGGCGGCGCAGTCGTGGGTTGGGTGCTTGGTGCCGTGGATTATGCGCCGAATCAGGCAGCCCAGAGCGCGACGGTGCTGACGACCATTAACGCATTGTTTACGCTGATCCCCTGCCTGCTGTTTATCTGCATGGTGCTGCTGCTGACCCGCTACAAACTCAATAGCCAGGTTGCCGACAGTATCGCGCAAGATCTGATACGTAAACGCGGCGTCAGTGAAAGCGACACGGCAGTGCAAACCGCCCCGGATTTCAATAACACAGGAGTGACCCGATGACTGCTATCTACCAGGACGCAAACCGTCCCGTGGCCGAACGCGTTGCGGATTTACTGGCGCGGATGACGCCGGAAGAGAAATTCGCGCAAATGCATGCGTTGTGGCTGGTGCTTTCAGAAGAGGGAGAGCACCGCGAGCGCACCGATCTCAGCGATGAGTTTGCCGGTGTCAGCACGCAGGCGGCGCTGGCACAGCGGCTTAAACTGGGGGTCGGGCAAATAACCCGTCCACTGGGCACGCATATTGTGGAGGCGAAGCGCGGTGTACGTGCGGCTAATCGGCTACAAAAAACGTTGGTGGAAGAGACGCGGTTGGGTATCCCCGCGCTGTTTCATGAAGAGTGCCTGGTGGGTTTATTGTGCAAAGACGCGACGTTATTTCCCTCCTCGCTGAACTACGGTTCCACCTGGGATCCGCAACTTGTGCAACGTGCCGCCCATCATATCGGGCTGGAAGCGCGATCGACCGGATGCAAACAGGGGCTGGCTCCGGTACTGGATGTCTCGCGCGATGTGCGCTGGGGGCGCACGGAAGAGACGTTTGGTGAAGATCCGTGGCTGGTGGGGGTGATGGCGTGCGCCTACGTGAACGGGTTGCAGGGTGAAAAGGGCGATATGCTGGCGACGCTCAAACACTATGTTGGCCACTCGTTTAGCGAAGGCGCGCGTAACCATGCCCCGGTACACCTCGGCTTTTGCGAGCTGAACGACACCTTTTTGCTGCCGTTCGAGATGGCGGTGAAGCTGGCGAAAGCAGGATCGGTGATGCCAGCCTATCACGACATTGATAACCAGCCGGGTCACAGTGACCATTTCTTGCTCACCACTTTGCTGCGTGAACAGTGGGGCTTCGAGGGCATTATTGTTGCCGATTACGGTGGCGTCAGCCTGCTGCATCAGCATCACGGCGTGACACACGATGCCGCGGAATCCGCTGCGCTCTCGTTTAATGCCGGGCTGGATGTTGAATTGCCAAAAGATGACTGTGCACGCCATCTGGCAGAGGCCGTTGAGCGTGGACTTATCTCCATGGCAAAAGTGGACGAAATTGTCGCCCGCGTGTTGGCAGTGAAATTCCGCCTCGGTTTGTTCGAACAGCCTTATACCGATGAACAGGGTATCGACCTGCAGTCTGCCAGGACGCGGCGGGTAGCGCGCGAGGTCGCTACGCGCTCAATGACGCTGCTGGAAAATAACGGCATTCTGCCATTGAACGGCTCACCGAAAGTGGCGGTAATTGGCCCGACCGCTGACGATCCGCTGGCTTTGCTCAGCGGGTACAGTTTCCCGGTGCATTTGATCATTAGCGATATGCTGGAGGAGACCACGCAGGTCACCACGCCGCTTGCGGCGCTGCGCCAGACGCTGGGCGAGGGGAACGTCCGTTATGCCAAAGGCTGCCATATTATTGAAAAACGTATGGCTGGCGCCCCCGTTTTCCCCGGGGATGCGTCGGGGAAACCGATGCAGCAGTCACCAGTTTCCAGGGATTTGAGCCTGATCCCGCACGCGGTGAGCGTGGCGCAGGAAAGCGAGGTGATCATTGCCTGTGTGGGCGATCTTGCCGGGCTGTTCCAGAGCGGGACGGTGGGAGAAGGTTCCGACACGGACAGCCTGACGCTGCCGGGTGTGCAACAACAGTTGCTGGAGGCGTTAGTGGCAACCGGGAAACCGGTCGTGGTGGTCATGACCGGTGGGCGTCCGTATAACCTGCAAGGGCTGGAGTCGCGCGTTGCCGCATGGTTAATGGCGTGGGCGCCGGGGCAGGAGGGCGGCCGGGCGATTGCCGATGTATTGACCGGGCGGGCAGAGCCGCAGGGGCGTCTGGTCGTCAGCGTGCCGAAAAGCGCGGGGGCGATGCCCTATTATTACAACCACAAGCTGAAAAGCGGTGGTACACCGTTTGCCTTCCATTTTGGCGCACTTTACCCCTTTGGCTACGGGAAGAGCTGGACGCAGTTCGAGTATATGAACCCGGTATTACTGACACCTGATGTGGCGATTGATGACGATATTCGTGTGCAGGTGCAGGTAAAAAATAGCGGAGATCGCAGCGGCAGCGAGGTGGTGCAACTGTATGTCCGGGATAAAGTAGCGTCAATGGTGCGTCCGGTGCAGGAGCTAAAAGCGTTCCAGCGCGTGGCATTATCACCGGGTGAAACGGCAACCCTGACGTTCATCGTGCCGGTGGATATGCTCAACTTTACGCGCCGTGACGGGCAGCGCATTGTCGAACCGGGTGAGTTTGAGCTGCAAATCGGTGCCTCATCGGCAGATATCCGCGCAGCGCTCACGGTGAACGTTTACGGCGAGACCCGCGAACTTCCCACCGCCTGGAAAATGATGAGTCAGTGCGAAGTCAGTCAGTGATAACATCGTAGCCCATCGCTCGATGGGCTATTTTTTTTGCACAAACAGACAACAATAACCCGGCTGAAATAACAACCACGCTGCATGACTTACAATTACCTGAGGTATTTGTGCGATCGTAAGCTATTCGTGCCTGCCGCTGGTATATATTTATTGTATTGATAATTACCCCGCATATAATTCCCTCCCGTAACTTAGCTCTTCGTTATTTTCTATTTCTCTGTACTTGCAGAAAAAATTTATTGAGATTTTACCTGGTGGGAAAATAGCTGCGCGCCATTATGTCCATTTTATTTCTCATGGTATTAAGGGGTTTGGCAACGTTGAACCCGGCGGTATCCGGTGGGTGAACTACGCCTGTGAACGCAGGATTTACAGGGCGCTGCAGGGCCGGTTATGTAACGTCGTTGATCGCGTGCTGTCTCAGCATCATCTTATCAGCAGCTGGCGCAGGTAAATACGTAAGCGGGTTTAGAGTGATCGTGTTTTCACGATTTTAATTTATTAACTATTGCAGTTTTTATTTCGCTGTAGCGGAAGTGATCTATTTATTTTCCTGCAATCGTGTTGAGGTTATTCAAATGAAAGCTTATTTATTCATGTATATCGTGCTCGCATGCGCGGGTCTTAATGGCTGTGCGTCGTATAACGATCATATTCGTGACTGTGACGGACACGATGTGAGCACGATGCATTTAGCACTCGATTATCTACCGATTGGTGCAGCCATTGATAATGGCGCCTGCGCGGTGAGCGGCAACGGAAGCGCGTCTGCATCCGGCAAATAAGTGCTTGAAATGAAAGCGGCGAAAAAAAAGCCCATCGTGGGAGATGGGCAAAGACTACACACAGCAATTCGTTGTTTCACTCAGGGGATTTCCATGCTTATAAATCAAGGTGTTGATTTATAACCGTGAGCTAATAGTAGGCATGTCGATTTTTTGCGTCGATCAGATTCGTCTCATTAGTTAAATGGACGTGAAGAATATATGGGCTAAATCGCGCAATATTTCGCTTTCAGAGGGATCTGATCGGGGTTTCGTGTCTGAAATGATAAGTAGCGCTTAATAATAATTAAGGCGGGCTACCCCGCCTTATTATTTTCAGGAGGGGTTATCTAAATCGTCGACTTCGCTTAGCGCATTATCTGTCGCTACCGGTTCGGGCGCTTCATTCACCCACGCGGAGAATAGCCGCCAGGAAACCGCCAGTAATACCGGACCAATAAACAGGCCAATCATACCGAAAGCGACCAGTCCGCCAATTACCCCTGAAAGAATAAGGATCAGCGGTAAATCCGCACCCATGCGAATAAGTACCGGGCGGATGAAGTTATCCAGCGTGGCGACAATGCAGCTCCAGACCAGCAACACGGTGCCCCAGGTGGAATCTCCGCTCCAGTAAAGCCAGATAATGGCCGGAACCAGCACCAGTAACGGCCCGAGCTGCACCAGACAGGTCATCAGCATGACCACGGTAAACAACGTGGCGTAGGGCACCCCGGAAATGGCCAGACCAACGCCGCCAAGCACGGCCTGCACCAGCGCGGTGACCACCACACCAAGCGCTACGGCGCGGATAGCCTGACCTGCCAGCAGCACAGCGGCATCGCCACGTTTCCCGGCAAGACGAATGGCGAAATGGCGGATCCCTCTGGCAACTTGCTCACCACGCCAGTAAAGCAGGGCGCTGAACAGCAACATCAGGCCGCAGTGCAGCATAAAGCGTCCGATATGCGCGGCCTGGCCGACAAACCAGGTGGTTGTCGCGCCTACGTACGGCCGCAGTTTGGCCATAATGGCGCTGCCGCCCATATCCAGCAGGCTGTGCCAGCCCGCATAGAGCTTCTCACCAACGAAAGGGATGCTGTTTAGCCAGGCTAAATCCGGCGGTGACATGGCGCCGGTGCTGATGGCATGGATCACCGGGCCGCTGGAGTCCACCAGGCTATTAACCAGTAGCGCGACAGGAATGATAAACAGCAGGATCAACAGCATCATCATCACTAAAACCGCCAGCGAGCGGCGGCCAAACAGCACGCGTTGCAGGCGTACCAGCAGTGGCCAGGTGGCGATCACCACCGTTCCCGCCCAGGCAAAACCGAGGATGAAGGGCTGGACGACCCACAGACAGGCGATAATCATGATTGCTAAAAACAGTACCGACAGCATGATTTGCGGTACATCCCTGGACTGACGTAGATCAACCATACGATTTACTCACCTTATTGAGTGGCTGAAAATTCGGTGTTTCTGGAAATCACCAGTGATAATGATTAATGATTTCAGCGGTTTTGGACAGTCCGATTCTGCCTGTAATTCTCATGGGCGCATAAGAAAAAAATGTGATACAACGATGAATGCTTAAAGCAAACGATTAACTATTCACAACACTAACAGTCAGGCAGGGTCAAGCATAATGATCCCACAGATTTCCCAGGCACCGGGCGTCGTTCAACTGGTGCTGAATTTTTTGCAGGCTTTGGAGCAACAAGGTTTTACCGGTGATACCGCCACCAGCTACGCCGACAGGCTAACGATGGCGACAGACAACAGTATTTACCAGCTATTACCCGATGCCGTCGTTTTCCCTCGTTCAACGTCCGACGTTGCCTTGATCACACGCCTCGCTGCCGAGCCGCGTTTTCGTACGCTAGTCTTTACTCCGCGCGGCGGCGGTACCGGCACCAATGGCCAGGCGCTGAACCAGGGCATCATCGTTGATATGTCCCGCTATATGAACCGCATTATGGAAATCAATCCTGAAGAGGGATGGGTGCGCGTTGAAGCAGGCGTTATCAAAGATCAGCTCAATCAGTATTTGAAACCTTACGGTTTCTTCTTCGCGCCGGAGCTGTCGACCAGCAACCGCGCGACCCTGGGGGGAATGATCAACACCGACGCTTCCGGGCAGGGTTCTCTTGTTTACGGGAAAACTTCCGACCATGTGCTGGGTGTCCGCGCTGTGTTACTGGGTGGCGATATCCTCGATACGCAGGCGATGCCGGTGGCGCTGGCAGAAACGCTGGGTAATGCCAGCACCGCTATCGGGCGTATCTATAAAACGGTGCTGGAGCGCTGTCGCGATAACCGTCAGCTGATTCTGGATAACTTCCCCAAACTGAACCGTTTTCTTACCGGTTACGATCTGCGTCATGTGTTTAATGACGAGATGACCGAATTTGATTTAACCCGCATTCTGACCGGCTCAGAAGGGACGCTGGCGTTTATTACCGAAGCGCGCCTTGATATCACGCCGCTGCCGAAAGTTCGCCGTCTGGTGAACGTTAAATATGATTCGTTTGATTCCGCGCTGCGCAATGCGCCGTTTATGGTGGAAGCGCGGGCGCTCTCCGTCGAAACCGTAGATTCGAAAGTGCTCAATCTGGCGCGGGAAGATATTGTCTGGCATTCGGTGAAAGAGCTGATTACCGATGTGCCGGACAAAACCCTGCTTGGCCTGAATATTGTTGAGTTTGCCGGTGACGATCAGCCGCTGATTGATGCGCAGGTGCAGTCGCTGTGCCAGCGCCTCGATACGTTAATGGCTAAGGGTGAAGGCGGCGTGATTGGCTGGCAATTGTGCGAAGATCTGACGGGCATTGAGCGCATTTACGCCATGCGTAAAAAAGCCGTGGGGTTATTAGGGAACGCGAAAGGCGCGGCCAAGCCGATTCCCTTCGCGGAAGATACCTGCGTGCCGCCGGAACATCTGGCGGATTACATCGTTGAATTCCGTGCGCTGCTTGATGGACATGGCCTGAGCTACGGCATGTTTGGTCATGTCGATGCCGGGGTGCTGCATGTGCGGCCCGCGCTGGATATGTGCGATCCGCAGCAAGAAGTGCTGATGAAATCCATTTCGGATGATGTGGTGGCGTTGACGGCAAAATATGGCGGTTTGCTGTGGGGCGAGCACGGGAAAGGTTTCCGCGCCGAATATAGCCCGGCGTTTTTTGGCGAGCAGTTGTATGGTGAGTTACGCAAAATCAAAGCGGCGTTCGATCCGGAAAACCGGCTGAACCCAGGTAAAATTTGCCCGCCTGAAGGCATCGATGCGCCGATGAAGAAGGTGGATGACGTTAAGCGCGGTACGCTTGACCGGCAAATTCCTATTGCCGTGCGTTCCTCATGGCGTGGCGCCATGGAGTGTAACGGTAACGGCTTATGCTTTAATTTCGATGTGAAAAGCCCGATGTGCCCGTCGATGAAAATCTCGGCGAACCGTATTCATTCGCCAAAAGGGCGGGCAACGCTGGTGCGTGAATGGCTGCGTCTGCTGGCCGATCGTGGCATCGATCCAATTAAGCTGGAAAAAGAGCTGCCGGAAAAGCGGGCCAGTTTGCGCACATTAATCGAGCGTACGCGCAATAGCTGGCATGCCCGTCGCGGCGAGTATGATTTCTCGCATGAAGTTAAAGAAGCGATGTCCGGCTGCCTGGCCTGTAAAGCGTGCTCTACACAATGCCCGATCAAGATTGATGTGCCGGAGTTCCGGTCACGCTTCCTGCAGCTCTATCACAGCCGTTATCTGCGCCCGGTACGCGATCATCTGGTCGCCACGGTTGAGAGCTATGCGCCATTAATGGCGCGCGCACCGAAAACATTTAACTTTTTTATGAGCCAGCCGTGGGTGCGTTCCCTTTCCGCGAAGCATATCGGCATGGTGGATTTACCGTTGCTGTCGGTGCCGTCATTGCAGCGTCAGATGGTCGGGCATCGCACGGCGAACATGACGCTTGAGCAGCTTGAACAGCTCGATGCCGCGCAGAAAGCGAAAACTGTGCTGGTGGTGCAGGATCCATTTACCAGCTATTACGATGCGCAGGTCGTAGCGGATTTTGTTCGTCTGGTCGAACGGCTTGGCTTCGCGCCGGTCGTGTTGCCTTTCTCGCCAAACGGCAAGGCGCAACACATTAAAGGTTTCCTGAATCGCTTTGCCAAAACGGCGCAAAAAACCGCAGATTTCCTTAACCGCGTGGCACAACTGGGCATGCCGATGGTCGGCGTCGACCCGGCGCTGGTGCTCTGCTACCGCGACGAGTACAAGCTGGCGTTAGGCGATAAGCGTGGGGACTTTCATGTGCAACTGGTGCATGAATGGCTGCCAGCGGCGCTGGATAACATCGGTGAACGCGCGCTCAGCGGTGAGCCCTGGTATCTGTTCGGCCACTGCACAGAAGTGACTGCGCTACCGGGTGCTACGGGGCAATGGGCGTCGATTTTTGCGCGTTTCGGCGCGGTACTGGAAAATGTCAGTGTTGGCTGCTGCGGCATGGCCGGAACCTATGGTCATGAAGTGAAGAACCATGCCAGTTCGCTGGGCATTTATGAGCTTTCCTGGCATCAGGCGATGCAGCGTTTGCCGCGTAATCGCTGTCTGGCAACCGGCTACTCTTGCCGCAGCCAGGTTAAACGAATCGAAGGGAATGGCGTGCGCCATCCACTACAGGCATTGCTGGAGATTTTGGGATGATCTGGAAACGTGCGGTTACGCTGGAAGCCCTGAATGCAATGGGTGATGGCAATATGGTGGGGTTGCTGGATATTCGCTTTGAACGCATCAGTGACGATGCGCTGGAGGCGAGCATGCCGGTAGATCAACGAACTCATCAGCCGTTTGGCCTGTTACACGGTGGTGCGTCGGTGGTGCTGGCGGAAACGCTCGGTTCTGTTGCCGGCTATTTGTGTACGGAAGGGGAACAGAAAGTGGTGGGGCTGGAGGTCAACGCTAACCACTTGCGCTCGGTGCGCAGCGGGCGTGTGCGCGGTGTTTGTCGGGCGCTGCATACGGGGGGGCGGCATCAGGTCTGGCAAATCGATATTTATGACGAACAATCCCGCCTGTGTTGTTCATCACGGCTGACCACGGCAATTGTCTAATCATTTTCGGCGGTATAACCGCCGAAAAATCTTCATTTTTTATTCATTATTCTGCGCATTAGATTTTAGCTCTTCGTGCTATATTGTCCGGCACTGGATGTACCGCCCGGTTGTCAGCAACCGACGCGAGTGGCTGTAACGCGTAATGACCTGATGAAGTGATTCATTGTCTCTTTAAGCGCTACTGAATTAAGGCTTTTAGGTAACAATGATGACACCGTTTAAGCGCGAATTTTTACACCCACGCCATTGGGTGACATGGGCCGGATTAGGTTTGCTCTGGCTGCTCGTTCAACTTCCTTATCCTGTTCTTGCCCGCCTTGGCGCGGGGCTGGGGCGGCAATCACGTCGATTCCTGCAGCGCCGTGAGCGTATCGCCCGCCGTAATCTCGAATTATGTTTCCCCCATATGAGCGATGAACTGCGTGAGCGGCTGATTGCGAAAAATTTTATGTCGTTGGGCATGGGGTTGATTGAAACCGGCATGGCGTGGTTCTGGTCGGATAAGCGTGTACGCCGCTGGTTTGATGTCGAAGGCTATCAGCATTTGCAGACCGCCCAGGCCAGCCAGCGTGGTGTGATGGTGGTCGGCGTGCATTTTATGTCGCTGGAGCTGGGCGGGCGCGTAATGGGGCTTTGTCAGCCAATGATGGCAACCTATCGCCCGCATAATAATGCGTTGATGGAATGGGTACAGACGCGCGGGCGTATGCGTTCCAATAAATCGATGATTGATCGCCGTAACCTGAAAGGTCTGGTCAATGCGCTGAAACAAGGGGAAGCCGTTTGGTTCGCGCCGGATCAGGACTACGGTCGCAAAGGCAGTATTTTCGCCCCGTTCTTCAGTGTGCAAAACGCGGCCACCACCAACGGCACCTACGTTTTATCGCGCCTTTCCGGGGCGAAAATGTTGACGGTCACGATGGTGCGTAAAGAGGATTGCTCCGGTTATTCGCTGCATATCGGCCAGGCGCTGAACGACTATCCGGTTCAGGATGAGTTTGCTGCCGCCAGTTACATGAACAAAGTGATTGAGCGCGAAATTCTGCGCGCACCGGAGCAGTATCTCTGGATCCACCGGCGTTTTAAAACCCGCCCGGTCGGCGAACCTTCGCTTTATAACTAACCTTTGTTAACGCGCCCCTTCTCAGGGGCGTTGTATTATTCTGTTGCCAACAACATGTATACGGGATGGTTATGGTCAAGTTTATTGCGGGCGGCTGTTTAGCCTTATTATCGGCGTATTCATCGGCTGCGGGTATCACGCTGCAGTGTGATGAATACCGCGCCAGCGTCGAACCGGATGGGCTCACTGTCAATGGTCGACATTACACGAATCCACAGGAGAATCCGTATGATATCTCCGATCAATATTCCGGCCGCTCGCTGATTTATACCGACAGCCAGGATCAAAATAAGGCTACCAACTGGGCGGCGATCCATATCATCACGCAGATCGAAACGGGTAAAAAAGCCTTCTTCTATGCGGACAGCAAGCACACCAACGATAAAGCGATCGTCTGCACCCGCGAAAACGCAGAGGAATAGTACACGGGCAGCCTGCCTGGGATAGCGCCTTTACCCAATCACCCGCCAGCGGCTTTTATGTGAGTTTAAAATCCCTCCAGTAACTGGAGTTGCTTAAAGGTTAGCGGGCGGGAAAAGGTGTACCCCTGAATACCGCCGGCGTTATACCTGTTAAGCAGAGCGAGGTCGGCTGTGCTATCCACGCCTTCACAAATCACGTTCGTCCCGGCAGGTATTACGCTGTCAATGAAACGGTGCAGTGTTGAAAGTTTTGCCGGGTGGCGGGCAATGCCATCGACAAGGGAGCGATCGATTTTAATAGTATTGAACGCAAACAATTGCAGGCGCTCTGCATGTTCATTTCCACAGCCAAATTTACCGAGTGAAACCATAAAGCCATACTCTTTGGCTTTCTTTAATGAAGGTAACTTACTGATAAATTGAGGATAAGTCATTTTGTCACTGACCTCAATTTCGATACGTTGCGGGGCAATATTACTGTGCTGGCAGCGTTCAAGGAGCTGGGTAAGATGATCCATATCATTAGCCAGCTGCGACGATAAAATGAATGAAACCGTCATTGTTTCTTTCATTTTTAGTACATGACAAATAACTTCAAAAATAAAATCGGTTACTTTTCTGCTGACCGCCGTTTCTTCCAGCAGAGCGGCTATTTGCTCTGCGGGAATGAGAAAATCCTCAGCGTTATAAAATTGCGCCACCGCTTGATAGCGGAGAATGTTTTTTCCTGAGAGAGTAATGATGGGATGAAACTCTGCCGTCATCAGGAATTTTCTGCCATTAATTTCCAGTGTGTTAATTTTCATTTTCCTGATTTCGCCCTTACTCAAAAGAACAGGACATTCTTAATAAACAATTTTCAATTCTACACAGGCCCTGATAATGATTGAAAATTGTTTTAAATGATCGATTATCTTATTTTGATAGTCTATATCTATTACTATCATGAAAATGATCGCTTAAATCTATAAATTAACAAAGAAGATTATTCTTAATATTTATATTTTGGCGGTTTTGTGGTGGTTAGACTTACAATGAGTTTGTGTTAGGTTGTTGTTTTGTTGTGAGAAAGGTAACTGGCCGCCAATATGCTTAACGCGCTCCTGCCCGATGTTTGGCTTATGACAATAAAGCACGAATGAATTAACAATATTAACCATTAGTAAGATGTCTGCTGGTAATGCACGCGTGTTTATAAGCCTGGATCTTTATTCGTTTTTTGGGCCTTGCTGTTTAACCGAGGTATTGAAGGTGTATTCAGGATGCGTTTAAAAATAGATGGCCAAACATAAAAATATAATGACAGTTTTATGACAGTAATAACCTGGTCTCGAATAACAAGAAGAACGAACGGGAAACGTATTTCCCGTCCGGTTAATTAAAGGGTTAGCAATAGACTATCGCCGGGTGGGCTAATTACCTGGCTTTCGCAATGTAATGAGGGATCAACAATGTTGTTTCATGAAATCGACGATCAATTGTGAAACACATTCAGGATTTTCCCGGTTACTGATATGCGCCGCATTTGGAATCAGCGTGAATTGACAACCTAATGCTTCAGCCATCTGTCGCCCTTCCACGGGCGGGCGCGGCAGATCCAGTTCACCAGTTGCCACATGCGCCGGACAAGCCACAGAATCCAGAATGGTCATCCGATCTGGTCGACCGAAAATCAATTTACCGAGCGGCACAATACTGCTGCGAAGTTGCTCAGCAGAAAGTGAGGAAAGATAAGCGGTGAGTTGCTGAACATCTGCGGGCGCGGCAAACTGCGAATAAAATTGACCGACGATATAGTCGAGTAACTCCGGGGGAAGGGTGCCAGTCGCATCGATGGCGTTGAGCATCGCGAAATAACGCTCTCGCGCCAGATCGGTTTCATCGCCGATAAAGGTATCAAATAACATCATCGCCTTAACCCGCGCAGGTGCGGCGGCAGCGAGTTCTGCTCCCCACATTCCACCAACCGACAAGCCGACCACGGCAAACTGGTCGATATTGAGCGAATCCATTAAAGCCAAATGGTCTGCAGCAATATCGGCCAGAGAGGAGGGGGAGCCTGGCAACGCGGGGGATTCGCCATGTCCCCACAAATCTGGCGCTATCACACGAAAGTGCTGGCTGAGCGTTTCAATTTGCGGCGACCACATCGATTTATCAAACAAATAGCTGTGGCCCAACAGCACGGGAAAACCCGTTCCGCTATCTAAATAAGACATCATTGGTTTTGCATTCATCAATACTCTCCTTGTTTGATGGCTCAGCGACGTGAGCGCATTTTCAAAAAAACGAAGATAACTGACTTCATCTGAGAAATGAGGGAGTAATTTCTTATTTTTTGAACGTTTTTTCTTATCCCAGTGCCATTTTCGCTAGAGCGGCCAGAACACCATAACCTCACTCCGGCGTGGAGATAGTTGGGTAAAGCAAGGTTTCCAGGAAGCTGGCTACTATCCATAGCGTTTCGCTGAAAATTGACCATAACCCCACCACCAGAACCACCACCGCGAGCAGTAACAAAATCAACGCTGTTTTATCCATAACTTGCTCAAATGTGGTAAAAAATCCTCGCTTTCGGACACTCATTCCAGCATCCAGTTCAACTTTTTACTATGACTATTTTGCCGTCGACGTGCGGCCTATTGATATCACTGGAGATTAATTTAATAACGCAAAGCGCCGAAGTTTGGGTTATGCGTCTAAGACGCCGTTATGCGCAAAGATAATGTTTTGATAAGCGGGTCACTTTTTACAGTAAAAAATACCGAAACCCTATCTCAATAATAGGCATTGGCTATACATCTTTTCGTTTTCATCTCTTACTCGCCGCTGTGCCCGCTAAAGTCATTATTTATCAATTTATTAAACAAATTTTCACTTACCTGTAAAGCCTTTGCGCAGAGTCTATGCTTATACCATGTGCCGAAAAAAGGGGCTTGTGGGGAATAACCCTTCGGAAAAGAGGTTGAAGTGATAATCATTATCACTAACATAGCATTATGAACCTTTGATCTGCTGATGTGAGGTAAACGATGGAATCATTTAATCCGCAAGATTTTACGTGGCGGGGGCTAACCATGACACCCGCTGCTGCAGAACATATCCGTGCGCTGGCCAGTAAGCAGGCCGGCGTGCTCGGCGTACGGCTGGGTATCAAGCAGACGGGTTGCGCAGGTTTTGGCTATGTACTCGATACCGTGACGGAGCCGAACGAAGACGATTTGCTTTACGAATCTGACGGCGCACGCCTTTACGTACCGCTGCAAGCGATGCCGTTTATCGACGGCACCGAAGTGGATTACGTGCGTGAAGGTTTAAATCAGATCTTCAAATTTCATAACCCGAAAGCCCAGCACGAATGCGGCTGTGGCGAAAGTTTCGGGGTATAGGCGGTACTATGTCTCGTAATACTGAAGCAACTGACGATGTTAAAATCTGGACCGGCGGCAACCTCAATTATAAAGAGGGCTTTTTTACCCGGTTGAGCACCGACGAGCTGGCAAAAGGCATCAATGAAGATGTCGTGCGGGCCATTTCAGCGAAACGCAACGAGCCAGATTGGATGCTCGAATTCCGCCTGAACGCCTTCCGCGCGTGGCTGGAGATGGAAGAACCGCACTGGCTGAAAGCGCAGTACGAAAAACTGGATTATCAGGATTACAGTTACTACTCCGCACCGTCCTGTGGCAATTGCGACGACACGTGCGCCTCGCAGCCCGGTGCGGTGCAACAGACCGGTGCAAATGCCTGGCTGACGGAAGAGGTCGAAGAGGCCTTTAACCAGCTTGGCGTTCCGGTACGCGAAGGTAAAGACGTGGCGGTCGACGCCATTTTTGACTCCGTCTCGGTGGCAACGACGTACCGGGAAAAATTGTCGGAGCAAGGGATCATCTTCTGCTCGTTCGGCGAGGCGATCCATGACCACCCGGAACTGGTTAAAAAATACCTCGGAACGGTGGTGCCTTCCAATGACAACTTTTTCGCCGCGCTTAACGCCGCCGTCGCCTCTGACGGAACGTTTATCTATATCCCGAAAGGCGTGCGTTGCCCGATGGAACTGTCGACCTATTTCCGCATTAACGCGGAAAAAACCGGCCAGTTCGAGCGCACCATTCTGGTGGCGGATGAAGGAAGCTACGTCAGCTATATCGAAGGATGTTCCGCACCAGTGCGCGACAGCTATCAACTGCACGCGGCAGTGGTGGAAGTGATCATCCACAAAGACGCGGAAGTGAAATACTCCACGGTGCAGAACTGGTTCCCGGGGGATAACAACACCGGCGGCATTCTCAACTTTGTGACCAAGCGTGCGCTGTGCGAAGGCGAAAACAGCAAGATGTCGTGGACGCAATCTGAGACGGGCTCGGCCATCACCTGGAAATACCCGAGCTGCATTCTGCGCGGCGATAACTCGATCGGTGAGTTCTTCTCCGTCGCGCTGACCAGCGGGCATCAGCAGGCGGATACCGGCACCAAGATGATCCATATCGGCAAGAACACCAAATCGACGATTATTTCCAAAGGGATCTCCGCCGGACACAGCCAGAACAGCTATCGCGGGCTGGTGAAAATCATGCCGACAGCGACCAATGCCCGTAATTTCACCCAGTGCGACTCGATGCTGATTGGCCCGGATTGCGGGGCGCACACCTTCCCGTATGTCGAGTGCCGTAATAACAGCGCGCAGCTTGAGCATGAAGCCACGACATCGCGTATTGGTGAAGACCAGCTCTTCTACTGTCTGCAACGCGGGATCAGTGAAGACGATGCCATTTCCATGATCGTCAACGGCTTCTGTAAAGACGTTTTCTCTGAACTGCCGCTGGAGTTTGCCGTTGAAGCGCAAAAACTGCTGGCTATCAGCCTTGAACACAGCGTCGGTTAAGAATTAAAGGATAAGAAATGTTAAGTATTAAAGACTTGCAGGTAAGCGTTGAAGATAAAGAGATCCTGCGCGGCCTGAGCCTGGACGTGCGTCCTGGTGAAGTCCACGCGATTATGGGGCCGAACGGTTCCGGGAAAAGTACGCTTTCCGCGACGCTGGCCGGACGTGAAGATTACGAAGTGGTAGGTGGCAGCGTCGAGTTTAAAGGCAAAGATTTGCTGGAGCTTTCGCCGGAAGAGCGTGCCGGTGAAGGGGTGTTTATGGCGTTCCAGTATCCGGTAGAGATCCCAGGGGTCAGTAACCAGTTTTTCCTGCAAACGGCGCTTAATGCGGTGCGTGAATATCGCGGCGAAGAGGCGCTGGATCGCTTTGACTTCCAGGATCTAATGGAAGAAAAAATTAAGCTTCTGAAAATGCCGGAAGATCTGCTTACCCGTTCGGTCAATGTCGGTTTCTCCGGCGGTGAGAAAAAACGTAACGACATCCTGCAGATGGCGGTGCTGGAACCCGATCTGTGCATTCTGGATGAAACGGACTCCGGTCTTGATATTGATGCGCTGAAAATTGTTGCCGAAGGGGTGAATGCACTGCGTGACGAAAAACGCGCATTTATCATTGTTACGCACTACCAGCGGATCCTGGATTACATCAAACCGGATTTTGTACACGTGTTGTATCAGGGGCGCATCGTGAAATCCGGTGATTTCACGCTGGTTAAGCAACTGGAGGAGCAGGGCTATGGCTGGCTTACCGAACAGCAGTAACGCGCTGCAACAGTGGCATCATCTGTTTGAAACGCAGGGCGGTGCGCGTTCTGAATCGGCGCAGCAGCATCTGCAGCAAATGCTGCGTTTAGGGTTGCCGACACGCAAACATGAAAACTGGAAATACACGCCGCTGGAAGGCTTACTGAACAGCCAGTTTGTGAGTACCTCTGGCACGATTGGTGCCGGGCAGCGCGATACGCTGGCATTGCCGGTGGATGCCGTACGACTGGTGTTTGTCGATGGTCAGTTTAACGCGGCGCTGAGCGATGACACCGCGGGTTCTGGTTTTGAGGTCAAATTTGCCGATGTGCGGGAGGCGCTGCCTGCGCCGGTGCAGCCGGAAGTGTTCCTGCATCTGACAGAAAGCCTGGCGCAGAGCGTGACCTGGATTCAGGTAGCGCGTAACCAGCGTCCTGCTAAACCGTTGCTGCTTATGCATATTACTCAAGGGCTGGCGGGCGACGAGATGAATACCGCCCATTATCGCCACCATCTTGAGCTTGCCCAGGGGGCGGAAGCGACAATTTACGAACATTACGTCAGCCTGAACGATGCGCGCCACTTTACGGGCTCACGCCTGACGATGAATGTGGCGGCGAATGCGCACCTGCACCACGTCAAACTGGCGTTTGAAAATCCGCAAAGCTACCACTTTGCGCACAATGACATCTTGCTTGCGGCGGATGCGGCGGCAGATAGCCACAGTTTCCTGCTCGGCGGCGCGGTGTTGCGCCACAACACCAGCACGCAACTTAATGGCGAAAACACGCAGTTGCGCATCAACAGCCTGGCGATGCCGGTGAAAGCGGAAGTGTGCGATACCCGCACCTGGCTTGAGCATAATCAGGGCTACTGCAACAGCCGCCAGCTACATAAAACCATCGTCAGCGATAAAGGCCGCGCGGTGTTTAATGGCCTGATCAAAGTTGCGCAACATGCCATCAAAACCGACGGGCAGATGACCAATAATAATCTGTTGCTCGGACGCCTGGCGGAGGTGGATACCAAGCCACAACTGGAAATTTATGCCGATGATGTGAAATGCAGCCACGGTGCGACGGTAGGCCGCATTGATGATGAACAGATGTTTTATTTGCGCTCGCGCGGCATCAATCAACAGGCGGCGCAACAGATGATAATCCATGCTTTCGCGGCTGAACTGACGGAAGCCATTAGCGACGAAGCATTGAAACAACAGGTTCTGGCGCGTATCAGCCAGCGCCTGGCAGGGGGCAGAGTATGAGTTTTCCCGTGAACGCCGTTCGCGCCGATTTCCCGGTGCTGCAGCGTGAAGTGAACGGACTACCGTTGGCCTATCTCGACAGCGCGGCCAGTGCGCAAAAACCGAACCAGGTCATTGATGCCGAAGCTGAATTTTTCCGCCACGGGTATGCGGCGGTACACCGCGGTATTCATACGCTCAGTGCGGAAGCCACCCAGCGAATGGAAAACGTGCGGGTGCAGGCCGCGGCGTTCCTTAACGCACGGTTGCCGGAAGAGCTGGTGTTTGTGCGCGGCACGACCGAAGGAATTAACCTGGTGGCGAACAGCTGGGGTAACAGCCAGGTGCGCGCGGGCGACAACATTATCATTAGCGCGATGGAACACCACGCCAATATCGTTCCGTGGCAGATGCTGTGCGAGCGCGTGGGCGCGGAGTTACGCGTGATCCCGCTTAACCAGGATGGCACGCTGCAACAGGATGTGTTGCCAACGTTGCTGGATGAACGCTCGCGGCTGCTGGCGATCACGCAGGTGTCGAACGTGCTGGGCACCGAAAACCCGGTAGCGGAAATCATTGCGCTGGCGCATCAGCATGGTGCGAAAGTGCTGGTGGACGGCGCGCAGGCGGTCATGCACCATCCGGTGGATGTGCAGGCGCTGGATTGCGATTTTTATGTTTTCTCCGGGCATAAACTGTATGGGCCTACGGGTATTGGCGTGTTATATGCCAAAGAGGCTATCTTGCAGGATATGCCGCCGTGGGAAGGGGGCGGCTCGATGATCGCCACCGTGAGCCTGACCGAAGGCACAACTTATGCGAAAGCGCCGTGGCGTTTTGAAGCCGGTACGCCGAACACAGGCGGCATTATCGGGCTTGGTGCGGCAATTGAGTATGTCCGCAAGCTGGGGCTGGAAGCGATTGGTGAATACGAGCAGACGCTGATGCATTACGCACTCAATGCGCTGGCGGATGTGCCGGATCTGACGCTTTATGGCCCGGCGCAGCGCAAGGGCGTCATCGCGTTTAATCTCGGGAAACACCACGCCTATGATGTCGGCAGTTTTCTCGATAATTACGGCGTTGCGGTGCGCACCGGCCATCACTGTGCGATGCCGCTGATGGCGTTTTACCATGTTCCCGCCATGTGTCGCGCGTCACTGGTTATGTACAATACGGAAGAAGAGGTGGATCGTCTGGTAACTGGCCTGAAACGCATTCATCAGTTACTGGGCTAACGTGAGAGGCAAAAATGGCCGCATTACCCGATAAAGAGAAACTGCTGCGCAATTTTAGCCGCTGTGCCAACTGGGAAGAGAAGTACCTCTATATTATTGAGCTGGGGCAGCGTCTACCGGAATTAAGCGCCGACGCACACAATCCTGAGAACGTTATTCAGGGCTGTCAGAGCCAGGTCTGGATTGTCATGCACCGCAATGAAGCGGGGGTGATTGAGCTGGCAGGCGACAGTGACGCCGCGATTGTCAAAGGACTTATTGCCATCGTCTTTGTGCTCTATCAGCAGATGACCGCGCAGGATATTGTGGCGTTTGACGTGCGCCCGTGGTTTGAAAAGATGTCCCTCACGCAACATTTGACGCCTTCTCGCTCACAGGGGCTTGAGGCGATGATCCGCGCGATTCGCAACAAAGCCGCCAACATTAGCTAAACTTAAAAGACCATTTTTCATCCTGTTACGATGCGAGGCGTTATACGCCTCGCTGGATCTTCAGCTTTCTGACACCTTGTCAGTGGATACAGGAACTTCAGTATGAAACGCGCGTCTTTGCTCTCCTTATGTCTTTTCGGCGCTTTAAGCGCACTCCAGGTGGCTCGTGCGGCAGAATATCCTCTGCCTGCCGACGGGAGCCGCGTTATTGGACAAAACCAGACTTACACCGTGCAGGCGGGGGATAAAAACCTGCAGGCCATCGCCCGTCATTTCGACACGGCAGCAATGTTGATCCTTGAAGCCAATAACACGATTGCACCCGTACCGAGGCCGGGTACGATCGTCACCATCCCTTCACAAATGATTTTGCCCGATACGCCGCGCGAAGGGATTGTGGTTAATCTGGCCGAGTTGCGGCTGTATTATTTCCCGCCTGGGAAAAATAGTGTGCAGGTGTACCCGATAGGTATTGGCCAACAGGGGCTGGAAACGCCGGTTTCGGTGACGCGGGTCAGCCAGAAGATCCCGAACCCAACCTGGACACCGACAGCGGGCATTCGCGCGCGTTCATTAGCCAACGGCATTGAATTGCCACCGGTGATACCCGCAGGGCCAAATAACCCCTTAGGGCGCTTTGCGCTGCGTCTGGGGATTGGCAATGGCGAATATCTTATCCACGGTACCAATGCGCCGGACAGCGTTGGGTTACGGGTCAGCTCAGGCTGTATCCGCATGAATGCACCGGATATCCAGGCGCTGTTTGCACAGGTTGCGGCTGGTACGCGCGTGACGATTATCAACGAACCGGTGAAATACACCGTAGAGCCTGACGGGCGGCACTTTATTGAAGTGCATCGTCCGCTGGCACAAAAGGTTGAAGAAAATACGCAGACGGTGCCGATCACCTTCTCTCCCGCGCTGGAAGCGTTTATTCATAATGCCGGCGGTGATAGTGGCATGATTACGCAGGCGTTGAATCGCAGGGCGGGTTATCCGATAGCGATTCCGGTTAAGACAGCGGCGGCAGCGTCGAAAGAAAGTGTGTTGTCCGTACAGAACAATGCGAAAGGTACGACGGTGGATTCAGAAGCCCAACAGGAGGCGGTAACGCAGTAGGCGAACAGGAAGGGCAAATTACAGGCAAAAAAAATGGCGCACCGAGTGCGCCATTTCATTACAGGAACTCTTACTTACGGTAAGAGTGAGCCTGGTTGTCCAGACGCTGGTTAGCGCGAGCTGCGTCATCTTTAGCAGCCTGAACGTCGGAACGGATTGCGTTCACGTCGTTGCTCAGCTGGTCAACTTTAGCGTTCAGAGTCTGAACGTCAGAAGACAGCTGATCGATTTTAGCATTGCTGGAGCAACCAGCCAGCAGAGTAGAACCCAGGATTACCGCGCCCAGTACCAGTTTAGTACGATTCATTATTAATACCCTCTAGATTGAGTTAATCTCCATGTAGCGTTACAAGTATTACACAAAGTTTTTTAGGTTGAGAATATTTTTTTGATGGGAATCCACTTAAATTTGATCGTTCGCTCAAAGAAGCACCGACTTTCAATAAAAGGTTAAAAAACGCGTGTTAAAACAGCGAGCTTCCATCGGATTCATCTTAGATAATGGCCAGTTTAAATAGTGAAATCCGATTGGATTTTTTATTTTAAATGGGGGCGGGAATATAAAAAAAAGCGCCGCAAGGGCGCTTTTTTAATCAGTCTGAATTGTCCGGCGATTATTACAGAACGTGGACAGAAGCCGTGTTTGTAGTGCCGCTCGGAACCAGTGCGCCGGAAACCATAACAACTACGTCGCCTTTGCTTGCCAGGCCGCTTTCCAGCGCCACTTCTTTACCCAGACGGTAGAAATCATCTGTAGAAGAGATCTCTTTCACCAGCTGCGGGATAACGCCTTTGCTCAGCACCAGCTGACGTGCGGTCACTTCGTTGGTGGTCAGCGCCAGAATAGTGGCGTCCGGGAAATATTTACGTACAGCGCGGGCAGATTTGCCGCCCTGAGTCGCAACAACAATCAGCGGAGCTTCCAGTTTTTCAGCGGTTTCAACAGCGCCACGGCAAACCGCTTCCGTGATGCGCAGTTTACGGCTGTCGTTGTTGAAATCCAGACGGCTGGTCATCACGCGATCGGTACGCTCGCAAATGGTGGCCATAATGGTCACCGCTTCCAGCGGATATTTCCCTTTAGCGGATTCGCCAGACAGCATCACGGCGTCGGTGCCGTCGAGGATGGCGTTCGCCACGTCGCCAGCTTCAGCGCGGGTCGGACGCGGGTTTTTAATCATGGAGTCGAGCATCTGGGTCGCAGTGATAACGACTTTGCGAGCGCGGATACATTTTTCAATCATCATCTTCTGCGCGAAGATCACTTCTTCAACCGGGATTTCTACGCCCAGGTCGCCGCGCGCAACCATGATGCCGTCAGAGGCTTCGAGGATTTCGTCGAAGTTGTTCAGGCCTTCCTGGTTTTCAATTTTGGAGATGATCTGGATGTTCTCGCCACCGTGAGCTTTCAGATGCTCACGAATTTCAACCACGTCAGAACGTTTACGGATAAAGGAGGCCGCAACAAAGTCGACGCCTTGTTCGCAACCGAAGATCAGGTCTTGCTTATCTTTTTCAGCCAGCGCCGGCAGGGCGATGGAAACGCCTGGCAGGTTAACGCCTTTGTTTTCACCGAGGTCGCCGTTGTTCAGCACTTTACAGATAACTTTATTGCCAACGATTTCGGTCACTTCCATACCGATCAGACCATCGTCTACCAGTACGGTGTTGCCAACGCTCAGATCGTTGGTGAAACCTTCGTAGGTCACGGCAACCGTATCCGCGTTGCCGACAACAGATTTGTCAGTGGTGAAGGTGAAAGTCTGACCTGCTTTCAGGGAGACGTCGTTGCCACCTTCCAGCTTGATGGTGCGGATTTCCGGACCTTTGGTGTCCAGCAGAATTGCCGCTTTTTTACCGGTTTTGCTCATCACGTTGCGCAGGTTTTTGATGCGCTGGCCGTGCTCAGCATAGTCACCGTGAGAGAAGTTTAAACGCATGACGTTCATGCCAGCGTCCAGCATTTTCGCCAGCATCTCTTCGGATTCGGTTTTCGGACCGATGGTGCAAACAATTTTGGTCTTTTTCATGACAGTTCTGGTCTTTAAGTTTGAGTTGAGAAGGATTGGGAATTTACGCTCCGGTTAGCGCACGGCTCCGGAGTCAAACCTGTGTTGCGAAAAGAGCGATGCCACAGTCTAAGGATAGGTGACATCAAAAAAGCGTGCAGAAGAATGTGTGCCTGAGATTCAGCCAGATCGGGGAAAAATTGATGTGAGTAATTTGTTTTACAGTTCAATCAGCTGAATCCATTCAAATTAGGATGGCGGCATTATAGCGTCGACATCGACAGAAAGGAATTAAAAACGCCGTTTCAAAATACGAATTTATCATCATTGTCGATTTGTTGTGTAACCGTTATCACAAAATTGCGCAACCGTTGCGTAGCCGAGGCAGCCCGCAGCCTGGCCATCGTAATGGCATCAGTTTGAACCACTCTCACGCCGTGTTATTTATCTTCTACGGCTCCGCTTATTTACTTTCTCGCCTCCTGAGATTGAAAAATAAACAATAAGATTTTTCTGTTTGTTTTTTATGCGCAAGGGGTTGTGGGTATTAATTTAATAAAAAATGTGCGCCAGTTTGCTTTTTAATTAATCGCCGGGGCGGCGGGTTTTTACTTCTCTCTTTTGCATCAGCGAGGCGGATATATCTAATGAGTACTGCTTAAAAGGGTGGAAATATATTTTATATTTCTGAATTAACATCACGTTTTTGCATGAAATTTGTTTTAAGGATAATCTTAAAATGCTTGCTTTTGTTTATGGTTAACTGCTTGTTTTTTATTAAAAAGTAGAATGAATTGCGAAAGTAGTGAAAAACTAAATTGTTGATACTTATGGTCTTTAACTTTTAGAAAGAATTTGCAATAAAACGCCTTGTTACTACTCTTAAGCGACTCTTGATGAGACCCGAAAAATTTATAAAAAATTTCGTTCCGGATTATTAACTCCGGAGGTCGGCTGGTGCCTGCTTATTATTTACTGCCAGCCTTATTAAATGCGTTTACTCATGATGAAGGTTGGGTGATGACAACTTCCGCTGTTGCTGGACAGGGATATGCTTTTATTCCGCCGCCAGAAATTCCGACCCAGCAGGGACCGATGGGCATCCTGTACGATTTTAATGACGGTGCCCGGTTATTGTTGCCAGCCGGTAACTGGCGGGTAGAAATAAGCGATGACGAAACGGGAAATATTCTGTTTGCCGACGATGTCGCGCAGGGCTGGGTAATCAGCACAAAAAAATATTACGTGCCGTTTCGTCTGCGGGTCTGGGACGGCGTCCAGCCGGAGCCCGTGCTGGACCACGCTCTGGATATGCGCGGCAAAACGGTACTGATCTCCTTTCCCGGCGGTACGCTGGGCGACCTCATCGGCTGGGTGCCTTACGCTGAACGCTTTCGGCAGACGTACCAGTGCAACGTTCATTGCACCATGGCACAGCCGATCGTCGATCTCTTCAAGCCGGTCTATCCGCAGCTCAATTGTGCTACCCCCGAAGAGTGGCTGGCCGGGCCGGGCGTGAGTGAGCCGCCTTACGCCAGCTGGCGCGTCGGGCTCTTTTTTCACGGCGATCTCGACAAGCAGCCATTTGATTTTCGCGCTGTCGGTCTGCACCGTACCGCCGGACATATTCTCGGCGTCGATCCCACAGAAATCGTTCCGGACCTGCGCCAGCGTAGCGCGCGTCGTATCGCTGAACCCTATGTCTGCATCGCGACCCAGTCCACCAGCCAGGCCAAATTCTGGAACAACGGCAATGGCTGGCATGAAGTGATCGACTATCTGAAAGCGCAGGGCTACCGCGTGCTGTGTATCGACAAAGAGCGCGTGGTAGGCCGCGGGTACATCTGGAACAAAATCCCCCACGGCGCGGAAGATTTCACCGGCAATCTGCCCCTCGCTGAACGCGTGGCGTTGCTGGAACACGCCGAATTTTTTATCGGCCTCGGCAGCGGTCTCTCCTGGCTTGCCTGGGGTTGCCATATTCCGGTGGTGCTGATCAGTGGATTCAGCCTGCCGAACAGCGAATTTCATACCCCCTGGCGCGTCATCAACACCCATGTCTGCAACGGCTGCTGGGATGACGTGCGATTTAATTTTGACCATCAGGACTATTTCTGGTGTCCGCGCCACAAAGGCACGGACCGGCAGTACGAATGCACACGTTTTATCACTGGTAAGCAGGTCATCGGTCATCTTCGTCGGCTGATTGCCCTGCGAAGTAATCCCTTTGGCATCAAAACAACAGCACTGGCAGACCCCGATCAACATGCCGCCTGACGGATGAGAGACGGGTTTTGAGGACACAGAAATGAAAAAAAGTCTTAACTGCAGTTACCGGCTGGTATGGAATGACGTTCAGCGGGCGTTTGTGGTGGTTTCAGAACTGACCCGGGCGAAAGGCAAGCGTGCAGGCGGCGCGGTGTTGATCTCGGCGGCGGTGGGTGGCCTGTTCGCAAGCAGCGGGGCGATGGCGTTTACCCCGGACGTCACTGGTTCGACGCAGGATGAGGTGGTGCAGGAGGGGGTTCAGAATGTGCGCCCTGGAGGCTTAACCACAAACCATACCATCAGTACCCGTGGTACGCAGATAGTGGCGGGCGGGCAGACCGTGGATACGCGTGTTCAGGATGGCGGTTCGCAGATTGTGCGGCAGAACGGCCAGACGACCGGTACCGTTGTCACTAACGGGACACAGATTGTTGAAGTGGACGGGACGGCAACGGGCACGCAGCTTAACAGCGGCGGTACGCAGGCGGTCGCTGGCAGGGCTAATAGCACCGTTGTCGGCGCTGGTGGTGTGCAGACTGTGCAGGAAAGCGGGGTGGCAAGCCAGACGATTATCAACACTGGTGGCGTGCAAGCTGTTAACGGCAGTTCCGTCCAGGGCGTCATTAACGCCGGCGGCATCCAGCTCATCAACAGCGGTGGTTTCTCTCAGGATGCGACGGTAAACAGCGGGGGTGTCCAGCACGTTAACGTCGGCGGTTCCGCGGCCGACACCGCCATCTTTGGCGGCGGCAATCAGGTCGTGGCCGGCACGGTATCCGGTGCGCACCTCAACGACGGTGGCGCGCAGCTGGTTCAGCAAACCGGTAAAGCCACCGGCACCATCATTAACAATCGCGGTACGCAGACCGTAGACGGCACTGCTATCTCCGCAGTGGTCAACGGCGGCGGTACCCAACTGGTGCATAGCGGCGCGCTGGCGGCGGGCACCATCGTGAACAGCGGCGGGATTCAGCATATTAATCAGGGCGGGGCAGCCTCTGACGGCGTGGTGTTTGGCGGCGGCACTCAGGTACTGGCGGGAACCGCATCCGGCACCAGCGTCAACGATGGCGGTGCGCAGCTGGTGCAGAAAACCGGCAAATCCACCGGAACCATCATCAACAATCGCGGCACGCAGACCGTAGACGGCCAGGCCATCTCTTCTGTCGTCAATGCTGGCGGGACGCAGCAGGTTAATCGCGGCGGGCTGGCGACGGGCGGCGTGGTGAACACCGGTGGTCTGCAACATATCAGCGAAGGCGGTGCAGCATCCGATGCCATTCTGCTCGGCGGCACCCAACTGGTGGAAGGCACCACCTCCGGCACCATCATTAATAACGGCGGTCTGCAGCAGATCCACGCCAGCGGCATGAGCAGTGATGCGGTGGTTAACGCCGGCGGTAAACAGGATGTGGACGGCGTCTCCTTCTCCGCTGAAGTGAACGACGGCGGCCTGCAGAAAGTCCGCAGCGGCGGTGCCGCCACCAGCGCAGTTATTAACACCGGCGGGATTCAGAATGTACTCTCAGGTGGATCAACCGCCTTCACCACGCTGTTGGGCGGTATTCAGCAACTGGCGGGCGTAGCGGCAGATACCATTATCGGTGCCGGCGGCGTACAGCACGTTCAGGTCGGTGGCAGCGCCAGCGGATCGCTGATCAACGATGGCGGCCTGCAGCGCGTGGATGGCACAGCCAACTCATCGGTTATTTATGAAGGCGGCATCCAGTTGGTGAACAGCGGCGGTCTGGCGGATAACGCGACCGTTAACAGTGGCGGCCTGCAACACATCAATGAAGGTGGTGCAGCGTCCGACACCACGGTGTTTGGCGGCGGTCGGCAAGTTGTTGCCGGTACGGCCTCCGGCACCAGCATCAATGACGGTGCCTACCAGCTTGTTCAGGCAACCGGTAAAGCCACCGACACTATCATCAACAGCGGTGGCACTCAGGCGGTAGACGGCACGGCGATCTCCGCTGTAGTCAACGATAGCGGGGTTCAACTGATCCACTCCGGCGCGCTTGCCGCAGGCTCGCTGGTTAATTCCGGTGGTCTGCAGCATATCAACGAAGGCGGCGCTGCCTCGGATGCGCTGCTGTTTGGCGGTACCCAGATTGTCGAAGGCACCGCATCCGACACCCGCGTGGACTCTGGCGGTGTGCAACAGGTTCACGTTACCGGGAAAACCATCGACAGCAAAATCTATGACGGCGGTTTCCAGGATGTTGACGGCACGGCTAACGGCACGATCGTCTACAACGGCGGTAAACAGCTGATCCGCAGCGGCGGTCATGCGAACGACACCCGCGTCGATAAAGATGGTGTGCAGATTGTGCGTGCCGGCGGCGCGGCGTCAAAAACGACGCTGCTGGGCGGAACGCAGCAGGTCGCGGGTATGGCAGGCGACACGGTTATTGGCGATGGCGGCATTCAGCACGTCCAGGTGGGCGGCATTGCCATGGGCGCGCTGATCAACAGCGGCGGTCTGCAGCGCGTTGACGGCTCGGCGACCTCCGCCGTGGTGAACAACGGTGGCGTGCAACTGGTGAACAGCGGTGGGTTGGCCGCAGGCTCCATCGTCAACAGCGGTGGCCTGCAGCATATCAACCTTGGCGGCGCAGCGTCTGATGGCACTATCTTCGGCGGGGGTAAACAGTTGGTGGCAGGGACCGCGTCCGGCACCAGCGTCAGCGATGGCGGTCAGCAGATCGTGCAGGCCAGCGGTAAAACCTCCGGTACGCAAATCAACAGCGGCGGTGTGCAGAGCGTGGACGGCAGCGCCACCTCATCCGTGGTACGCGATGGCGGCATCCAACTGGTGAATAACGGCGGCCTGGCGGCAGGTACTGCTGTACACAGCGGCGGCCTGCAGCACATCAACCTTGGCGGCGCAGCGTCTGATGGCACTATCTTTGGCGGCGGTAAACAGGTGGTGGCAGGCACGGCGTCCGGTACCAGCCTGAACGATGGCGCTTATCAAATCGTTACGACCACCGGGAAAGCGACCGGCACCCTGATCAACAGCGGCGGCGTGCAGAGCGTTGATGGCAACGCGACCTCGGCAGTGGTGCGCAACGGCGGCATCCAGCTGGTGAATAAAGGTGGTCTGGCGGCAGGCACCACGGTGAACAGCGGCGGTCTGCAGCACATCAATCTCGGCGGCGCGGCGTCTGACGGCACCATCTTCGGCGGCGGCAAGCAGCTGGTGGAAGGTACTGCCTCCGGTGCCAGCGTGAACGATGGCGGTACGCAACTGGTGGCAGGGAGCGGTAAAACCACCGACACCCATATCAACAGCGGTGGTGTGCAGAGCGTAGACGGTACGGCCATCTCGTCCGTGATCAATAACGGCGGTCAGCAAATCGTCAACTACGGCGGCCTCGCTGCCGGTTCGATCGTCAATAACGGTGGGGTGCAACACATTTCCGCTGGCGGCGCGGCTTCTGACGGTACGGTGTTCGGCGGCGGTACGCAACTGGTGGAAGGTTCGGCTTCCGGTACCAGCATCAGCGACGGCGGGGTACAACTGGTGACCAAGAGCGGTCAGGCCAGCGGCACGCTGATTAACAGCGGCGGCGTACAACGCGTACACGGCCAGTCGTTCGACGCGGTGATTAATAACGGCGGTGCGCAGATCGTTGACCCGTATGGCTGGGCACGCCAGAGCGTGATTAACGCCGGCGGGACGCAGATCCTCAGCAACTCTGCTGTGGCGATCTCCACCGTGAT
This sequence comes from Enterobacter sp. R4-368, assembly GCF_000410515.1. Classification (NCBI taxonomy): domain Bacteria; kingdom Pseudomonadati; phylum Pseudomonadota; class Gammaproteobacteria; order Enterobacterales; family Enterobacteriaceae; genus Enterobacter; species Enterobacter sp. R4-368. The sequence goes on along the minus strand of NC_021500.1, from coordinate 741,117 downwards.
GAATGGCGGTGAGCAGCACGTCAATAACGGCGCGAAATCTTTCGCCGCGCGCCTGCTGGGCGGTACGCAGAATATCGGCAGCGGCGGGCAGGCCTTCGAAACTCTCGTTGAAAAGGGTGGCGTGCAGAACGTTAACGCGGGCGGTTACACCTACGGTGGCACCATCTCCACTGGCGGCAGACAACATGTTGCCTCCGGCGGCGTAACCGACTTCACCTTTGTCGATGGTGGCCTGCAGGTGGTTGACGGTACCTCGATTGTCAGCATCGTGAAAAACGGCGGGCGTCAGGTTGTCAACAAAAATGCCAATGCCGAAGTCTCTGTGGTGATTGATGGCGGTATTCAGGAGGTCTTTGGCACCACCACCGGATCGGAGATCACCCGGGCGGAACAACGCATCTATAGCGGGGGTTCAGCCACCTCTACCGTGCTGAGCGATGGTGCGGTTCAGGGGATTTACGACGGCGCGATAGTGACCGATACCCGTAACCGCAACAGCATCCAGAACCTGTACAGCGGTGGGCGTGCAGAAAACAACCTGATGGATGATTTTGCAGTGCAGAACATCGCTGCGGGCGCAACGGCGGTGAACACTTCGATGATCAACTCCAGCCAGCAGAATGTGCGCGGCAGTGCCGTTGATACCGATCTTTCGGCGAATGCCGTGCAGAACGTCTACCGCGGCGGGACGGCGACTCGCACGGCGATCTACGAGCGCGGCATCCAGAATATCTTCAGCGGCGGTTCATCAATACTTGCTGTCATCCAGGCCGGTGGGATCCAGAACGTGCTGAACGGCGGTACCGCCATCAGCACCACCATTAACAATGGCGGTACCCAGAACGTGAATAGTGGCGGGACGGTGATCTCCACCATTATCCGTGAGGGCGGGATCCAGAACGTCAATGATGGCGCGATCGTTATCGACAACAAAGTGGTTGGCGATCAGGTGGTTAATCAGGGCGGCACCGTCGCCTCGTCCACCGTCAGCGAAAACGGTACCCAGAGTGTCACCTTTGGCGGCACGGCGATTGCCACGACCGTCAGCAAAGGTGGCGCCCAGTTCGTGCGCGCCGGTGGCACGGCGGATCTGACGGCGATTGAGCGCGGCGGCGTGCTGGCGCTGGAAGATGGCGCAACGGTCACCAATATCAATCTCAATAGCGGCGCAGCATTGATGGCGGGCACCGGTACCACGCTCAACGGCACCAACGCACTTGGCAGCTTCTCCATTGCCAATAAAGTTGCCGATAGCGTGCTGCTGGAAGGCGGCGGTCTGCTGTCGGTTGCCGCTGACGGCAGTGCCAACAACACCGTGGTAAGCGAGAACGGTACGCTGAGTGTCGCCGAAGGCGGGATGCTGACCGGGATAACCAAAGTCAACGACGGCGCTACGCTTGCCGGCAATGTTAACAACAGCGGCGAACTGCGTATCACCACTGACACCAGTGCCAACACCGTTAACGCGGCCATCAACGGTAGCGGTACGCTGTATAAAGAAGGTGATAACACGCTGACTCTGAGCGGTGCGCTTAATCAGGCGGGCGGTACTTATCTGCAGAGCGGTACGCTGGTGTTCAGCGGGCTGGATGCCGTGACCGACATCATCGCCCAGCGCGGCACCTCGCTGCAGTTGACCAACGGCACTACGCTGACCGGGATGATCGACCCGACAGACCTGACCGTCGATGCCGGTTCAAGCTGGCTGATGACCGCAGACTCCCTGCTCAATAACCTGACGCTGGGCGGCTCGATCGATTACCAGGCACCGACCGGGACGTTCGTTCCGAAAACCCTGACGGTTACAAACCTGGTGGGCAATGGCGGCACCATTACCCTGAACACCCTGTTTAACGGTAATAGCGCAGTGAGCGACAGCCTGGTGCTGGACGGCGGCACCGCCACCGGTAATACGCGGATCGCCATTCGCAGCCAGGGCGGTCTGGGTGCACGTACCACCGGTAACGGCATCCAGGTGGTGAATGCCATCAACGGCGCGACCACGACCGATGATGCTTTCAGTCTCAGCGGCAGCCTGCAGGCGGGGGCGTATAACTACACCCTGCAACAGGGCAGCGCCGACCAGAGCTGGTATCTGACGACTGCTGAAGCCGGTGGCAACGAGAACGGCCCGCAGAACTACCGTTCGGCGACGTATCTCTATAGCTCTGTCTATGCGCAGGCCATGGACTACGACAGTGCGCTGCTCGGTTCGCTGGATGCCCGTCGCTATGCGGCGCGTACCGCCGCCGAAAGCGGTAGCAACATGTGGGCCCGTTTCCAGGCCGGTCAACTGAGCCACGATCACGGCAGCAACGATCTGCGTAACGGCAACACACCGGACAGTAAAGGCGGCTATACCTTCCTGCAGATCGGTAGCGACCTGTGGCAGGGTTCGGCTTCTGCCATGGAATGGACCGTTGGGGTGTACGGTGCGGCGGGGCTTTCTGCCGTCGACGTGCAGCGCAACGACAAGTCGAAAGCCGGTACGGTACGTGATGACGCTTACAGCGGCGGCCTCTACCTTAACGGCGTGCATGAGAGCGGCTGGTGGATGGATGTGGTGGCCCAGGGCACACGTCACAACTTCGATACCAACCCGCGCGATGGCGACGGTCTGAAAACTCACGGCTGGGGCTATGTTGGCTCCTTCGAAACCGGTCTGCCGTTTGAGATCGGCGGCGGCCTGGTGCTGGAACCGCAGGTGCAGTACCAGTATCGCGGCGTGAACCTGAAAGATGGTAATGATGACGTTGCAGACGTGCAGTTCGGCGATGGTCACAGCCAGCAGGTGCGTGCCGGTCTGCGTCTGGGCAACAACGCGACGCTGAAAGAGACTGGCAAACCGGTACCGGTAAGCTGGTGGGTGCGTCCGTCTTTCATCCAGACCTTTGACACGAAGGGTACGCTGAACGTCAGCGCACCGGGCGTAGCAGGCAGCGAGGTTGCGTTCAATCCGGATCAGGACGGCACCGCTGCTGCGCTGGATGTCGGCATTGACGGCCAGATCCGCGATAACGTTACCCTCGGGGTGCGCGCGGGCTACACCCGGAGCATTAATGACGCAGGCACTGGCGGCTACGGCGGTCAAATCACGCTGAAAGTCGGCTTCTGATAGCCAGGCGGTAACACGAAAAGCCGTGCCGTAAGGTGCGGCTTTTTTTTATGCACATTCGGAGAAGGTAGCTTGATCGCTGTCGCTAACGCAGAGTCGGCGTGGCGGTGAATATATGCTGAGATGAAAAAGAGGAATAAAAGCTGAGAATGACTAAGAATGGTGCGTCCGAATGGACTCGAACCATCGACCCCCACCATGTCAAGGTGGTGCTCTAACCAACTGAGCTACGGACGCACTGAAAAGGAATGGTGCGTTCAATTGGACTCGAACCAACGACCCCCACCATGTCAAGGTGGTGCTCTAACCAACTGAGCTATGAACGCAGTGTTGTGGTTGACAACGGGGACGAATATTAGCGGCAGGCCGGAGATGTGGCAAGCGGAAAATGGCAAATTTCTCACGCAATTCACCTGATTGCGGAACAACTGAGCAAAATGTCGTGAAAGTAGCCGCCAGCGGGCGGCTACCAACGTTTTAGCGCGCAGCGCGCTGCAAAATGGTTGCCGAGGGCTGACGTTGCAGGTAACGCATCCGCAGCATCATCATTATCGCCGCCGAGGTCAGGCCAATAATAAAGCCCATCCAGAAACCCGCAGGGCCCATTCTGTCGACCACTAAATCGGTTAACGCCAGCGTGTAACCCACCGGTAAACCCAGCACCCAGTAAGCAATAAAGGTGATAAAAAAGATCGAGCGCGTATCTTTATAACCACGCAGGATACCGCTGCCAATCACCTGAATGGAGTCGGAGATTTGGTAAATCGCCGCCAGCAACATCAAGTGCGATGCCAGCGTCACGACCTGTGGATTATCGTTATAGATCAGCGCGATATGTTCACGCATTAACGCGGTGAAAATCGCCGTTAACGCCGCCATGGAGATGCCGACCAACAACCCCGTGTGGGCTGAGGTTTTCGCATCCAGCGTTGAACCCTGGCCGAGACGAAACCCGACGCGAATGGTCACCGCCGCTGACAGCGAGAGCGGTAAAACAAACATTAGGGAACTGAAATTCAGCGCGATCTGATGTCCGGCGACATCGACAATGCCCAACGGCGAAACGAGCAGCGCTACCACGGCAAACAGCGTTACTTCGAAAAAGAGCGCCAGTGCAATGGGCAGCCCGAGCTGAGTCAGGCGTTTTAACACCGCGACGTCAGGTTTGGCAAAACGTTGCATCGCTTGGATATCACGCATCGCGCGGGCGCGTTTAACGTACAGGCGCATGCAAATAAACATCACCCAATAGACGGACGCGGTCGCCACACCGCAGCCCACGCCGCCGAGTTCGGGCATACCGAAATGGCCGTAAATAAAGATGTAGTTCACCGGGATATTCACCAGCAGGCCGACAAACCCCATCAGCATACCCGGGATCGTGCGGGCGAGGCCTTCGCACTGATTACGCATCACCTGGAAAAAGAGATAGCCTGGCGCCCCCCACATCAACGCACGTAAAAAACGCACGGCTTTATCCGCCAGTTGCGGATCGATGTTGTGCATGGCGTAAATAATATGGCCGGCATTCCACAGCACAATCATGATCAACACCGCGACCAGGCCTGCCAGCCAGAACCCCTGGCCAACCTGATGGGCAATTCTGTCGCGACGTCCGGAACCATTTAACTGGGCAATCACCGGCGTCATCGCCAGCAGCAGACCGTGGCCGAACAGAATGGCGGGAAACCAGATTGAGGTCCCGATTGCCACCGCCGCCATATCCGTGGCGCTGTAGCCACCGGCCATTACCGTATCGACGAAACCCATGGCTGTCTGGGCGACCTGCGCGAAAATAACCGGCACGGCGAGCGCCAGTAACTGACCCGCTTCTCTCATATACTTCTGCACGAGAACACCTTTATCTTGTAGTTATAAGAAGAATGGAACGACTAATCAGGAAGGAGTTTTTCCTTGTGCTAAAAAGGATGCCGCACAGCGATGGGTGCGACATGTGTACAAATATTACCTGCTATGGCGCGCTTTTGCCATGCCAGTCATAAAGCAAAGTTATCTTTTAGCACGCGGCGCTACGCTTATCTTCTCGCCAGAGTGGCGGGAAAAAGGGCGGCAGGGCGATTGAAACTGGCAAGGGTAAATTTCACCTGTTATTGTGCGTAAAGAACACGGTAATGGCCGTATGAATGGAACAGGAGTGGTAAGTATGTTTACGGGTATTGTGCAAGGCACGGCGAAACTGGTGTCAATTGATGATAAACCCAATTTCCGCACTCACGTTGTTGAGTTGCCTGAGACGATGCTGGATGGTATTGAGACCGGCGCTTCCATTGCCAATAATGGTTGCTGTCTGACAGTGACGGCGATTAACGGCCGCCATATCAGCTTCGATCTGATGAAAGAGACGCTGCGTATCACCAACCTCGGCGATCTGAATGTGGGCGACTCGGTAAACGTTGAGCGCGCGGCAAAATTCAGCGATGAAATCGGCGGTCACTTAATGTCGGGTCATATCATGACCACCGCCGAAATAGTCAAAATTCTCACCTCGGAAAATAACCGCCAGATCTGGTTCAAAGTGCAGGATCCTGCGCTGATGAAATACATTCTGTACAAAGGTTTTATCGGCATTGACGGGATCAGCCTGACGGTTGGCGAAGTCACCAGTAGCCGCTTCTGCGTGCATTTAATTCCGGAAACGTTGCAGCGTACGACGCTTGGCGCGAAAAAACTGGGGCATCGCGTGAATATCGAAATTGACCCGCAAACGCAGGCGGTTGTCGATACCGTGGAGCGTGTGCTGGCCTCGAAAGAAGCGGCGATTGTCGCAGCAGCCAGCGAAGAGTAAAAATAAACCCCGGCATGCCGGGGTTTATTTTTTAACGCGCGACGCGCAACCCGTGTTCAATACCCCGGCTGAAAACCACCTGCCAGAGCTGAATGTCCCGCGCACGAAACGCCCCCGCGCAGGCATTGAGATAATAGCTGAACATCCGTTTAAAGCGTTCCGAGTAGTTGTCGGCGATTTCCGGCCAGGAGGCAAGAAAACGCTCATGCCACGCCATTAACGTGCGGTCATAATCCGCGCCGAAATTATGCCAGTCTTCCATCACAAAGTGTGATTCGCTGGCATCCGCAATCTGGCGAACAGAAGGCAAACAACCATTCGGGAAGATGTAGCGGTTGATCCACGGATCCACATTATGATCGGTACGTTTTGAGCCGATGGTATGCAGTAAAAAAATGCCATCGGGTTTCAGGTTACGATCGACAACGCGGAAATAGGTCGCATAGTTTTTTGGCCCGACATGTTCAAACATGCCAACGGAAACAATGCGGTCAAATTGCTCGTCGAGATCGCGATAATCCTGCAAACGGATATCGACATCCAACCCTTCGCAACGCTTCTGCGCCAGCTTTTGCTGCTCTGCGGAGATCGTCACGCCAACCACACTGACGCCGTAATTTTGCGCCATAAACTGCGCCAGACCACCCCATCCACAGCCAATATCCAGCACGCGCATGCCGGGTTTCAACTGCAGCTTTTCACCAATAAGCCGCAATTTTGCCCGTTGTGCATCGTCCAGCGTTTCAGCGTCTTTCCAGTAGGCGCAAGAGTATTGCATCTGCGGGTCCAGCATGCGGGTAAACAGATCATTACCAAGATCGTAATGTTCTTTGCCCACAATCCAGGCCCTTTTTTTACTTTGCAGATTAAATAATCTTGCTCCGGCAATGCGGAGTGTATCTTTGAAATGGTGCGGAAGTTGGTTTTCCAGCCCGGCGCGTAAGACTTTGGTGAAAAATATGTCCAGGCGGGCGCAATCCCACCAGCCGTCCATATAACTTTCGCCGAGTCCGAGCGAGCCTTCCTGTAAAACACGTTTGAAAAAATCAGGATTTTTCACCTGAATATCTGACGCTGCGGGACCGTTGACGCGGATACCTGCGCGACCCAGCAGTTCGTTTGCTATACGGAACCAATTGTCATCCCGTACGCTAACTTCTTCTATACACGATGAACTCATAACTTCTCCATCACTCGCAGTGATCAGAACCTTCAAACAGCGTAGACGCTTTTTCGGGCTTGTGAGAAATCTCACGGTTTTTACCGTGAGGCTGATATCCGACGTAGAACAGAGGAAGGGAGAGGACCCTTGCCGAAAGGCCTTCCATGGGTAAACGGGTACAATCCGGTACCCGTTAATGCATAATATTTATCGTATTTATTAAACAGCCGAAAATGAGTATAGGCTTCAAAATCAGGTGATTCAATAAAAAGCCCGTAGCAAGCTAACCACTGTGTTGTTGATAGTCGCTTGCGCAACTATTAATGCGACGAGGAAGCCACAGCCTTTTTACCTGCTAATTCATCGTGCGTGCGGCGCTGAAGGCGATAACCCAGCGCGACCAGTAGTACCATTGCCAGCATGACACTGGTGGTCGTCAGCAGTGGTGTGGCGATGAGCCATGAGACCACCAGGCTTGCCAGAAAACATAAACCCAGCTGTAGCGTATTCTGTAGGGCGGCTGCGCGGCCGGTTGCCTGCGGGAAAGGACGCAGCGCCTGCGCGACCACGATAGGGTAAATCGCGCCGTTGGCCATTGCCATAAAGCAGAAGGGGATGAGCAGCGCGGCCAGCGACACGTCCGGCATAAAACCGACGGCCCAGGTGGCGAGGACACTTAACGCGAACGCCCCCAGCAGCCATGGCAACAAACGAGAACCCTGCCATTTCTGCAACGCGGCACGGCAACCGTAACCGCCCACCAAAAAGGCGATGGTTTGCGGCACATAACTGAGGCCAATAACCGATGGGCCATAACCCATTTCATGCAGAATAAACGGTGAACCGGTCAGCCAGGCGAAGAAACTGGCTGAGCAGGCGGCATAGATAATCACATTCCCGCGATAATCCCGGGCACGCAGCAGATCCATAAATGTCAGCGGTTGTTCGTGGTGTTCACTTTTCTGCGCGGGTGATTTCAGCCGCCATGCCGGGATCATCAGAATTAGCGTTATCGCCAGTAAAGTGGCGAAAATGGCCTGCCAGCTGAAATGCGCAAGGATCCAGGCGCCCAGCAGCGGTGCCAGTGCCGGCGTCAAACCCACGAGCGGCATAATGGTGGCGAAGATGCGATTGACGCGATGCGCGGGGTAGTTATCCGTCACCAGCGCCTGCCAGCTTACTGTCGCGGCGCAGACGCCGACCGCCTGGAGAAAGCGCAGTACCAGCAGCAGGGTTGCATCACGTACCCATAATGTTCCAAGACAGCCCAGCGCGAAAATCGCCAGCCCGGCCAGCAAAACCGGCTTGCGACCATAGCGATCTGATAGCGGCCCCCATACCAGTTGCGCAATGGCAAAGCCCGCCAGAAACAGGCTTAAAGTCGCGCTAACCACCGCAGACGATGTGTCTAAATCTTGCTGTATCGCGCTGAAGGCGGGGAGGTACATATCAGTGGCTAAAAAGCCGAGCACGCTTAATCCCGCGAGCCAGACTAAAAATCCGTTGCCAGGTTGCATTGGTGTTTCTCTTTAATTGCAGGTAATCAGGGCTGTCGAGTGTAAGGAGTGCATTAGCGCTTGTGAAACGCTAATATTTGCGTAGTGGTTTCAAATTTTTTGCAGGCAGATTATGTGGTCAGAATATTCGCTGGAAGTGGTTGATGCTGTCGCGCGCAATGGCAGTTTTAGCGGTGCGGCGCAGGAGTTACACCGTGTACCTTCTGCGGTGAGCTATACCGTGCGGCAACTTGAAGAGTGGCTGGCTGTTCCGCTGTTTGAACGCCGCCATCGGGATGTTGAGCTTACGCCTGCCGGAGTCTGGTTTTTGAAAGAAGGGCGAGCTGTTATCAAAAAAATGCAGATCACCCGTCAGCAGTGCCAGCAAATTGCCAACGGCTGGCGCGGGCAACTGGCGATCGCCGTCGACAACATCGTAAAACCTGAACGTACCCGGCAATTAATCGTCGATTTCTATCGACATTTCAGTGATGTTGAGTTGCAGGTCTACCAGGAAGTCTTTAACGGTGTCTGGGATGCGCTTGCTGACGGGCGGGTGGAGCTGGCGATCGGCGCAACGCAGGCTATTCCCGTCGGTGGGCGTTATGCGTTTCGCGATATGGGAATGCTGAGCTGGAAATGCGTGGTTTCCAGTCGCCATCCGCTGGCGTCACTGGCAGGCCCGCTTAGCGACGATACCTTGCGCAACTGGCCTTCACTTATCCAGGAAGATACGTCCCGCTCGTTGCCGAAACGTATTACCTGGCTGCTGGATAATCAGAAACGCGTGATTGTTCCTGATTGGGCGTCGTCGGAGGCGTGCTTATCGGCAGGGTTATGCGTGGGAATGGTGCCGGCCCACTTTGCCCGCCCGCGGCTCGACAGCGGTGACTGGGTTGCGCTGACCCTGGAAAATCCCTTCCCGGATGCGGCGTGCTGCCTGACATGGCAACAAAATGAGGCGTCCCCGGCGTTAAACTGGCTGCTGGAATATCTGGGAGATAGCGAAACGCTGAATGACGAGTGGTTACGGGAGCCGAATTAACGGCTCCGTAATAAGCGGTTAGCGGCGGTAGTCGCGGAACGGGCCATCGGCCACGGAACGGCGTTCAACCAGACGCGGATGTACTTCAATAGACTGCGACTCTTCGCGCTTGTTGACGATACGATCAAGCAGCATGGTAAACGCCGTTTCTCCCAGCGAATCTTTCGGCTGGTGAATCGTGGTCAGGGCCGGGGTGAAGAAGCGTGAGTTACGTACGTTGTCATAACCAATCAGGGAAATATCCTGCGGTACGCGTAAACCCATCTCATCGGCAGCGCACAGTGCGCCCATCGCCATAATGTCACCGCCGCAAAAGACTGCGGTAGGGCGATGCGCCTGATTGAGGATTTGCTGCATCGCGCGATAGCCGGATTCCGGCTCGAAATCGCCCTGCACGATCCAGTTTTCCGGCACGCTGATAAGGGCTTCTTCCATCGCTTTCATAAAGCCGGCCAGACGGCCAGCGCCAGTGTTACGCTCCAGCGGGCCGGGGATCACGCCAATATCGCGGTGTCCGCGATCAATAAGGTAGCGCCCGGCCATATAACCGCCTTCAAAGGCGTTATCAATAACGGAATCCGTAAAGTCGGCCTTCGCTTCGCCCCAGTCCATCACTACCATCGGAATATGGCGGTACTCTTCCAGCATGCTCAACAGCGATTCCGGGTATTCGGAACACATTACCAGCAAACCATCAACGCGCTTTTGCGCCATCATCGACAGATAAGCACGCTGTTTTTCGAGGCTATTCCAGGCATTGCCGAGGATCAGGGTATAACCCTTCTGGAAGCACTTTTTCTCTACGGCTTCAATAATTTCAGCAAAGTAGGCCGCTTCACTGCTGGTGGCCAGCAAGCCGATCGATTTAGTGTGATTCACTTTCAGGCTGCGGGCGACGGCGCTGGGGGAATAGTGCAACTCTTTAATCGCCGCCCACACAGCGTTGCGCGTCTCTTCGGCGACGAAACGGGTTTTGTTAATTACATGTGATACGGTTGTAGTGGAAACGTTTGCTCGTTTCGCTACGTCTTTAATCGTTGCCATCAGATATCACTCCAGACCATATCATAAGCTCCTGATAATACTTAAGGTAAACGTTTGCCTTTAATCACCCTGTACCCATCAAAGGGGGTGCGGTACGCCGGGAAAACGACACTGGACGTCAGGAGGGGAGTCAATGGCCGGTACGCTAATAAATTTAGCGTCGAATTTTGTCTGATCTTGAGCAAAAGGGGAAGTATTAAAACGTTTCTCCTGCGAATTCCCGCAAGATTTTTAAGATAATTTGTGCAAAAATGCGTTATCTCACTTTTTGTGGGGAAATTAAAAAGGGGAAAATTGATGAGCACCGATCTGAAGTATTCTTTAATCACTACCGTCATCGTTCTGAGCCTGATTGTTTTCGGCGGTCTGACTGCTGCACTGCATTGATCTATCGCGAGGGAGAGCCTTTTCTCCCTCGGTTTTCTTCCCCGCCATTGTTATCACTTCTGCAATAATCTTTTGTCATTCTGCTAACTTCTGTTTTTTGTGATAGCTGTCATACTTTTGGCTTCAGCGACAGGGTCGCAAGTCGGCATGTCTATTTTGGAGTCACAGATGAAAATTAATTTCCCTTTGCTTGCCCTGGCGATTGGCGCCTTCGGCATTGGTACCACCGAGTTTTCCCCGATGGGATTACTGCCGGTTATTGCCCGCGGCGTCGACGTTTCTATTCCGGCGGCGGGGATGCTGATTAGCGCCTACGCTATCGGCGTAATGGTCGGTGCGCCGTTAATGACATTGCTGCTGTCTCACCGCGGCAGACGCAATGCCCTGATCTTTTTGATGGCGATTTTTACGCTCGGTAACGTGCTGTCGGCGATTGCGCCGGATTACGCCACATTAATGCTGGCGCGGATCGTCACCAGCCTGAACCACGGCGCGTTTTTTGGTCTTGGCTCGGTGGTGGCGGCAAGCGTTGTCGCCAAAGAGAAGCAGGCCAGCGCAGTGGCAACCATGTTTATGGGGCTGACCATTGCTAACATTGGCGGTGTGCCTGCCGCAACCTGGCTGGGTGAAACCATTGGCTGGCGTATGTCCTTCATGGCCACCGCCGGGCTGGGTGTGATTGCCATGGCAAGCCTGTTCTTTTCGCTGCCGAAAGGTGGCACAGGTGAGCGCCCGGACGTACGTAAAGAGCTGTCGGTACTGGTACGCCCACAAGTGTTGTCCGCATTGCTGACCACCGTGCTCGGCGCAGGCGCCATGTTCACGCTGTATACCTACATTGCGCCGGTACTGCACACCATTACCGATGCCACTCCCGTTTTTGTGACGGCGATGCTGGTGTTGATTGGCGTTGGTTTCTCCATTGGTAATTATCTTGGCGGCAAACTGGCGGATCGCTCGGTCACCGGCACGCTGAAAGGTTTTTTGATCCTGCTGATTGCCATCATGCTGGCGATCCCGTTCCTGGCGCGCAGTGAAGTGGGCGCAGCCATCAGCATGGTGGTGTGGGGCGCGGCGACGTTTGCGGTGGTTCCGCCGTTGCAGATGCGTGTCATGCGCGTTGCGCATGAAGCACCGGGCCTTTCATCTTCAGTCAATATCGGTGCCTTTAACCTCGGTAACGCGCTGGGCGCGGCAGCCGGTGGGGCAGTGATTTCCGCTGGGCTGGGTTATGATTTCGTCCCGGTTATGGGGGCAATTATTGCCGGGCTGGGCCTGCTGGTGGTGCTGTTCTCTGGTCACTCTCAGCCAGAACGTGCCTGTGCCGCAGCAGAATAAATAGCACAAATGCAAAAAAGGAGGGGCTAGCCCCTCCTTTGTTTTATGCCGCGTTTATGCCGCTAAATTTTTGGCCACGAATGACCAGTTTACCAGCGCCCAGAAATGTTCGAGGTAGTTCGGACGCGCATTACGGTAATCGATGTAATACGCATGTTCCCAGACATCGACGGTTAACAGCGGGGTTGCATCGCTTGTCAGCGGAGTGCCCGCATTAGACGTTGAAACAATGGCTAATGTGCCATCCGCTTTTTTCACCAGCCACGTCCAGCCAGCACCGAAGTTTTTAACCGCAGCATCGGTGAATTGCGCTTTGAATTCGGCAAAGCTGCCGAATGATTTGGCGATAGCTGCCGCCAGCTCACCGGTCGGTTCACCGCCAGCATTCGGGGCCAGGCAGTTCCAGTAGAAAGTATGATTCCAGACCTGGGCTGCATTATTGAACACGCCGCCTTCGCTGCTTTTCACAATCTCTTCCAGCGATTTACCTTCAAAAGCGCTGCCTTTGATCAGGTTGTTGAGGTTGGTGACATACGTCTGATGGTGTTTACCATAGTGGTATTCCAGCGTTTCGGCTGAGATATGCGGCGCCAGGGCGTCTTTTGCATACGGTAATGCAGGTAATTCAAACGACATTGCTATTCTCCTTTCATTATTTTAATAACACCCAATAGCCCTACTGGATGTGCGGATTAGGGTAGCAAATCGAAAGGCCAGACAAAAGAGGGAGTTACCTGCCGCAGGCGCGGCAGGTGAGGGGTCAGCGAATGGTTTTCGGCGTCACGACGCGACGCGCGCCAACATAATGGCGCTGCCAGTAATCTTCACTCAGCGAGGTAACCTGAATGTCCTGGCCGCTACGCGGAGACTGAATGAATTTACCATTACCGACGTACACGCCCACGTGATCGGCGGTACCACGGCCCTGGGTACGGAAGAACACCAGATCGCCGCTCTCCAGTTCCGCCACATTCACCGGCGATGCATCGCGCAGGTGATACATTTCATTGGCGGTACGCGGAATACGGAATTTCACCAGATCCTTATATGCGTAATAGACCAGACCGCTGCAATCGAAACCGGTGCTTGGTGAGGTGCCGCCCCAGTGATAAGGCTTGCCAATCTGATTCATCAGCTTGGACATGGCGGTTTTTTGTGCTTTTTGAATGCGAACTTTATGCACATCGGCGATGGCGTTAGTGCTTTTAACCTTCACACAATGCGGCTTGTGGCCTTTGCGCGGCGTACATTTCTCAGTCCAGGTGACGGCGGTGGTTTTTAACGGGCTGGATGTATTACGACGCGAGGTGATTTTGCTGGCTTTTTTGCTGGTAGTAACTTTTTTGTTTGCCGGAGCTTTTTTACTCTCCGTTGTTTTTTTGCTGGTGGTTTTTTCTGCCGGACTGCGACTGTTTTTCTTTGGTGTCTTTTGTGATGTATTTTTTTTCTTACGTTCGGATGCTTTCGCCAGATGCGATTTTTGCACGGCCGACGCTCGCGCCTGTTCAGAGGCACTCGCTAATGGCGTGAAAGAAATCGTGGTGAACAACAAAGCACAGAGCGTGATTGAAGCTTTTGGTATCCGCGCCACTGAGCAATCCCCTGTTAGGGCAAGCATTTAATATGCCTGCAAATGGTTTTTTAAAACTCGTCGATTCTAATCCATAAAAACCCCAAAAGTTAATACTGTTTTTGCATCTATAGCTTCGTTTCGTTAACAAGCGCAAAAAAAAGCAGCAAAACGTTTCTATGTGCTCAAGAGTTAGGCAGCAAGCGGGATGGCGAGTTGAGTTAAGTCATATTCTTAAGGCAACTTTTGCCGACAGACGATAAAATCATGAACGGTGAACAAAATGTTATTTTCCGATGCCCCTATGAACCGTTACAATGGCGAACATCTGCCGTAGAAGAAGTTGAAGGAAGCATGACAATGAGCACAACACTTGAAAAAATCCAGCGCCAGATCGCTGAAAACCCGATTCTGCTGTATATGAAAGGCTCTCCGAAGCTGCCAAGCTGCGGTTTCTCCGCCCAGGCGGTACAAGCGCTCTCTGCATGCGGTGAACGTTTTGCCTATGTAGACATTCTGCAAAACCCGGATATTCGCGCAGAACTGCCGAAATACGCTAACTGGCCGACCTTCCCGCAGCTGTGGGTTGAAGGTGAACTGGTTGGCGGCTGCGATATCGTGATTGAAATGTATCAACGCGGCGAATTGCAGACGCTTATCAAAGAAGCGGCGGCAAAACATAAAGACGAGCCGAGCGCAGAGTAATTTCTGCCAATAAAAAAGCGACCTGACGGTCGCTTTTTTTATGCCTGATTTTCGTCCGCGATAGGCAACGGCCAGCCGCCAAGGCGCTTCCAGCGATTGACGATTTCGCAAAATAGCAGGGCGGTTTGCTCTGTATCGTATAGCGCGGAGTGCGCCTGCGAGGCGTCAAACGCGATGCCCGCCGCGCCACACGCTTTTGACAGCACCGTCTGCCCGAGTGCCAGCCCGCTTAAAGACGCGGTATCGAAAGTGACAAACGGGTGGAACGGGTTGCGTTTCAGTGAAGCGCGTTCCGCAGCGGCCATCATAAAACTGTGATCGAACGTCGCGTTGTGCGCCACCATAATTGCGCGGTTACAACCCTGATCTTTAATGCCTTTGCGCACCATTTTAAAAATGGCATGCAGGGCGTCATGCTCACTCACCGCGCCACGCAGCGGATTGCCCGGATCAATGCCGTTAAAGGCCAGCGCTTCGGGTTGCAGGTTCGCGCCTTCGAAAGGCTCAACGTGGAAATGCAGCGTGCTGTCGGGCATGAGCCAGCCTTGTTCATCCATTTTCAGCGTAATGGCGGCGACCTCCAGCAGCGCGTCGGTTTTGGCGTTAAACCCGGCGGTTTCAACATCAATTACCACAGGGTAAAAACCGCGAAAACGGTCGCACAGACCAGTCAGTTGAGCGTTATCGGACATCAGGATCTCTTGATACGGGAAAATGGCAGCGCATTATGGCAAATTTTACGAAGGGATGTAAAACAGCGGGCGCAAAGCGCGCCCGGAGGGGATTAGTTACCCAGGCCTTTACCGGCGTCTTTCTCTTCGATCAGCTCGATTTTGTAACCGTCCGGATCTTCAACGAAGGCGATAACCGTGGTTCCACCTTTAACCGGACCCGCTTCACGCGTCACATTACCGCCGTTGTTGCGGATAGCTTCGCAAGCTTGCGCCGCGTTTTCCACGCTCAGCGCGATATGACCGTAAGCATTACCCAGATCGTAGCTTTCCACGCCCCAGTTGTAGGTCAGTTCAATCACCGCTTCTTCGCTTTCCGGGCCGTAGCCAACGAAAGCCAGCGAATATTTATATTCCGGGTTTTCACTGGTACGCAGCAGCTTCATGCCCAGCACGTTAGTATAAAATTCGATGGAGCGTTGCAGGTTGCCGACGCGCAGCATGGTGTGAAGTAAGCGCATAATATCCTCTTGTATGAATGTGTTAACGTTCCGAATAGAAACACAGTTTTAGTATAGCGGCGCAGACCCGCCGCTATCAATGAACAATCAGAGGATCACAGAGAAGGGTAGTCGGTGTAACCTTCCGCGCCGCCGCCATAGAAGCTTTCCGGGCGCTGTGGGTTCAGTTCCGCTTTCAGTTGCAGACGTTTTACCAGGTCCGGGTTGGCGATATAGGCGCGACCAAAGGCTACCGCGTCAATCAAACCTTTCTCGATCAACTGTTCCGCTTTTTCCGGGGTATAGGCACCTGCACCAATGATCGGGCCGTGGAAACGTGCGCGCACTTTTTCACGGAACGCGTCGGTGTACGGTTCACCGCCGGCCCAGTCCGGCTCTGACATATGCAGGTAAGCAATACCGCGCTTGCCCAGTTCCTCGATCAGATATAACGCATCGGCTTCTTCGTTCGGGCCGTTATCCATGTTCTGGAAAGAACCGATCGGAGACACGCGAATACCAATGCGCTCTGCGTCCCACTCTTTGCTTACCGCGTCGACCACTTCCAGCACCAGGCGCGCGCGATTTTCCACGCTGCCGCCGTACTGGTCGGTACGCTGGTTCGCCGACGGTGAAAGGAACTGGTGCAACAGGTAACCATGGGCCGAGTGCAGTTCAACCAGATCAAACCCGGCGTCGCGCGCATTGGCAACGGCCTGGCGGAAATCATTAACGATACCCGGGATCTCATCGGTTTCCAGCGCGCGCGGCGTGGAGGTGTCTTCACGCGTGGCGTTGCCGTTGGCATCACGCAGAGAGGTACGCGTTCCCGCGTTGATGGCTGACGGTGCGACCGGCGCGGCACCACCCGGTTGCAGACTGCTGTGCGAGATACGACCGGTGTGCCACAGCTGTACGGCGATACGGCCGTTTTCGCTATGCACGGCATCGGTGATTTTCTGCCATGCCGCAATTTGTTCTGCGCTGTGCAGACCCGGTGCGCCG
The DNA here is from genome assembly GCF_000410515.1 of Enterobacter sp. R4-368. Lineage (NCBI taxonomy): Bacteria > Pseudomonadati > Pseudomonadota > Gammaproteobacteria > Enterobacterales > Enterobacteriaceae > Enterobacter > Enterobacter sp. R4-368. The sequence continues at coordinate 724,273 of NC_021500.1, read as the reverse complement.
GCATAGCCTTTCGCCTGCGCGGAGATTTGCGTGGCTTCGCTGATAATCAGGCCGGAGCTGGCGCGCTGACGATAATATTCCGCCATTAACGGCGTAGGAATATCACCCGGCTCGATGCTGCGCAGTCGCGTCAACGGTGCCATAAAAACGCGGTTTGGAACGGTAATAGCGCCCACTTTCAGCGGCGTAAATAATTTACTGGACATAACAACTCCTGAATAGACCGGTCGACTAGTAAAAAGTGAAATAAAAATGCCTGCTCTCAGACAGGCGTTGCAATGATGCTGTTTGCATGCGCCAGCGCGCTTTCCAGCGGCAGGGCGCTTCGCGAAATTTTGGCCTGCAAATTGGCACCTAACCACAGGGAGTACAACACTTGCGCCTGCGTTAGTGGTTCGCCCTGAAACGTTAAGCTGCGATCGTTACGCCCTTTTTCCAGCGTATCCGCGAGCAGGGCGATAACGCCGCTCGCGCCTTTGTCCATTGCTGAACGCATGTCTTCCGACAGATCGCACACTTCCGCCGACAGTTTCACCGTCAGGCAACCGCTAATAATTCCCTGTTGGCTAAACTGCCGGAGCGTCTCCTGATAATACGCCAGCAGCTTGTCACGGTAGTTTCCCGGCCCGCTGGCGAAATGGGCCGCCAGCCGCTGGTGATACGCGGCATAGTGACGCTCAAGCAACGCCACGCCGAACGCCTCTTTAGAGCGAAAATAGTGGTAGAAAGAGCCTTTTGGCACTTCCGCTGTTTTCAGTAATTCGCTCAGGCCCATACCGGTAAACCCGCGATGCATGCAAAGCTGCTCGCCGGTCGCCAGTAAATGTTCGCGCGTGTCATGTTCGGTATTTCTGCTCATCGCGCCACTCTACTAGACCGATCGGTCTGTTGCAAGTGGCGAACAATGCGTTTTTCGCCTTGCGCGTTGTCGACAGGCAGTCTTCAATAAAGGGAACTGCCTGTATTACCGGAGACGACTGTGCCAGAACAACTGGAGTTTTTCCCCGTCCAGAGCCCGTGCCGCGGTATTTGCCAGTCGGATGAGCGCGGTTTTTGTCGTGGCTGCATGCGTAGCCGCGATGAGCGTTTTAACTGGCAAAAAATGACCGATGCGCAAAAGCAGGAGGTGCTGCGTTTGTGCCGCCAGCGCCTGCAGCGCAAAATGCGCGCAAACAAAGCGTCCTCTGCGGAAGAACCTCAGCAACCTTCACTGTTTTAGTCGCCAAAATGCGTATACTCGAAGGCAAATTACCTTCGAGGAAATCATTATGGTTCAACGTATTGCCCTCGCGCCGCAAGGCCCGGAGTTCTCCCGTTTTGTGATGGGCTACTGGCGTTTAATGGACTGGAACATGTCCCCGCAGCAGCTGGTTAGCTTCATTGAGTCTCATCTTGATCTCGGTGTGACTACCGTTGATCACGCGGATATTTACGGCGGTTATCTGTGTGAGGCCGCATTTGGCGAAGCGCTCAAGCTCGCTCCGCGTCTGCGTGCCCGCATGGAGATTGTCAGCAAATGTGGCATCGCCACCACCGCGAAACCGGAACATGCGCTGGGTCATTACATTACTGAACGCGACCACATTATTCGCAGTGCCGAACAGTCGCTGGTGAATCTTGCCACCGATCACCTTGATTTGTTACTGATCCACCGTCCCGATCCGTTGATGGACGCCGATGAGGTGGCGGAAGCATTTCTGCATTTGCATCAGAGCGGAAAAGTGCGCCACTTTGGCGTTTCTAACTTCACACCCGCTCAGTTCTCTCTGTTGCAGTCACGCCTGCCATTTACGCTGGCGACCAACCAGGTCGAGATCTCGCCGGTTCACCAGCCGCTACTGCTGGATGGTACGCTGGATCAACTGCAGCAGCTGCGCATCCGCCCGATGGCATGGTCATGTCTCGGCGGCGGGCGTCTGTTTAACGATGCTGCGTTCCAGCCGCTACGTGATGAACTGGCGCGCGTTGCGCAGGAACTGAATGCCGAAACCATCGAACAGGTGGTCTATGCCTGGGTGATGCGTCTGCCGTCTGCGCCGCTGCCCATTATTGGCTCGGGTAAAATTGAGCGCGTGCGTTCGGCGCTGGGGGCACTGAACCTTCAGATGACGCGCCAACAGTGGTTCCGTATTCGCAAAGCGGCGCTTGGTTACGACGTGCCATAACGCGGGCAGATGACCTCCCGGTGAAATCTGCCACCCTGGTTTAAACTTACAGGGTTAAAACAGACCGAAGGAGGTCATATGAAGCGTTTTAGTCTGGCTGTGCTGGCGCTCGTGGTTTGCGCCGGGGCGCAAGCCGCCAGTGAAGAAGTGGAAATGAACCTGGTCACTGCGCAGGGCGTTGGGCAGTCGGTTGGTAGTGTAAAAATCAGCGAAACCGATAAGGGGCTGGAATTTGCGCCCGATCTGAAAGCCCTGCCGCCCGGCGAGCATGGTTTTCACGTCCATGCTAAAGGCAGTTGCCAGCCTGCGATTAAAGAGGGGAAAGCCTCTGCTGCTGAAGCGGCAGGAGGACACCTCGATCCGCAGCATACCGGCAAGCATGAAGGGCCAGAAGGCGCCGGACATTTAGGCGACCTGCCGGTGCTGGTGGTCAACAATGACGGTAAAGCGACCGACCCGGTGGTGGCGCCGCGTCTGAAAAAACTCGCGGATGTGAAAGGCAAAGCGCTGATGGTGCACGTGGGCGGCGATAATATGTCCGATCAACCGAAACCGCTCGGCGGTGGCGGCGCACGTTACGCCTGCGGCGTTATCAAGTAAGCGTTCCGACTGCCGGGGCTTGCTCCAGCTGCGATAGCGCGCAATATAAGCGCCAGACAACCGAGGCCAGCTCCCGCGCGGCCGGCTGGTGATGTTTACCCAGCACCGCGCTAATCCGCTGCAGCTCGGTCAGCGTGGCAGAAAGTGTTCGTTGCCGGACGCCACGCTCACTCATCACATCCCGCAATAAGACAATGCATAACTCGCGGACTTTGGCGAGGGGATCCGAGCGGATTTCCCAGTCGCGTAGCTGCCAGACAACATGCGAGCAATTCAATAACACAACCCCCCAGCGCAGCAGCCAGCGGCGCGCTTGCGCGTCCTGGCTATGGCTTAACTGGCTAATGTGGTGATAAACCACCGATTCAAACTCATGCTCGCTCAGCTGTGGCACGCGGCTAAGTTGATCGACAAAACTGCGGCGCAGCGTGCGAATGTGACGCCGACTTTTGCGGGCATCTGAGCCCGGACGTAACACGGCAAACGCGAGCCACGCCAGCGCGACGCCTGAGATCTTCGCCAGGTTGTCATTTAAGAAGTCCGCAAAGTCATAAACCGGTGGATTGGTCACGGCGATAAACGAGCCCATAAAAACAATCAACTGCCCCCACAACCCGGCCAGCTTTGGCATTTGTAATTTCAACAATTGCAGGGTGGTTAACAGCGGGAAGAGAAACAGCAGAAACACCGCCAGCTCGCTGATTTGCACCATCAGGCCGAATTTCACCATAAAGCTGAACAGCGACAGCAAAATTAAGGTGCGCAACAGCAGTGTCAGGGAGTTAAACGGCGCGGGTGAGACGGAGTAAAGCACACAGCTGATAGCCGCCAGCGTCAGCGCCGCCGAGCCCGATTCCCACTGCGTATTGATGCTCCATGCGCCGACCAGACTCAGCGCGCAAAAGGTACGAATGCCGCTCCATAGCGCTTCGGCATTATCCGTATCACGCATCAATCCCGGGCTTCGCGGCGGCGTATAACTGCTGACTGGCGAAGCATTCTCCACGCGCGCCAGCCAGCGACTACTGGTGAGGTATAAACGGCAGAAGTAGCGTAAGCGCTGCCAGAATGCATGGTGCCGGTAATCGTCGCTTTCTCCGGGCGCGAGCGGGGCGATAATCCGTGCGACGGTAAGCGCATCCGCGCGCGGGTGAGCAAGCTCGGAGAGCAGTTGCTCAAGAACCTGGCGCAAGTTATCCGGCGCGTCGGGCCAGTTCAGCAGCATTCTGCGCAGGCTGGAGATCACGCTGGTCATGCGCAACTGTTGGTGCAGTAACCAGGTAAGCAAACTGTTTTGCCGCCGAAAACGGTAATGGCTCCAGAACGCCTGAATGCGCAGCAAATTGGTGGTGAGGATCTGGCCGATAACGCTCTCATGGGCGGTGCGGATAGCATCTGTGGTTTCTGGCTGCCACAGAAGGCTTGCATGCTCCAGCAACCGGGCATGCATTTTTTTCAATGCTGACAGCAGGGTGGTTCCGTCCGCGTTGCCGGGCAGGATCATCATCATCATGCCGCCGCACAAAATGCCCAGGATCACTTCGCACACGCGCGCCTGAGCAATGTCCCACAGCTCAGTAATATCGGTCACATCGACCATGGCGAACGCGATAATCGCGGCGGTATAACCCGCCAGTTGAAAGGCATAGGCGACATTATTGGTGAACTGCGCGCAAGCCCAGGTACAAAAGCCAATCCAGGTGGCCATGGCGAACAGAAACAGCCACGGATCGTTGAGTGTCTGACCGGCGATGATCAGTGCCGCGCTGGCTCCAAGCAGGCTCCCGGCAATACGGCCAAGGCTTTTACTGATCACGCCGCCGACGGTGGGGAAGCTGACAACGGCTGCGGATGTCATGGCCCAGTACGGTTCATCGAGATCGAGATAATAAGCCACCGTGAGCGCCAGACACATCGCGATACCGTTGCGCAGCGCATAGCGCCACTGTCCGACCGTGGCTTTTACCCATGGCAGATTTTGCCAGAGCCAGACAGGCGATTTCATTACTGACCACCAATCGCCACGGTGCACGTGGTGCCGGAAACCAGCGTCAGCCCGGCGGGCAGGTTATCAAACTGAATACGTACCGGCACACGCTGCGCCAGCCGTACCCACGGTACGTTCGGTTTGATATCGGCAACCAGCCCGCTGTCAGTCTCGACGCTTTGGTCATATATCGCGCGACCAATACTTGATACGTGACCCTGTAACGTAACATCTCCACTATAAAGCACGATTTTCGCTGCTGCCCCTTCATGAATATGGCGCAACTTGGTCTCTTCAAAGTAACCCATCACATAAAACGAATGGCTATCGACCAGCGCGAAAACCGGTTGCCCGGCGGTAGCGTAATTGCCAGTACGGGTGGAAAGGTTGGTGACCCAGCCGTCTACCGGTGCCTTAACTACTGTTTGCGCCAATTGCCATTGTGCCTGCGCAAGTTGTGCCTGCGCTGCCGCAACGCTTGCCTGCGCGGCTTTAACACTAATATTGGCAGTATCGAGATCTTCTGCGGAGATGTAGTTTTGTGAGAGATGGCGACGGCGATTGGCTTCATTATTCGCTTTTGCCAGATCGGTTTGCATACGAGCCAACTGGGCTTCGGCGTTCAGTACGGCAATGTGGTAAGGCGTATCGTCAATACGAAACAGCACATCGCCCGCTTTAACCAACTGATTATCTTTCACCTTCAGTTCGCTGATGCTGCCTGAGACCTGCGGTGTGATACTGACCTGCTCAGCGCGGATCTTTCCGTCACGCGTCCAGGGGGACTGCATATAAAAGTTCCACATCCACCAGGCCGCGACAATCGCCACAGCCAGCACCAGGAGAGTAGAAAAATACTTCAGGGATTTCAGGCGCATAATTACCACACAATTAGCAAGCCGAGGGCGAGGCTCAGCGCAATAACAAACAAGGAGAGATCCATCAGGATGGGGTGCCAGATATCACCCGCATAAATCCACCCGCGCAACAGGCGATGCGCAATAAGCCAGAACAAAAAGCCCAGCATGACCACTTTAAATACGGGAGGGAAATAGATCGATGCGCCAAAAATCAGATCTTGCAGGGGTAAGTTCGGGAAACTTGAGTTCAACTTCACACTTTGTGTCCTGTGCAACCTAACGGATCGCCAGATTGATGATTATCATTAGATAAGTACCAACCACTGCGTGTTGCTAAGGCAGGTGGAATCTCAGCGTAAGCCCCGGCGAGAACCGCAATACATTTGTTTTACCAATATAAATACTGCAAACTATTCTAAAATGAGTATAATAACTTAGCAAGCTAATTATAAGGAGATGAAATTGGAATCGCCATTAGGTTCTGATCTGGCACGCTTAGTGCGCGTCTGGCGCGCTTTGATTGACCATCGCCTGAAACCTCTGGAATTAACGCAGACTCACTGGGTAACGCTGCATAATATTCATCAGCTGCCGCCCGATCAGTCGCAAATTCAACTGGCAAAAGCGATTGGCATTGAGCAGCCTTCGCTGGTGCGTACGCTGGATCAACTGGAAGAGAAAGGCCTTATTTCTCGCCAGACCTGCGCCAACGATCGCCGGGCAAAGCGGATCAAATTGACAGAAAAAGCGGACCCAATCATTGAAGAGATGGAGACGGTTATTCGTAAAACCCGGGGGGAAATACTTTCCGGGATCTCTGCGGAAGAACTCGATCAGTTGATTAAAATGATTGCCCGACTGGAACAAAACATCAATGAGCTTCAGTCGAGAGACTGACCAGCAAAGCCTTGCATCCGCAAGGCTTTTTTACATCAACATTCAGTATCGGCAATATGAAAGGGCGGCCACTGGCGTGACCACCTAATGCGGGAATTAACGCGGGGAAACGGTAATCTGACGACCATTGCTTGCCATCACGACGCGCTGGCCTGCGGAGAAACGGGTGTTGCCCTGTTTCTGCACGACCATAATGGTGTTGCCATCATCTTTACGAATTTCCAGCTCAACACCCTGCGTTTTATTCAGTGACCCCTGGACGGATTGCCCTGCAACACCACCGGCTACCGCGCCTGCTGCGGTGGCGAGAGAACGTCCCGTACCGCCGCCAACAGTATTGCCAAGGAAACCACCCAGCACTGCACCGCCAAGCGCGCCGATAACATTGTTTTCGTCGCCACCCTGAATCTGTACCGGACGGACGTTAACAATGGTGCCGTAAGTGACATTCTGCACCTGTTTAGCTTCGGATGCAGAGTAGACATCACCGGAAAGCGTGTCGTTATTCACGCAGCCAGCCAAAGTAAAACCAATCAGCGAAACTGCCAGTGCACGTAACATCATTTATGAATCTCCTGTTCACCATGAAACGCCCTTGCGGGCATCCGACATGGTTAAATTATATGGCATTTTAGCAATACCAGGTCATATCTTCTGCCAAATCCCGGCAAAAATAATAATCAACGCGAGTTTAACCAGATTTAAACGAAGCGATTATAAGCGCAGCCCGGCGTAATTTCACTTAACGGAAAATCATCCGATTGTTAAAAAGTGTTTGCAGCCGATGGCGTTAACCCCCGCTTTATGGTGGAGTGGTGCCCTTCGGTCATGCATTAAAGGAAGGCGTATGAAATCGGGTCGCTACATTGGGGTGATGTCTGGAACAAGTCTGGATGGGGTTGATGTGGTGCTGGCGGCAATCGATGAAACCATGGTCGCGCAGCAAGCGAGCCTGACGTTTCCGATTCCGCTGCCGTTAAAAGAGGCGATTCTTGGCATTTGCCAGGGACAGCAACTTACACTTTCGCAACTGGGGCGGCTGGATACCCAACTGGGCAAGTTGTTTGCCGACGCGGTGCTGGCGCTAATGGACCGAGAGCAACTCCACCCGGAAGATATCGTCGCGATTGGCTGTCACGGGCAAACCGTCTGGCATGAGCCGACAGGCATTGCGCCGCATACTTTGCAGATTGGTGACAATAACCATATCGCGGCGCGTACGGGGGTGACGGTGGTCGGTGATTTTCGCCGCCGTGATATCGCGCTTGGCGGGCAGGGCGCGCCGCTGGTGCCGGCCTTTCACCATGCACTGCTGGCGCACCCGGTAGAACGGCGCATGGTGCTCAACATTGGTGGCATCGCCAATTTATCGCTTCTGATCCCCGGCCAGCCGGTCAGAGGCTATGACACCGGACCTGGCAACATGCTCATGGACGCATGGATTTGGCGGCAAAAAGGCAAACCCTACGACAAAGATGCGCAGTGGGCGAGCGAAGGCAAAGTGGTGCTGCCGCTCCTGCAAAACATGCTAAGCGATGCCTACTTTGCCACGCCTGCACCGAAAAGTACCGGTCGTGAATACTTTAACTACAGCTGGCTGGAACGCCACCTGGCGCACTTCCCGGGGTTAAGCGCCAGCGATGTGCAGGCCACGCTGGCTGAACTGACGGCGGTGACAATTTCCGAACAGGTGCTGCTCAGTGGCGGTTGTGAACGCCTGCTGGTCTGCGGTGGGGGGAGTCGAAATCCGCTGGTCATGGCGCGTCTGGCGGGGCTTTTGCCAGGTACAGAAGTCACCACCACGGATGAAGCCGGTATCAGCGGCGACGACATGGAAGCGCTGGCGTTTGCCTGGCTTGCGTGGCGGACCCTGGCCGGACTGCCTGGCAATCTGCCCTCAGTCACCGGCGCGTCCGCTGCCTCGGTGCTCGGCGCGATTTACCCTGCTAACCCGCGGCAGAATCAGAGTTAACCGCATTTCACTTTAGTTGAACCGGGCTAGACTGACCAGGCTTAGGGAGGGCGTTTCGCCCTCCGTGACCAGGACCGTCCCGGGAATACTCTATGAAAAAAATAGTCATCGCCTGTCTGCCCGCACTGCTTGCCGGATGCAGCTATTACAATCAGTTTGTAGAACGCATGCATACCGATACGCTGGTTTACCAGTGCGACGAAAAACCGCTCACCGTGAAAATTAATAATACCCGCCAGCAGGCGAGTTTTGTCTGGGATGATAAATTGCTGACCTTACAGCAAGGGCTTTCAGCCTCCGGCGCACGTTACACGGATGGCGTCTACGTTTTCTGGTCGAAGGGTGAGAGTGCGACCGTCTACAAGCGCGATCGCATCGTACTGAATAATTGCCAGCTTATTCCGCAGCGTTGAGATTTTCACAGGGGGGCGCATAATAGCCCCACCTGATGATTACTTTCGCTAACGCCATGTCTGATAACGATCAATTGCAGCAAATCGCGCATCTGCGCCGTGAATACACCAAAGGTGGTCTGCGTCGCGGCGACCTTCCCGCCGAACCGTTGGCATTATTTGAACGTTGGCTGGGGCAGGCCTGTGAAGCTCAACTCGTTGACCCGACTGCAATGGTCGTGGCGACAGTGGATGAGAACGGCCAACCTTACCAGCGCATCGTATTGCTCAAGCATTATGATGAAAAAGGGCTGGTGTTCTATACCAACCTTGGCAGCCGTAAAGCGCATCACATCGAAAACAACCCTGCTGTCAGCCTGCTGTTCCCATGGCATATGCTGGATCGCCAGGTGATGGTCACCGGCAAAGCGGAGCGGCTTTCAACGCTCGAAGTGATGAAGTATTTCCACAGCCGCCCGCGTGACAGCCAAATCGGCGCCTGGGTATCGAAACAATCGAGCCGCATCTCCGCGCGCGGCATTCTGGAAAGCAAGTTCCTTGAACTGAAGCAAAAGTTCCAGCAGGGCGAAATCCCGTTACCCAGTTTCTGGGGCGGCTATCGCGTCAGTATTGACCAGATGGAGTTCTGGCAAGGCGGTGCCAATCGCCTGCATGACCGTTTTTTATACCAGCGCGAGAATGATGCGTGGAAAATTGACCGCCTCGCGCCGTAAACCCTGAAAAATGTTGCTATAAGCGCTGGCACTCCGTGTTCCGGCGCTTTATTCTATCTGCCCCCCATGAAGTATCCTTTCGCATCTGGCGAAAAGTCGTGTACCGGCAAAGGTGCAGTCCGTTTTATACATGGAGATTTTGATGGCAAGCAGTAACTTGATTAAACAATTGCAAGAGCGGGGCCTCGTGGCTCAGGTGACGGATGAGGAAGCGTTAGCAGAGCGACTGGCGCAGGGCCCGATCGCGCTCTATTGCGGCTTCGATCCCACCGCTGACAGCTTGCATTTGGGGCATCTGGTTCCATTGTTATGCCTGAAACGCTTCCAGCAGGCTGGCCACAAGCCAGTAGCGCTGGTGGGTGGCGCGACCGGTCTGATTGGCGACCCGAGCTTTAAAGCCACTGAGCGTAAACTGAACACTGAAGACACCGTGCAGGAGTGGGTGGATAAAATCCGCAAACAGGTTGCACCGTTCCTCGATTTCGACTGTGGCGACAACTCCGCTATCGCTGCAAATAACTACGACTGGTTTGGCAGCATGAACGTGCTGACCTTCCTGCGCGATATCGGCAAACACTTCTCTGTTAACCAGATGATTAACAAAGAAGCGGTCAAGCAGCGCCTGAACCGCGATGATGTCGGCATCTCGTTCACCGAGTTTTCCTACAACCTGTTGCAGGGTTACGACTTTGCCTGCCTGAACGAACTGCATAATGTCGTGCTGCAAATTGGCGGCTCCGACCAGTGGGGCAATATCACGTCGGGTATCGATCTGACTCGCCGCCTGCACCAAAACCAGGTGTTTGGCCTGACGGTTCCGCTGATCACTAAAGCCGATGGCACCAAATTTGGTAAAACCGAAGGCGGCGCGGTGTGGCTCGATCCGAAGAAAACGAGTCCGTATAAGTTCTACCAGTTCTGGATCAATACCGCCGATGCGGATGTTTACCGCTTCCTGAAGTTCTTCACCTTTATGGACATCGCGGAAATTAACGCGCTGGAAGAAGAAGACAAAAACAGCGGTAAAGCGCCGCGTGCGCAATATGTGCTGGCTGAGCAGGTGACGCGTCTGGTTCACGGCGAAGAGGGTTTAACCGCCGCTAAACGCATCACTGAAAGCCTGTTCAACGGTACGCTGAGTGATTTGAGCGAAGCCGATTTTGAACAGCTGGCGCAGGATGGCGTACCAATGGTTGAGATGGAAAAAGGTGCCGATCTGATGCAGGCGCTGGTTGACTCTGAGCTGCAGCCATCCCGCGGCCAGGCGCGTAAAACCATCGCGTCTAACGCTGTTACCATCAACGGCGAAAAACAATCCGATCCGGAGTATTTCTTCACTGATGGCGATCGCCTGTTCGGCCGCTACACGCTGTTGCGCCGCGGTAAGAAAAACTACTGCTTGATCTGCTGGAAATAAAAACAGACCTGCCGAAGGGAGTGAGAAATCACTCCCTTCTTTTTATTGCTCCACTTTTGCAAGGCTACCAACAATGAAGAATATCCTCGCCATTCAATCGCATGTGGTCTTTGGTCATGCGGGGAATAGTGCCGCCGAGTTTCCGATGCGCCGCCTGGGCGCTAACGTCTGGCCGCTGAACACGGTGCAGTTTTCTAACCATACCCAGTACGGCAAATGGACCGGCAGCGTTATGCCGCCAGCCCATCTGACCGAAATTGTGCAGGGCATTGCGGCAATTGACCAACTGAAACGCTGCGACGCGGTGCTGAGTGGTTATCTGGGTTCGGCAGAGCAGGGAGAGCATATTCTTGGGATCGTCCGCCAGGTGAAAGCAGCCAACCCGCAGGCGAAGTATTTCTGCGATCCCGTCATGGGGCATCCGGAGAAAGGCTGCATCGTTGCGCCAGGGGTTGCCGAGTTTCATGTCCGCCACGCCTTGCCTGCCAGCGATATCATTGCGCCCAATCTGATTGAGCTGGAGATCCTCTGCGAGCATGCGGTCCACACGGTGGAGGACGCAGTGGCTGCGGCACGTGAGCTGATTGCGCAGGGGCCGCAAATCGTGCTGGTGAAACACCTGGCGCGCGCGGGACTGAGCGCCGATCGCTTTGAAATGTTACTGGTGACGTCCAGTGAAGCCTGGCACATTAGCCGTCCGCTGGTGGATTTTGGCGCACGTCAGCCTGTCGGCGTGGGCGATGTGACCAGCGGATTGTTACTGGTGAAATTGTTGCAGGGGGCGAGCGTACGTGAAGCGCTCGAACACGTAACGGCGGCAGTGTATGAAATTATGCTGGCGACCAAAGATTTGCAGGAGTATGAACTGCAGGTGGTCGCGGCGCAGGACAGAATAGCGCAACCTGAGCATCTTTTTAGCGCGACATTGCTGTAAAAAAGGCGGGGATCCCCGCCTTTATTGTTGCCCGCTGAGCAGCGCGTACGCGGGCATTCACATTCTACTGAATACCTTCTGCCGCCATTGCAGTCGCCACCGCAGGGCGAGCGGCAACACGCGCCATATACGCATCAATATTCGACAGACCTTCCATATTCAATTTCACCGCGCGCGCCCAGCGCAGAACCGTGAACAGATAACCGTCGGCAATGGTAAAGTGCGCACCGCTAATCCATGCGTTATTGCTCAGGGATTCATTCACGTAGTGCAATTTTTTCTCAAGCAAAGCGCGTACGGTGGGTTTGTACTCTTCTGGTGTATCCGGGCGAAACAGCGGGGTGAAGCCTTTATGCAGCTCGGTTGCGATAAAGTTCAGCCACTCCAGCGTTTTGTAACGCGGCAGGGTGCCAACAGGTGCCAGTAACTGGCTCTCAGGCGCGCTGTCAGCAACGTATTGCATAATCGCCACGCCTTCGGTAATCAGAGTGTTGTCATTCAGCAGCAGCGCCGGGATTTGTCCTTTCGGGTTGATGGCAAAAAAGTCATCGCCGTTTTCCAGGCGTTTTTTCATCAAATCAACACTTACCAGATCCACATCTTTACCGCTCTCACGCAGAGCAATATGTGAGGCGAGAGAGCAGGCGCCCGGCTTGTAAAACAGTTTCATTATCTTTTCCTTATGGCTGATTTCCGGCATAGGTTATTACGCGGCAGAATAAAAAAAAGCCGCTAACTTGCGTTAGCGGCTGAATAATTCGAGTTCCCCGCGGCGATTATGCCGTAGCGGTTTCCGACGTGTCGCGAGTGGTATCTTCGCTCTGCGTCATGCGGTTCAGCTTCGGTGCAGTGACGATCATCAGCAAAGCGATAATCGCTGTTGCGATACCAATTTGCAGGAACACGGTGCCATAGATATTCAGTGACATCAGCGGATCGGTCACGTTTTCCGGGATCGCCATCTGATTAGCCACATAGCCGGCGATAATGTTCGCGCCAGCCGTGGTCAGGAACCAGCTTCCCATAATGAATCCCATCAGACGCTGCGGCACCAGTTGCGCAACCATCGCCAGACCGAGACCAGAGATCATCAGTTCACCGATACTTTGCAGACCATAGCTTGCGATCAGCCAGCTTACGGAAACGATACCCGCATCAGATGCGAATTTCGTGCCCAGCGGCAGCACCAGGAACGCGCCGGAGCACAGCACCATACCGATAGCGAATTTGTGCGGCATCGGCAGCGTATCACCCATTTTGTTATAGATAGCGGCCAGAATCGGGCTACCAATGATGATCCAGAACGGGTTCAGCGCCTGATACTGCTCAGGTTCGAAAGCGATACCGAACAGCGTGTGCTCAACGTTACGGATAGCAAAGAAGTTCAGCGATGTCGGCATCTGGCTGTAGAGCACGAAGAAGACAATCGCTTGTACCATCAAAATAAAGGCGACGATCATTTTACGACGCGCTGCACCTTTCAGTGCGAAAGTCTCTTTGGCGAAGATGCAGATAATACCCAGCGCCACAACGCCCAGCACCATACGCGCGATGCCCTGGTTGTGCAGCAGCCAGGTGGCGATAGCAATCAGCGCCACGATGCCGACAATGGTTGCCAGCAGATAGCCAACGCGCAGCGGTTCGAAATCGGGTTTAGAACCGTGGTTTTTCACCCAACGTTTGCAGAAGGCGAAGTTAACGATAGTGATCAGCAGACCCACCACGCTCAGACCAAACGCAGTGCTCCAGCCGAACTTCGCAGCCAGCCACGGGGTTGCCAGCATGGAGAAGAACGAACCGACGTTAACGGACATGTAGTACATGGTAAATGCACCATCCAGACGCGGGTCGTCTTTCGCATAGCAGGTGGAGAGCAGGGATGACGGGTTGGCTTTAAACAGACCATTACCCACGGCAATTGCCGCCATGCCCATGTACACAATGCTCGCATCATGACCGGACCACGCTACCAGCGCATAACCGATGGCCAGCACGATCGCGCCCAGCATGATTACGCGTTTGGTGCCCAGTACTTTGTCACCCAGCCAGCCACCGATGGCAACCAGGCCATAAACCAGTGCGCTGAAGGAGGAGAACAGTGTAATAGAGTCCGCTTCTGACATACCCAGTTGTTTCACCAGGTAAACAGCCATAATCCCTTGCAGGCCGTAGTAACCAAAACGTTCCCATAACTCGATAGAGAAGATCAGATAAAACGCTTTCGGTTGCTTAAAAGCGTTCAGGCTGACGCTTTCCGTTGGTTTGTTTGCAGTTGACACATATACCTCTTTTTTTACATCCCATATTAACGGGGGTGTTCAGCGCGCAATGACCAGAGTTCATCACGCTTATAGTTATATTGGGAGGGGAAAACGGCGGTTAATGTTCACTATCCAGCGCGTTCAGGCAAGTCTTTTGACATATTCTGTTACATAGATCCAGGGCATTACAATGCTCGGTGTTTTTATTTGTTATTCAGAGTTAAATTTCATCATTGAAATAAAAGTGGATTTTTCTACTACAGTCCGGGGGTTAGATTGCACATTAAGGCATATGTTCTGCTATTTTGGCTAAATGGTAGTGTATTGGGCTAGTTTATGTAGTCAATCTGGTCATATCTCTTGTAAAACATGATTAAAGTTTGCACTGCAACCATTTGCTATACATCGCTAATCTCTTTTTTAACATTGTGTTAGCAATAGCGACCGAATTTGCCGTCAGTTGGATTTTTTTCTTCTAAAAAAAGGAATAAACTTAGTAAATACGCATAAGTGGACGATTATTTGCTCAATATCACGATCTGTGCGCAATCATTCGCCATTTTAGCTCTTTTGTAGAGATGCGACCTTTATCACATAACGTAATGGCGAAAAATCAGCGAAATCCTGCGTGCAGCGTGTTGGCTGCACGAAAAAAAACGTGCAGCCGGTGACGGGTTATATGGATTAGATCCGTGAAGCTTTCAACTCGTTTTTTGCTGCTTAATTTATGCCTCGCGTATTTTTCTCGCTTCGTGTTCCTCTGCGCAGGAATCCTGGCAACAATCGCGCCATCCCTTTTTTGCGAATCGCTTTATCAATCCCCGCCGGCTGTTGCACTGCGCTGGCCTGCTGAACCACATTGTTTTTATAAACGACATCAATGATAAATGAGGGTCCTTCGTCATCATCCGACGATTCTTCGCGTGTTACCCCGGTAGCGATGAGATTGAAAGCATCGAGTATGCGGGCGGTGGATTTACCATTTGGTGTTCGCTGAAAAAACGCCTCAAACAGGATTTTTCCGGTTAATCCTTCTGTTTCGTTCAGTGTTTGCTCATTTATCACGCTTTTCCTGATGATTTTCTTTGGCATCTCGCCTAAAAAACCGCTGTTCTCAGCCGCTACTTTGTATTGATATTGCGCAATATGTGTCGCGAAATAGGGTTCTGGTTCCACCCGGAAGTTGTGGGCAAATACCCACACGTCTTTCAGAAACTTATTGGTGAAAATATTTTCTGTTTTCAAACTTTTCGACTCGATGCTGAAACCTTCGTCACCGCTGTATTCGACAAACAGGTGAGAGAAATTTTCCCGGTTTGCAATGTAGTCCAGCGCATCTTGATCTTTAGGGGATAAATCAGGGTAGCTGAAGGTCTGAGTGGACGCAGGGGCACCGGTATATTGTCGCGAATGCTTGAAGTGGGTATAGATGCGCTCCTCATCATAATTATTGAGTCGCATAAATTTGAGGTGAGCGAGAACCTCTTCCAGGGTACCAAACTGTTTACTCGCAATATAATCAACGGTTTCCATCAACCTTTTCCCCTTCAAAAAGGCGACCCGTGGCGCGAGCCCGTCGGGATCATCTAATGCCACAGGGTTATTGCGCACCATGCGAAACAGATTGAGCCCGTCAATGCCACCCGCCGGATCCGCGCTCAGCCACCGCCCCGCCCACGGCTGATAATAGCGGTAGCCGTAGTAATAAAGCCCGGTGGCGTCCTGCTCTTTACCTGAATAGCGGATGGTCTTGTAATCCGCCTCCAGCTGGCTGCGCGCGGCAAACAACGCCGTGCCGCCGAACGGGTAATACTCCTCCTGGCTGATAAGCTCGCCGCTGGCGTCCACTTCCAGACTGCTGCTGCCGGTCAGGTTGTCGTAGCTGTAGCGCACCGCGTCATTGCTGATACCGGCGGGCTGCCCGCTTTCCCAGTGCAGCACCCGCACCTGGGCACGTCCGGCCACGCCGACGGTTATCACCTGTAATTCCTCTGTGGCGCTGCTGCGCAGTTCCAGACCCGGCAGGTAAACCACCCGTCTGGTCTGCGTGCTGTTGCCGGTCAGCTGCGAGGTGATTTTGACGATGCGCTGGCTGCTGGCGTCGTAGCGGTAACGTTCGCTGTCGTCGGCTGCGCCGTCGCGGGTGACGGGTGTGACCTGCTGCAGCTCCTGGCGCGCCGTCCACAGCAGGCTCTGCCCCGGTAAAAGCTCTTTCTGCTGACCACCGGCAGTGAACAGCGCCTCCACATCCGCCGGGTTTCCCGTAAACGTGCTGAGTACTGCGCGGTTACTGCGGTCGCTGACTGTAACTGATGTCGTGTAGTTATTGCCGGATGCGGGCGCGCTGTGCTGAATTTTCGTCAGATTACCGGCGTTATCGTAGGTGTAAGTGCGGGTGTAGTTTGTGTATGTGGCGTTATCGAAGGAGGTGTAATCAGGCAGTGTGCTGTTCTGCTGTACCGCACTGGCCATTTCACGCCCGCTGGCACTGACCAGCTGGTACAGGCTGTCGTAGGCGTAGTGATTTTCGGGAACGACTTCCTGATTGCGCCAGAAACGCGTCTCCTCGGCATCATTAGTAATCACCAGCACATTGCCCACCGGGTCGTATTCGTAGCGCAGGTCCTGCAGCACTTTTGTGGCGGAGACTCGTTCCGTTTTAATGCCAACCAGCCGCTGGGTTTCCGCTTCGTACGAATATGTGGTCACCACGCCGTTGCCGTGCTCCTCGCGCAGCTTCTGCCCGGCGGCGGACCAGGTCAGGGATTTCACAATTACCTGCTCGGAACCGCCATTCACCGTCAGCCAGCTGCCTTTCAGCAGCCCCGCCACGTCATAGGCCACGCGCTGGATATTGCCTTTCGCATCGGTGGTGGTGAGTACATTTCCGGCCGCGTCCACTGTACTCAGCGTGGTGTAAGTTTCGCCCGCCAGCAGGTCGTTCCACGCGGAAGCATCCGCGCCCTGCCAGTCTGCGTCGGCATCGTCCGGCAGTAACTGGCGGGTGACGGCAAGCGGCACGCCGTTCAGGGAAATGCTGGTCGTGGAAAGCAAACCAGCCGGGTCGTAGTGGCTGACCAGCTGACCGGCAAGATTATGGCTCTGTTCATCTGCGGAATGACCGCCCCGGGCGAACCGCTCCGTGACGCGCGCGCTGTCGCCGGCAACCTGCTCGGTAATGCCGAGCAACCGCCCCGGCAGGCTTGCCGCTTCATACTGAAAAGTGCGGGTAACGGCAGCGCTGCGGTCATTCTCTGAACCAATATTGCTGACCTGCAAAAACGCCCGCCCGGAGGCGTCATTCAGGGCAACCGTGGTTCCGGCATCGGCACTTTGCGTACGCAGCGGCGTGCCGTTCAGGTCGGGGACATAACTGAAATTCGTCCGCCCGGCGGCATACAGACGCGGGTCGGCACTTTGTGACGGCAAACCGCGCGCATCAAACTGATGGCGGATGATGCGCTCGTCGGTAGTGTCCAGGGTGTCGGGATGGCGGTGATAAACGATGTCACGCACCGCCAGACCACGATTATTCAGCACCACTACGGTCGGGGTTTTAACATAGAGGGAAGTCGTCACAGCGTGCTCCGGGAGAGGGAAGTTACTGCTTAAATTATAAACAACGCAAAAAAAACAGGCCGGGGGATTAGTTCGCTGAATAATCTGAAATGGTACTCAAATGGGTTAAGTGTAGGAAGTTTCAATCCCGGACGTTGCTACTTGCACACGCGTTGCTCATGCCAGAGACGCACACTTTTATCGGAGAAGGGGCCGCGGAAATCTGTCGCACTTTATCGAAACGGAATGGCTGCTTTTTTTGCAGCCATTCCGACAGCAGAACTAATGAGCCAGCGAAGTCGCCCGGGAGCGGAAGACGTTCCTTGCACGGTTGAATATTCCTGAAATCCACCCTCTAAAGCGCGCCCATCTACCGGGAGACGCCCCAGCAAAAGCACACGGTATTTCAGGTACAGTCGCCCTCCGGTTTATCACCGGTGCGGGTGCCTGTGCTACGGTTGGAAAGCAACGAAACTGACGCGATCCCAACACTTATCGATCAGGGTGATAATGATCCGTTCCTTGCCGATTAGCTATAGTCCGCGCGGCTTGCGGAAGTGGCACGGCGAAAATCCTGGTCGCTGAGGCTGCACCTGCAATCCGACTATAATCACAGTTACTCCATTGCGGCGTTTATTGAACATTATCAGCGCTTACATGCGTAGCATCTGCTGAAAATAACAGTGGTCCCGGCGAAATATATTCGCTGGTGAACGTACATTATTTTTTCATCACAGAGACCCGACTTTTTGCAGTTGTTTTTTGAGTAAATAAAATTAACCTCCCTTTATATTCCGAACTTGGTGATGTACGTTGTGCCGGGTAATCCCAATACCCAGCCTTCGCTGTGGTAATACCACTGATATTATTTTGATCTTTCTCATCAACAACTAAATCCTGGCTAATCAACACAGTTTTCCCCATTCTTAATAAGTCCATCGCGGTCATGCGGACACAAACATCCTCAAGTTGTCCCATCAAAATTATCGGATTATCGGCGAATTTCGCTAAAAATTGAGTGGTCGTCATTATCCTGCCAGCATCATTAGCTCTTGATACATCTTCCGCTGGAATATCCATTCCAGGGGCAAATAAACTCTCTGTTTTCTTTAACATTCTCCATGAACCAACCATTGATTCCATGGGCGTTCGAAGTTTACTGTAAGTCTTCACTTTATTAGTTAGGCTTTCGACACTTTCACCTTTTGGTAAACCTTTCATCGCGCTAAATAAATAATTAACGTCGATCATTGGCAATTGCTTTTCTTTGGCAAAATTTATTATTTCAATATGCCTTCGTTCTGTTTCAGGGTTAGTTCTTATTTTTCCTTTTTTATTAAATAACGCCTTAACCCCAGTATTAGCTGTTTGTAATCGCTGCATATCTATCATCATAAAAACGGGTTCTTGTCGCACGGAAACTAAATCTGTCACCACTTTTTGCAAACTTTCAAAAGGTGCTTCTGTGGAAATGGCCCACGTTTGTTGTCCTGGCTTCGTCATTCCCTCATCGAATCTTTCACTTAAAATATTGCCGATTATGCTCGCATCATTTTCATACGGTTGCAGACCATTATTATCCAGATAGCGAACGGGGTTATTCCTGACCATTTTAAAAAGATTCAGCCCGTCCACCGTCCCTGCCGGATCTGCCGAGAGCCACCGTCCCGCCCACGGCTGATAATAGCGGTAGCCGTAGTAATAGAGCCCGGTGGCGTCCTGCTCCTTGCCGGAATAACGAATCGTTTTGTAATCCGCCTCCAGCTGGCTGCGCGCGGCGAATAACGCCGTGCCGCCGAACGGGTAATACTCTTCCAGGCTGATGAGTTCGCCACTGCTGTCCACTTCCAGACTGCTGCTGCCGGTCAGGTTGTCGTAGCTGTAACGAATCTGGTCGTTGCTTATCCCGGCAGGCTGCCCGCTTTCCCAGTGCAGCACCCGCACCTGCGCGCGTCCGGCCACGCCGACGGTTATCACCTGTAATTCTTCGGCTGCGCTGCTGCGCAGCTCCAGACCCGGCAGGTAAACCACCCGTCTGGTCTGCGTGCTGTTGCCGGTCAGCTGCGAGGTGATTTTCACGATGCGCTGGCTGCTGGCGTCGTAGCGGTAGGTTTCGCGGTCGTCCGCTGCACCACTGCGGGTGACGGGCGTGACCTGCTGCAGCTCCTGGCGTGCTGTCCACAGCAGGCTCTGCCCCGGTAAAAGCTGTTGCTGCTGACCGCCGGCAGTGAACAGCGCGTCGACATCGGCCGGATTTTCGGTGAGTGTGCTGATTACTGCGCGGTTACTGCGGTCGGATACGGTGATACTGGTGGTGTAGTTGTTGCCGGACGCCGGGGCGCTGTGCCGGATTTGTGTCAGATTACCGGCGTTATCGTAGGTGTAGATGCGGGTGTAGTTTGTGTACGTGGCGTCATCAAAAGAGGAATACGCCGGAAGGTTGCTGCTCTGCTGTACCGCACCGGCCATTTCGCGCCCGCTGGCACTGACCAGCTGGTACAGGCTGTCGTAGGCGTAGTGATTTTCGGGAACCACTTCCTGATTGCGCCAGAAACGCGTCTCCTCGGCATCGCTGGTAATCACCAGCACATTGCCCACCGGGTCATACTCGTAGCGCAGGTCCTGCAGCACTTTTGCCGGTGTCATACGTTCCGTTTTAATACCGACCAGCCGCTGGGTTTCCGCTTCGTACGAATATGTGGTCACCACGCCGTTGCCGTGCTCCTCGCGCAGCTTCTGCCCGGCGGCGGACCAGGTCAGGGATTTCACGATAATCTGCTCGGAACCGCCATTCACCGTCAGCCAGCTGCCTTTCAGCAGACCCGCCACGTCATAGGCCACGCGCTGGATATTACCTCTGGCATCCGTGGTGGTCAGGACATTCCCGGCGGCATCCACTGTGCTGGTTGTGGTGTAAGTTTCGCCCGCCAGCAGGTCGTTCCACGCGGAAGCATCCGAACCCTGCCAGTCGGCTTCGGCATCGTCCGGTAGTAACTGGCGGGTGACAGAAAGCGGTACGCCGCCAAGAGAAACACTGCCCGTCGAAAGCAAACCTGCCGGGTCGTAGTGGCTGACAAGCTGGCCGGCAAGATTGTGGCTCTGTTCATCTGCGGAATGACCGCCCCGGACAAAACGCTCCGTGACGCGCGCGCTGTCGCCGGCAACCTGCTCGGTAATGCTGAGCAACCGCCCCGGCAGGTTTGCCTCTTCATACTGAAAGGTGCGGGTGACGGCAGCACTTCGGTCATTCCCTGAGCCAATATTGCTGACCTGAAAAAATGCCCGCCCGGAGGCGTCATTCAGGGCAACCGTGGTTCCGGCATCCGCGCTCTGCGTGCGCAGCGGCGCGCCGTTCAGGTCGCAGGTAAATTCAAAGTTCGCCAGCCCGGCGGCATACAGACGCGGGTCGACGCTCTGTGACGGTAAACCGCGCGCATCAAACTGATGGCGGATGATACGCTCATCGGTGGTGTCCGGCGTTTCCGGATGACGGTGATAAACGATGTCGCGTACCGCCAGTCCACGGTTATCCAGCACCGTGACCGACGGGGTTTTGGTAAACGTTGTGGTTTGCATAAGTTCCTCTTGTTGCCTGGTAACCGACGGGTTAGTCGATTGCGGCAGAGATAAAAATCGAACAAACATTCAACGATGCACATTGCGGATTGACTGGTTCCACAGAAGGGACAGTACGCCGCACTATTGCATCTGTAGCGAACCAGGATGCACAGGAAACCTGGTAAAGTGAGTATAACTAACCGCCGAAAAGTGGAGAGTGCCCGCACTTATCAGGGTGTTAATCCATGACAGCAGACAATGAGTCTGTCAGACTTGCCGCAATCTTTATTACACTGGAGTCAAACTATGAACTTTCATCCATGGCTCAACGCGTTACATATCGCGGCGGCCATCGTCTGGATAGGCGGAATGCTGGTTATGGCGGTTGTTGCCGGCTGGTGCGCCACACAAGCAGATAACACCGCGCGTGTCGCATTGGCGGGCGATGTCCGGCGCTGGAGCCGGAAAATCACCACGCCTGCAATGGTGCTGCTGTGGGTTGCTGGTGCGGTAATGGTGGTTGCGCACGGTCAAATGCCGCATCTGTGGCTGATAATCAAGGTGGTGGTAGTGTTGCTGCTTTCAGGCCTGCACGGTTTTCTCTCTGCCACGCTGCGTCGCATCGCGGCAGGTGAAGCGGTGAAGGGGATGGGCGCTTTGCGTAATGCAACCACCATTACTCTTGTCGCTGTGGTGGTGATAATTCTGCTGGCGGTGCTGCGCCCGTTCTGACGACGTTAACTATCGACTTTACTGTCGTACTCGCACAGATCTTCGATAATGCAGGAGCCGCAGCGCGGCTTACGGGCGATGCAGGTGTATCGCCCGTGCAGGATCAGCCAGTGGTGGCAATCGACTTTAAATTCAGCGGGTACCACTTTCAAAAGCTTCTCTTCCACTTCCTCAACGTTTTTACCCGGCGCGAAACGTGTGCGGTTAGAGACGCGAAAAATATGCGTATCCACGGCGATGGTTGGCCAGCCAAACGCGGTGTTAAGTACCACATTGGCGGTTTTGCGCCCGACGCCCGGCAGCGCTTCCAGCGCGGCTCTGTCTTCCGGCACTTCGCCATTGTGTTTTTCCAGCAAAATACGGCAGGTCTTGATGACATTCTCCGCTTTGCTGTTAAACAAGCCGATGGTTTTGATGTACTGCTTCACGCCCTCAACGCCCAGCTCCAGCATCGCTTTGGGCGTGTTTGCCACCGGGTAGAGCAGGGCTGTCGCTTTATTGACGCTGACATCGGTGGCCTGCGCGGAGAGCAGTACGGCGATCAGCAACTCAAACGGCGAGGTGAAATTCAGCTCGGTAGTCGGGTGCGGGTTGTTTTCCCGTAAGCGGGTTAAAATTTCCAGTCGTTTTGCTTTATTCATTATGCCTTCCCGGGCGCGGCCTGAGTGCTGTCGTTTTCCGCAGTCGCCGCCGCTTCACGGCGTTTTTTCATTTTCTGATCGATAAGGTATTTCACCGCCAGCATCATGCCGAGGCCAATAAACGCGCCCGGCGGCAACATCGCCAGCAGGAACGGGGAATCGGTGTGGAACACTTCTATGCGCAGCGCCTTCGCCCAGCCGCCTAACAGGCCATCCGCGCCATCAAACAGCGTACCGTTACCGAGGATCTCGCGCAAGGAACCCAGGACGAACATGGCGCAGGTTGCACCCATACCAATAGAGAAACCATCGAGTGCTGAAAGTGCCGGGCCTTTTTTGGCCGCAAACGCTTCAGCACGCCCCACCACAATACAGTTGGTGACGATCAGCGGAATAAAAATGCCCAGTGACTGGTAAAGCCCGAACGCATAAGCGTTGA
Organism: Enterobacter sp. R4-368; assembly: GCF_000410515.1. NCBI lineage: Bacteria > Pseudomonadati > Pseudomonadota > Gammaproteobacteria > Enterobacterales > Enterobacteriaceae > Enterobacter > Enterobacter sp. R4-368. Next base: position 701,126 of record NC_021500.1, on the reverse strand, counting down.
TCAGCATTTGTACCGCGCTGACCACCGAGGCGATGATCATCACGTAGATAGGGATGCGGATCTCATCCGGCGTCCAGCGGCGCAGGAGCGAGATAAACAGGTTGGTCAGGGTGAGTACAAGCGTTGTCGCCAGCCCCAGACCCAGCGCGTTGGTGGCAGTGGACGTGACCGCCAGCAGCGGACACATACCCAGTAGCTGTACCAGGGCAGAGTTGTTTTTCCACAGTCCCTGAACAATAACCTCTTTCACTTCGCTCATCGCTTACTCTCCACAACCCGGTAAACGGGAAAGCTGTTCCGGTAGTGTCATCGCGTACAGGCCGGTCCGTTTCACCGCGTTAACGACCGCGCGCGGCGTAATGGTCGCACCGGTAAACTGATCAAAATCACCGCCATCTTTTTTCACCGCAAAGTGGCTATCGGCCGCGCCGTCAATCCGCTTCCCGGCGAAGTGGGTGATCCAGTCAGAAATTCGCAGCTCAATCTTATCGCCGAGACCCGGGGTTTCATGGTGCTCCGTCACCCGCACACCCAGCACCGTGCCGCTGAAATCTGCGCCGACAAGCAGCTGGATGGCGCCTGAGTAACCGTCCGGTGCGGTCGCTTCAAGGACAGCAGCAACCGGCTTGTCATCTTTTTTGGCGATCCACACATGGTGTTGTCCTTTGCCAAGCGCCGGATCGCTGACCAGAAAACAGCTCTGTTGCAGCGAGTTATTATAGCTGTCGCCCGGGATCACCTGATCAAACAGCGCTTTTTGTTGCAGCGCGGCCTGGTCGGCAATCGTTGTTTTGGTCATTTGGTCTATAGCGGCGGTCAGCCCGGTAGAACCCGCGGCGAACAGCGCCAGCGTCACGCCATGTTTACGCATTGTCTTTAGCATGGCGGCTCCTTAACGATGCCCGTACACGCGCGGACGCGTGTAGTAATCAATCAACGGCACGGTAATATTTGCCAGTAATACGGCAAAGGCCACGCCATCCGGGTAGCCGCCAAAACTGCGGATAAGCCACACCAGCACGCCTGCCAGCGCGCCAAAAATCAGCCGGCCTTTGTTGGTGGTCGAGGCGGTAACCGGATCGGTCAGAATGAAAAACGCACCGAGCATGGTCGCGCCAGAGAACAGATGCAATTGCGGCGCAGCCAGCGACTGCGGGGCGAAAACCCAGCCGAGTGTGGCGCAAATCGCCAGAGTCAGCAGGAAGCTTACCGGGATATGCCAGCGAATAGTTTTTTGCCACAGCAGGAACAGACCACCTGCCAGATAGCCGAGGTTGACCCACTGCCAGCCCGCACCAGCCAGCACGCCGCTATAGATAGGGGAGCGCAGGATCTGCTCGACGCTGTGTCCGGCATGCAATGAAGTTTTAAAGGTGTCGAGCGGCGTCGCCTGGCTGATGCCATCGATACCAATGCGCAGCGTTTCCATATTTGCGCCAGCGGCAGTGTGACCGGTGAAAATAACCTGTAACGCATCGATAAAGCCGGGAACGGTGCGTGCGATTTCATACGGCGGCAGCCAGCTGGTCATCTGCACCGGGAAGGAGATTAACAGCACCACATAGCCAATCATTGCCGGGTTAAACGGGTTGTGGCCTAAACCGCCGTAAAGCTGCTTGGCGATAACTACTGCGAACACGGTGCCAAGCACCACCATCCACCACGGGGCGAAAGAGGGAATACTGATAGCCAGCAGCAGACCGGTTAACAGGGCAGAGTTGTCCGCCAGGATCGCGCTAACGTTCTGCTTGCGTAATTTCAGTACCAGCGCTTCGGCAGCCAGTGCGCTGATAATGGCGAGAATGAGCTGTATCAGCGTCCCCCAACCGAAAAACCACAATTGCGCAGCAATGCCCGGCACGGCCGCGAGCGTCACCAGCAGCATAATACGTGAGGTCTGGCGCTGGTTATGGGTGTAAGGGGAGCTTGCGATTCTGAAAACCATTTAATCCTCGTTAACGGCTTGCTGTGCGGCCTTCTTCGCCTGAACACGGGCGATGGCTGCGGCGACGGCGGCTTTGCGCGGGTCGTCATTGGCGGCCTGCGCAAAAGACGAGACCTCATCAGTTTGCGTGGCGGCTTGTAGTTGTTCTGATTTGCGCGCTTTGGCGCGGGCAATCGCCGCTTCAACGGCAGCTTTGCGCGGATCGACCGGTGCAGATTCAGCCGGTGACTGTCCGGCGTCCACCTGAGGTTGCTCAGCGTTTGCGGTCGATTCTGCTGGCTGGCTCTGCGCGAGCTTACGCGCTTTGGCGCGGGCAATCGCCGCTTCAACGGCAGCTTTGCGCGGATCGACCGGTGCAGATTCAGCCGGTGACTGTCCGGCGTCCACCTGTGGTTGCTCAGCGTTTGCGGTCGATTCTGCTGGCTGGCTCTGGGCGAGCTTACGCGTTTTGGCGCGGGCAATCGCTGCTTCAACGGCGGCTTTGCGCGGATCGGCTGTTTCGCCGGTGGCGGCACTGTTTTCCACCTGCTGCGCTTTTTCTGCCTGGCGGGCGCGTGCCTGCGCTTTGCGTGCTTCGCGCGCGGCAATCACTTCGCTGTTATCAGGCATGGTACCGGCCTGAATGACAACTGGCTGGGCAGCGGTCGTCTGTTTTTCGCGCACGCGCGCCAGCGCGGCATCAATCGCCTGCTGATCTTTAGCCGCAGGCTGAACCGCAGCCTGTTTATGACGCTGCTGACGGGCGATTTTTTCGCGCTCAAGACGTGCCTGGCGCGCTTCAAAGCGCGCTTTGGCTTCGGCGTTGCGTTTTTCTTCCTCGGCGATGGCGTAAATCTCAGCCTTCTCCTGGCGGAAATATTGCACCAGCGGAATATTACTTGGGCATACCCACGCGCAGGCACCACATTCGATGCAATCGGAAAGGTTATGCGCCGTCGCTTTGTCGTGCTGCTGGCCTTTGCTGAACCAGTAGAGTTGCTGAGGCAGCAAATCGGCCGGGCAGGCGTCGGCGCAGGCGCTGCAGCGAATGCAGCCTTTTTCTTCCTGCGGCTCGCCCATCTCGCTGGCGGAAGGTGCTAACAGGCAGTTGGTAATTTTTACTACCGGCACATCCAGCCACGGCAGCGTGAAGCCCATCAGCGGGCCGCCCATAATCACCAGTTGCTCAGCGGAAGGGCAGAAACCGGCGAAATCGAGCAGATGGCGCACCGGTGTTCCCAGGCGCGCCCAGACATTGCCCGGTCGGCTAACCGCTTCGCCGGTCACCGTAACAACGCGCTCCGTTAAGGGTTCGCCGTCGATCACCGCGCGTTTAACCGCATAGGCGGTACCCACGTTTTGCATCAGAATACCGATATCCGACGAACGTCCGCCGTGCGGCACCTGCTTGCCGGTGAGGATCTGCGTAAGCTGTTTGGCACCACCGGAGGGGTATTTCGTTGGGATGACTTTCAACTGAATATCGTGGCTGTCCGCCAGCACCGCACGCATCATGGAGATCGCCTGCGGTTTATTATCCTCAATACCGATAAGTACCTGACGCGGTCTAAGGATGTGCGCCAGAATCCGCACACCTTCCATAATCTGCGCCGCGCAATCCTGCATTAAGCGGTCATCAGCGGTGATGTAGGGCTCGCATTCCGCAGCGTTAATAATCAATGTTTCGATTTTATCGCCGCCGCCTTGCAATTTTGCTCCGGTCGGGAAGCCTGCGCCACCAAGGCCGGCTACGCCAAACTGGTGGATGCGCTCGATCAGCTCGTCATGGCTATGCGAACGATAATCCGCCCAGCCGTCGCGCTCAATCCAGCGATCTTCGCCATCCGCTTCAATAATGATGCTCATCTCCGGCAGCGCAGAGGGGTGTGCGGTGGAGTGGGGCGCAATCGCGACCACGGTGCCGGACGTCGGCGCATGAACAGGTAACATACGGCCACGGCCGCGCGTCAACGGCTGGCCACGCAACACCTTGTCACCGACGCGTACGCACAGTTCGCCTTCGGCACCAATATGCTGCTTTAACGGGAGCACAAAGCGGCTCGCCAGCGGCATTTGGCGCAGCGGCGTACCGTTTGATTGGGTTTTCATTTCAGGCGGATGAATGCCGCCGTGAAAATCCCACAGTTTCTCTTTTCGGAAAGCGGAAAATAACTTAAGCATGGTGTTCCACAGGAATATTACGCACCGGAATGGACTGCAAATCCCATTTCCAGCTATGGGTGGTCGTTTCCACAGGACGCAATTCAATGCACTGCGTCGGGCACGGATCCACGCAAAGATTACAGCCGGTGCACAGATCGCTCATCACCGTATGCATGGCGCGTGTTGCGCCGAGAATGGCGTCTACCGGACAAGCCTGAATGCACTTTGTGCAGCCAATGCAATTGTTCTCATCGATTACCGCCAGCATACGCACAGGCTCAAGCGCTGCGGCATCGCCATCAATGGGTTGCGGATCGACATTCAATAGCGCGGCGATTTTCAGCATCACCGCTTCGCCGCCGGGGGCGCAGCGGTTAATTTTTTCACCCTGCAGACCAACCGCCTCAGCGTAAGGGCGGCAGCCTGGGTAGCCGCACTGCCCGCACTGGCTTTGCGGCAATAATTCATCAACGCGTTCAACAACCGGATCATCCTCAACCGCAAAACGGCGGGAGGCATAACCCAGAATGACGCCAAACAGCAGCCCCAGCACGCTCAGTGCGGCAACGGCTATGGAAATCGCACTCATATTACAGTTTCACCAGACCACTAAAGCCCATAAAGGCCAGAGACATTAAGCCCGCAGTGATTAACGCAATCGCATTGCCGCGAAAGGGGGCGGGCACATCGGCAACGGCAAGACGTTCGCGAATCGCGGCGAACAACACCATCACCAGTGAGAACCCTACGGCGGCGGCGAAGCCATACAACGCCGACTGCATGAAGTTGTGCCCAAGGTTGATATTGAGCAGGGCCACGCCGAGCACCGCGCAGTTAGTAGTGATAAGCGGCAGGAAGATACCCAGCAGTCGATAGAGCGCCGGGCTGGTTTTGCGCACCACCATTTCGGTGAACTGCACCACCACGGCGATAATCAGGATAAACGCCAGCGTGCGCAGATAGACTAAATCCAGCGGGATCAGCACCCATGTATCGATGAGCCAGGCACAGATAGACGCCATCGTCATCACGAAGGTGGTCGCCAGCCCCATGCCCATTGCGCTTTCCAGTTTTTTGGAAACGCCCATAAACGGACACAAGCCAAGAAACTTCACCAGCACGAAGTTGTTGACCAGTACCGTTCCGATAAATAGCAGCAGATAGTCTGTCATTATGTGGCCTGAAATAAAAAAAGCCGCCTATTATCGGTCAAACAGTACCGGGCGACAACAGGATAACTGTAAGGTTATTACGGATTAACAAAGGTCCTTTTCACGCGGCTTGAGCGCTTGAAATAGGGCACCATCAACGCGGCGGCAAGCAGCGGAAAGAGTAACTGACGCAGTGCCAGTTCATCGGTGACAGGAGCGAAGGCAAAGGCTTTCACGGAGAGCAATACGCAGACCAAAAGCCAGATAATATAGTGCTTCGGCACGCTGCGGCGGCGTTTAAAAAAGGCGATAACCAGCCAGAAAGTGTAATACCAGATGGCGATCGCGAAGGCGAAAGAGACGAACCACAGTATGGTTTGTTTCAGCGGTTGTGCGCCCAGCGCCGTTACCGACTGGGGTGTCATTAAGGCAGTGGCATACAGCAATAATGCCAACGAGGTGCTTAATAACGTGACCAGCAACCAGGCCAGAGGGCCGAGTAACCAGCCTCCGATTCTTTCTGCGGGAGTCGTTGTCATGCGTATTCCTCTGTTAAGGCATTAATGCTCTGAATGGTTTCGCCGGGCGAGGAGTATAAAGCATTACACAACGAATGCCAGCGGCGTTACTGCACGTAGCGCCATACCGAGCGCGGAACGCACCCAATGTCAAACAGGCGGCCGCCAGAAACCAGTTCAGCCCGGCGATGATCGGCTGCGCGGTACATGTTGATAATTTCACCGCTGTCGGTCAGCGTATAGTTGAGGTGATCAAACAATTTTTCCAGACTTTCAAGCGAACTGATTTTGCGGAATTTTAATAAATAGTCCTGAACGGTCATGTCGAGGGGTGTCCATATAATAAGAAAGAGGCAGAAAATATACGCGGGCTAATTTTGTACGAATAATAAACATTATTACCCGGGCGTAAATAGCACAGGAATGGTCTGCCACTAAATTAAGAGTTTTCTTTTCAGGTGAAACCAGGCACCAGAACAGCGCCCGGCTGTGAAGATTAACGCCCTTCGTCATGGCTGGCAATAAGCATATGACGCTTAATTGCACTTTGCGCGTTTTACGGCGGCAATTATTTCTTTTGTGCCGCGACGCTCTGTTCAGGGGGCTGATAATTATCGATATGGCTGGCAAAAACCAAAAGAATGGTCGATACGCCGAGCACCACCCAGCCCATTAATTCAATAATCCGATTGAAAATTCCGGCCATACTTTTACTACTCCCTGATGTTTACTTTTGTCTGCGGCTGTCGATAAAAATCGACGCCCGGTTGCAGATTTAAGCAGATTTTTTAGGCAGAAACCAGGGCTGAGCGCGGTAAATTCATTCGTTTCGCTAATGGGTTGCTGAAGCGGTTGTCGCCACCTGGCAGATGGTGTGAAATAGACGTTCCAATAAGGAGAGGCCCCTCTATGAGCGATAATATCCGTGTCGGATTAATAGGTTATGGCTACGCCAGCAAAACATTTCATGCGCCGTTGATTGCCGGAACGGCGGGAATGGAACTGGCCGCGATTTCCAGCAGCGACGAAGCGAAAGTAAAAGCGGATTGGCCAGCCGTGCCGGTTGTCTCTGAGCCGAAGCATCTGTTTAACGATCCCTCGATTGACCTGATTGTCATCCCCACGCCGAACGATACCCATTTCCCGCTGGCCAAAGCGGCGCTGGAAGCGGGCAAACATGTGGTGGTGGATAAACCCTTTACGGTGACACTGTCACAAGCGCGTGAGCTCGACGCGCTGGCGCGCAGTCTCGGGCGTGTATTGTCGGTGTTCCATAACCGCCGCTGGGACAGTGACTTTCTGACGCTGAAAGCCTTGCTGGCCGACGGTGCGCTGGGCGAAGTCGCCTATTTCGAGTCGCATTTTGACCGTTTCCGCCCGCAGGTACGTAACCGCTGGCGCGAGCAAGGCGGGCCTGGCAGCGGCATCTGGTATGATTTGGCGCCGCATTTGCTCGATCAGGCGGTTAACCTTTTCGGCTTACCGGTATCGATGACGGTAGATCTGGCGCAGTTACGCCCTGGCGCGCAATCCACAGACTATTTTCACGCGGTGCTTGCCTACCCGCAGCGGCGCGTTGTGCTGCATGGCACTATGCTGGCGGCCGCAGAATCGGCCCGCTATATCGTGCATGGTTCGCGCGGCAGTTACGTGAAATATGGTCTGGATCCGCAGGAGGAGTGCCTGAAAAGTGGTGCGCGGTTGCCGCAGGCCGACTGGGGTTATGACATGCGCGACGGCGTATTAACCCGCGTTGACGGCGAAGAGCGTAAGGAAGAGAACTGGCTGACGCTACCGGGCAACTACCCGGCTTATTACGCGGCCATTCGCGACGCGCTTAACGGCGTGGGGGAAAACCCGGTTCCGGCCAGCCAGGCGATCCAGATAATGGAGCTGATTGAGCTGGGCATTGAATCTGCAAAACATCGTTCTACGCTGAGTCTGACCTGAAAATCACCGCTCACGCATTGTCGTGAGCGGTTTTCTTCTTTCTTCTTACGCCTTCGCAACGCTATCGCGCAGCGCTTGTTTTTCCGCCGCGCTGAGAAAAGCCATCTCCAGCCCGTTAATCTGCGCCTGGCGAATCTGTTCGCGACTCAGCCCGGCGGCCGGGGCCGCAACCTGGTATTCATGACCAATTTCGACACCTTGCACTGCCGGGTCGTCGGTATTGATGCTCGCCAGAATGCCATGCTCAAGGAAGGTTTTCAGCGGATGACGGGCGAGGGAGGGCACGGTACTGGTCTGAATATTCGACGTCAGACAGGATTCAATACCGATGCGTTGTTCGGCGAGAAAATCCATCAGCGCGGCATCTTCGATCGCCTTCACGCCGTGGCCAATTCGTACGGCACCGAGTTCACGAATCGCCTGCCAGATGCTTTCCGGACCGGCGGCTTCACCCGCATGAACAGTAATCTGCCAGCCCGCATCGCGCGCACGGTTAAAATGCGAAAGGAAAAGACTACCAGGGAAACCCAGCTCATCACCGGCCAGATCCAGCGCGGTAATGCCGTCGCGGTGCGCCAGCAGCGCGTCGAGTTCCTGCAAACACGCGGCCTCGCCGAAGGTACGGCTCATAATGCCGATTAAGCGCACCTGCACATTGAAATCACGGCTCCCTTCGCGCACGCCGGCAATCACCGCTTCGACAACGCCCGCGACCGGCAGGTTGTGGGTCATCGCCATATAACCTGGCGAAAAGCGCAGTTCAACGTAGTGCAACCCGTTCTGCGCCGCGTCCTGCATGTTTTCGTAAGCGACACGGCGACAGGCATCCAGTGACGCCAGCACTTTGACACCCCAGTCGAGTTTCGCAAGGAAGCTGACCAAATCCGGTTCATTAGAGGTGACCTGAACGTGCGGACGCAGTGCTTCAAGGGTTTGTGCAGGCAGGGGCAGATTGTACTGGCGGCCAAGATCCAGAATGGTTTGTGCACGGATGTTTCCGTCGAGATGGCGATGAATATCAGTTAACGGCAGGTTGGGATCAATCATGGTCGCACTCTTATTTTAAGAAAGTGCTCGCCATTATAGAGACAAAAGGCGGTAAAAAGCTATCTTGCGCAACCCGGAGGGCGGGTTGCGCAAATCTGGTTTAATAAAGCGACGCTAATGCCGCGATTAATCCCTTCACACCTTGTTCGAGTTTCACCCGTGGGCAACCGACATTCAGACGCACAAACCCTCGTCCTTCCGCGCCGTAAGTATCGCCGCGCATGATGGCCACCTTTTGCTCCTCGATCAGCGCTTTTTGCAGTGCGGAATCATCAATCCCTAACGGGCGCAAATCTATCCATGCCAGATAGGTGGATTCCGGTACTTGCCAGTTCAGCACAGGAAAGGCGTTATTCAGACGCTCTGCCAGATAAACCAGATTGGCGCGCAGGTAAGTACGAAGCGCATCCAGCCACGGCGCGCCGTCGCGGTAAGCGGCGATATGGGCGACGACCGACAGCACCGCCGGCGAGGAGAGGCCGTTGCTGTTTTTCAGCGCCTCCAGCCAGCCATTGCGCGACGACGCATCATCAATAAGCCCCCACGCGCCGGTCAGTGCGGGAATGTTAAAGCTTTTCGATGCCGAACTAAACAGCGCCCACGGCCCGCGAGCGACAGCGCACCAGGGGATGTGCGGTTGGCTGCTCCAGACCATATCCATATGAATTTCATCGCTTATCACTTTCACGTTATGGCGTTCACACAGCGCCGCCATGGTTTCCAGTTCATGGCGAGTCCATACTTTGCCTGTCGGGTTTTGCGGGCTGCACAGCAGCAGGATTTTACTCTCCGGCCTTGCCAGCGCGGCGTCGAGCTGCGCCATATCGCAAAACCAGCCTGCATTGTTGTGTTGTAGCGGCACGGCCAGCAACTGCCTCTGATTCCCCTGAATGGCTTTATAAAACGCGTCATACGCCGGGGTATGAACCACGATGCCATCGCCCGGCTGTGACCACTGGCGGATCATTTCGGCAATCATCCAGATAACCGACGGACCATAAACAATGCTGTCAGCATCGATCTGTGTATTAAAGCGGCTGGTCATCCAGTGCGAAATAGCCCCCAGAAACGCCTCGTTTTTCCAGCGGCTGTAACCCAGTACGCCATGCGTAAGCCGCTGTTGTAGCGCGTTAATTACGCACGGCGCGGTGGCAAAATCCATATCGGAAATGGTGAAAGGAAGCAAATCCGCACGCCCAAAGCGATCGGCGACATAATCCCACTGCGTACACCAGGTGCCGAGGCGGTCAACCGGAGTGGAGAAATCGAAGGTATCCGTGGTCATTTTATTATTCCGCCTCCACCGGGGTGCCAAACCGTTGCGCATTGATAAGCTGCGCCATTTCATCTTTTACTGACTGCACTTGCGGCCCAATCACCACCTGCAAATCATGTTCATTCACTTTGATAACGCCAATCGCGCGGTTGGCCTTGAGGGCGTCAACATTAACGTTATCCATCTCCTTGACCGACAGGCGTAAGCGGGTGATGCAGTTATCCAGCGTTGCGACGTTATCCGCCCCGCCAAGCGCAGTAAGCAGGGCAGGAACGTCATAACCGGATTTGCCCGTCACGCCCTGCGTTGCAGAGGCCGCGCTTTCCGCTACAGCGTTGTCGCGCCCCGGTGTTTTCAGGTCGAAATGGGTGATCGCGAAACGGAATAAGGCGTAGTAAACGACAAACCAGATGGCGGCCACCAGCGGCACCAGATACCACTTCGTCGCCATGCCGTGCAGCACGCCGAAGACAATGAAATCAATCACATTGCCATCCGTGTTGCCGATCGTCACGCCGAGCACGGCCATCACGGTAAAGCCCAGCCCGGTGAGCACGGCATGAATTAAATAGAGCACCGGGGCGACAAACAGGAACAGAAATTCGATCGGTTCGGTAGTGCCGCCCACCACGCAGGCAATCACGCCGGAAATCATCAACCCTTTTATTTTATGGCGGTTTTCGGGCCGCGCGCAGTGGTACATCGCCAGCGCCGCGCCGGGTAAGCCGCCCAGGAACGCGGGCATCTTGCCTTGCGAGAGAAAACGGGTCGCGCTTTCGGCGAAACCGTGCGTTTGCGGGCAGTTAAGCTGCGCCTGGAAAATGGTCAATGCACCGCTGACGCTATGTCCACAGACCTCCATTGTTCCACCAGCTTCCGTAAAACGGATCAACGCCACCAGAATATGTTGCAGACCAAAGGGCAGCAGCAGGCGTTCGCCAGTGCCGAAAATCATCGGCCCGAAATCTCCGGCGCGATCGATAATGTGCCCCAGGCCGCTAATCGCCATGGCAAACCACGGCCAGACCAGCGGGATCGCAAGCCCTACAACGCCCATCACGACGCTGGTGACAATCGGCACCGAGCGCGTCCCGCCGAAAAAAGCCAGCGCGTCCGGCAGGCGCAGGGTATGAAAGCGTTCATGTAAACGCCAGATAATAATCCCGGCAATCACCGCGCCGAGGATCCCGGTATCAATGGACTGGATGCCGAGCACATTCTGCACGTTATGTGCTTTGAGCAGTGATGCATCGGTAGTGGGCAATATGCCCTGCGCGGTAAGCCAGAAATTCACCGCCAGGTTCATCACCGCATAGCCGACAAAACCGGAAAAAGCCGCCACGCCTTTATCTTCACGCGCCAGTCCAAGCGGAATAGCGATGCAGAACATCACGGGCAGGAAACTGAACGCGAATGAGCCAATTTTGTTCATCCAGATAAAAATGGCCTGCAGCAGCGGATGGCCCAACACCGGCAGCAGTGTTATCACATCGCGGCTGCTGAGCGAGCTGCCAATGCCGAGCATGATGCCGCAAAACGACAGCAGCGCGACGGGCAGCATAAAGGTTTTACCGAGCTGCTGGAAAAATGCCCACAGGTTCGCTTTTTGCGCGGTTTTCCCCGCCATAACCTCTCCTCACGAAAAAAGAATGCTCTGGCGGATGCGCAGAGCGCAGACGGTTTTATCAGTTTTTGTCGCGCAAAAAGCGCGAGCCGGTAACGGGGTTGCCGTTTTCGGATTCCGGCAAGGTGGCCCAAAAGAAAATAAAAAGCCCCTCGAAAGGGGCTGGAAAATTACTGCTGCGGTACCGCCGGAACGGGCGGTGTCGCGTCGTCCGGCTGGGCAGGCTGCAGCCCTGGCATACCAAACATCCCGACAAACTGCTCGAGCGGCATTTTTTCGCCATTCAGCGTCACCTGGCCGTTAGCATATTGCAGGCTGGTGAGGATGCTGTTGTTTTCCACGGTGGTGATGCGGAACATCTGGCCCATCGCCGCCAGGCCTTTCACCTGCTGGCTTGCCAGTTTCGCCGCGTCCTCTTGCTGATAACCTTCAAGTTTCGCCACCTGAGTCATCATTTCGGTGGCCATATCCAGCGGGATCGTCAGCTTGCTGTCGAGGGATTTCACCGAGCGGTCAACCTGATCGGCCAGCGTTTGCGACGTGCCGGTTGCGGTTGACGGATCTTTCAGGAACAGGGACATATTAAACGACGCTTCGCCTTTGGCGTTCTTCCAGCTTAGCGGCGCAATGGTCAATACCGGCTCGCCTTTCAGCAACAGCGGAACAATACTAAGGAACGCTTCAGTGGCTTTCTGCTGGTAGAGTTCCGGGTTCTGCGCGATATCCGGTTGCGCCATTAAGGCCCGGATTTGCGCGTCGTACTGCTCGCTGGCCTGATGCCAGGCTTTGCCGTCAATCTGACCCACTTTCAGCGTCAGTTTTCCGCTGCCGAGATCCTGACCCTGCACCTTCAGGCTGTTCAGGGAGTAATCCAGTTGGCTGTTAAGGCTCTTTTTGTCGTCCGCAACGTCCGATTTGGCGGTTAAGTTCATGCCTTCGAGCAGCGCCATCTCTTTATTTTCAATAGAGATCGCGAGCTTATCGAGGCTCATCTTCTGGTTGCCGGTACGCTCATCAAAGCTGGACATTTCGCTGGAGCCGTCGGTTTTCAGGTTATTGAACGACAGCTGCACTTTCTGCCCATATTCATTTACCGTATCCACCAGGCCGCTTTCGGCTTCGCCGCTCAGCGACAACGCGTTACCTTTACTGTCTGCGCTGAAGCGGAAATGGCCGCCGCTGAAGGCAACTTTGTCGCCATCTTTTTCTGAATTCAGCGGGCTCAGCACGACATCCGTGCGGGTATCGCCGCTGTAGCCAATGCGGGTGTCGGCGGAGAAGGGCGCCTGGCCTTTGGCGATATCAAACAGCCCTTTTGTCACTTCGTTATTGACCAGTTGCGTATGCACGGAAGCCATCGCAGGCGTCAGGCTAAAGGTTTTAAGCTGCGCCAGCGGGAAGGGTCCATGATCGACCGTCTCGTGCAGAACAATGGCTTGCCCCGGCTTCAGCCAGGTATTGGTGCTACCGGCGAGCGGTTTAATGTTTAACGTTAACTGGCTGGAAAAGAGGCCGCGCTGGTAATCCTGCGCAGAGATCTCAATATTGGCCTCCGGCGCGTTGCGCTTAATTTGTGCGTTCGCCTGGCTGACCATCTCCGCCAGACGACCTTCAAGTTGTTTGCCAGTGTACCAGGCTCCGCCCGTCCAGACGATACCGAGCGCGACGATAATCCCCGCGGCAACCCACGTTTTTTTCATAGTATTTATCCCTAAAAAAGAAACCAGGCGGTTAACGCCGCCTGGATGTCGAGTGATGTGCCTTCAAGCTTAGCAATCCTTGCTAAAAAGTTCAGTAACTTACTCTCACTTATTAAATACTCGCGCTACGCGACCGGTGCCGCTTACGCCAACAGGTGATTCGTTGGCGGCGATAAACGCTGATTCACCTGCCTTGAGCACTAATTGCTGGCTCGCTTTGCTGAGCACCGCCTCGCCTTCGACGCAGAAGACAATGGCCGCGCTTTGCTGCGCCAGCTGGGTTTCGCTGGTGCTGAGATCGTGCAGCGAGAAGGCAAAGTCGTCTACCGGGATAGGGAAATCCAGCTCCGCGCCGTGCTGCGTCGGTTGCGTCAGCAGCTCATTCGCCGGTTTTGGCGTGAATTTTACGTTCGCCACCAGTTCCGGAATGTCGATATATTTCGGCGTCAGCCCGGCGCGCAATACGTTGTCAGAGTTCGCCATCACTTCCAGCGCCACACCCTGCAGATAGGCATGCGGCGTTTCGGCAAACAGAAACATTGCTTCGCCTGGGTTCAGTTTCACCACATTCAGCAGCAGCGGAGAGAAGAGGCCGCTGTCATCCGGGTAGAACTCGCTAATCAGACGAATGGTCTGCCACGGTTCGCCGGAGTGATTGCCGAGCGCTGATTTCAGCACCGCCAGCGCGCGGGATTTATCCTCGCCTTGCATATTGAGCAGCGCGGCAAACAGCTCGCTCAGGCGCTCTGCGCCCGGCGCTTGCAGGAAATGGGCGATCGCCGGGTGCGCGCCCGCCACCGGTTGCAGCAGGGAAACAATGTCGGAAAACTCGCGAAAGGCGTTCATCGCAAGGAACGGCGTCAGGGCAAACACCAGTTCCGGCTTGTGATTTGGATCTTTGTAGTTACGTTCTGCGGCGTCCAGCGGAATGCCTGCGGCGTTCTCTTTGGCAAAGCCTGTTTCGGAGTTTTTCTTGTTGGGATGCACCTGAATCGACAGCGGCTGGTCGGCGCACAGCACTTTAAACAGGAACGGTAATTCGCCAAAACGGTTAGCGACGGCGCTGCCCAGCAAACGGGTTTTGTCCTGTTCAATCACCTCACGCAGCGCACGGGTCTGGCCGCTGGCATCCTGCACCTTTGAGCTGCTCTTCGGGTGCGCGCCCATCCACAGTTCCGCCATCGGCAGATTGTCAGGATTGGCGATGCCGTAGAGATCCGTTAATGCCGTTTTACTTCCCCAGGCATAGTTCTGCACGGAGTTGATGAGTTTTTGCATTATCAAGCCCTTTCTCATTAATGAAATTATGGCGTTATTAAAGCAACAAAGCCGACGGAAGTAACCTGCGAGGGTAAAAAGTCGTACTAGTCTCAGTTTTTGTTAAAAACTTGTGTAGGATATGGCGACTCGCTTTAACACAGGCAGATGGATTGACTGCCTGAACAATAACCAGATCAGCCGTAAGTGAGAGAACAATGTCGAACAAACCCTTTTATTATCAGGATCCTTTCCCGCTCGGAAAGGATGACACCGAATACTACCTGCTAAGCCGCGACTATGTTTCTGTGGCTGAGTTTGAAGGGCAGCAGATCCTGAAAGTGGATCCGCAAGCGCTGACCCTGCTGGCGCAACACGCTTTCCACGACGCCTCATTTTTACTGCGCCCGGCGCACCAGCAGCAGGTCGCCGATATCCTTGCCGATCCTGAAGCCAGCGAAAACGACAAATATGTCGCCCTGCAATTCCTGCGCAACTCGGACATTGCCGCTAAAGGCATTCTGCCGACCTGCCAGGACACCGGCACGGCGATTATTATGGGCAAGAAAGGACAGCGCGTCTGGACCGGTGGCGGGGATGAAGCGGCGCTGGCACGCGGTGTTTACAACACCTACACCGAAGAGAACCTGCGCTATTCGCAAAACGCCCCGCTGGATATGTACAAAGAGGTGAATACCGGTACCAACCTGCCGGCGCAGATTGATCTCTACAGTGTTGATGGCGACGAGTATAAATTCCTCTGCATCGCAAAAGGCGGCGGTTCGGCGAATAAAACCTACCTGTTTCAGGAAACCAAGGCACTGATCACCCCGGCGAAGCTGAAAAACTACCTCGTCGAGAAGATGCGCACCCTCGGCACAGCGGCCTGCCCGCCGTATCATGTCGCGTTTGTGATTGGCGGTACGTCGGCGGAAGCGACTCTGAAAACGGTCAAACTTGCCTCCACCAAATATTATGACGCGCTGCCAACTGAAGGTAACGAACATGGACAGGCGTTCCGCGACGTGCAACTGGAGCAAGAACTGCTGCTGGAAGCGCAGAACCTCGGTCTTGGCGCACAGTTTGGCGGCAAATATTTTGCGCATGATATTCGCGTGATCCGCCTGCCGCGCCACGGTGCGTCTTGTCCGGTTGGCATGGGCGTTTCCTGTTCAGCCGATCGCAACATCAAAGGTAAAATCAACCGCGATGGCATCTGGCTGGAGCGTTTAGAGCAGAATCCGGGCAAATACATTCCGGAAGCGCTGCGCGAGGCCGGTGAAGGCGAAGCCGTGAAAGTGGATCTTAACCGCCCGATGAAAGCGATCCTCGAACAGCTTTCGCAGTACCCGGTCTCTACGCGCTTGTCGCTTACCGGCACGATTATCGTTGCGCGGGATATCGCCCACGCGAAGCTCAAAGAGCTGATGGACAGCGGCGAACATCTGCCGCAGTACATTAAAGATCACCCGATTTACTACGCAGGCCCGGCAAAAACGCCGGAAGGCTATGCCTCCGGTTCGCTGGGGCCGACCACCGCCGGGCGTATGGATTCTTATGTCGATCAACTGCAGTCGCAGGGCGGTAGCATGATCATGCTGGCGAAAGGTAACCGCAGCCAGCAGGTGACCGATGCCTGTCACAAGCATGGCGGTTTCTACCTCGGCAGCATTGGCGGCCCGGCGGCGATCCTTGCGCAGAACAGTATCAAAAGCCTTGAGTGTGTCGCTTATCCGGAACTCGGCATGGAAGCTATCTGGAAAATTGAAGTGGAGGATTTCCCGGCGTTTATCCTTGTGGATGACAAAGGCAACGATTTCTTCCAGCAAATTCAATCCGAGCAGTGTGCCCGCTGCGTTAAATAGTATTGACCGCCCTTCGGGGCGGTTTTTTTAAGCACAAAGCAGTAAACAACATTATAAAAAGCATCAATACTTTTACTTGTTTGCAGGTGAGCAATGTCGCAACCCAATATCACTTTGTAACCAAGGAGAGAGTCATGGCAACGCATCGCAGTGAGAAAGATTCGATGGGCGCAATCGACGTCCCGGCAGACAAACTGTGGGGAGCGCAAACCCAGCGATCGCTTGAGCATTTTCGTATCTCAACGGAAAAAATGCCGGTCTCACTGATCCACGCACTGGCGCTGACCAAACGCGCGGCGGCGAAAGTTAATCAGGATTTGGGGTTACTGCCCGAAGAGAAAGCGCGCGCGATCATCGCGGCGGCGGATGAAGTGCTGGCCGGGCAACATCCCGATGAGTTTCCGCTCGCTATCTGGCAGACCGGGTCCGGTACGCAGAGCAACATGAACATGAACGAGGTGCTGGCCAATCGCGGCAGCGAAATCCTCGGCGGCGTGCGCGGCATGGAACGCAAGATCCATCCCAATGACGACGTGAATAAAAGCCAGAGTTCCAATGATGTTTTCCCGACAGCGATGCATGTCGCGGCGGTGATTGGCGTGCGTGAGCAACTGATCCCGCAGCTACAGGTGCTGAAAAAGACGCTTAATGAGAAAGCCACCGCGTTTGCCGGTATTGTCAAAATCGGCCGTACACATTTGCAGGACGCGACGCCGCTGACGCTGGGCCAGGAGATCTCCGGCTGGGTGGCGATGCTTGAGCATAACCTTAAACATATCGAACAAAGCTTGCCGCATCTGAGCGAACTGGCGCTTGGCGGCACCGCCGTGGGCACCGGGCTGAATACGCACCCGGAATACGCCGTGCGCGTGGCGCAAGAGCTGGCCAGTTTTACCGGACAACCGTTTATTACCGCGCCCAACAAATTTGAAGCGCTGGCGACCTGCGATGCACTGGTGCATGCCCATGGCGCGCTGAAAGGGCTGGCCTCTTCATTAATGAAAATCGCTAACGATGTGCGCTGGCTCGCCTCTGGCCCGCGGTGTGGTATCGGCGAAATCGCTATCCCGGAAAACGAACCGGGTAGCTCGATCATGCCGGGTAAAGTTAACCCCACACAGTGCGAAGCGATGACCATGCTATGCTGCCAGGTGCTGGGCAATGATGTGGCGGTGAATATTGGTGGCGCATCCGGCAACTTTGAGCTGAACGTTTTCCGCCCGATGGTTATCCATAATTTCCTGCAATCGGTGCGTCTGCTGGCGGACGGCATGGAGAGCTTTAACGAGCATTGCGCCGTGGGGATTGAACCCAACCGCGAGCGTATTGATCAACTGCTAAATGAGTCTTTGATGCTGGTGACCGCACTGAATACCCATATCGGCTATGACAAGGCGGCGGAAATTGCCAAAAAAGCGCATAAAGAGGGGCTGACGCTAAAAGCTTCTGCGCTGGCGCTCGGCTACCTGACGGAAGCCGAGTTTGACAGCTGGGTGCGTCCGGAATCGATGGTTGGCAGTTTGAAACAGGCTTAACCCGCCAGATACAGGTGCAGCCGCGGGATGATCAGCGTCAGCGGCTGCGCCTGCGGTTTATAGCGGTGTTGAATAGTTTCCGCGTTGTAATCCAGCAGCTCGCCAATATCCGGAACGGTTCCTCCATTCTCTTCTGAAATCAGCGTGATAAGCGGTGTCGGACAGGCATATTGCACCTGCTTTTGTGAACCGGCATACCAGACGCGGGCAATGGGCTGCACTTTCACCGGACGTTTGATTTTCAGCCGCGCCTGTGTTGGCAGGGCGGCGATATCGTTGTACTCCTGTTCAATACGTCCCAGCCACTCTTCTCGCGTCCATGCAGAAACGGCGCGCGGGGATTTCAGGCTTTTTTCCAGTTGCGCCAGTACCTCATCGCGGGTCAGGTTTTTAATAATATGCTTATTCGCCCAGCCAAAACGGATGGTTGCCGGTGCGCGAATGGCCGTCAGTGTCCGGTAAGCATTTAAGGTGATAAGCCCCGGCAGATGGCGGTGAACCCATTCAAACCGGGCCGCAGGGGCCAGCCCCGATTCCTGAGTGACTATCCGTTCAAAGGTTGATTTCAGCGCGTTCACGGTGCTGATGCGTTCAGCCAGCGCGCTAAGCGTGGCCTCATTTGCCTGGTAGCAGATAACGCCCGGCAGCCGCACAGCGGCTTTGCTGCTGCGGTTTTCCGACTGCTGCTGAATAAATAAATGGGTGAAATGATTGAGGGCAAGCGCTGCCGCCTGCTGACCAAGATGTTGTTCGACATGGATCGCGGTAAGCGGGTTGTGTTCCGCGCCTTTGGGGATATCCGGCAGGCTAAATACGCGCGCGGCCATTAACCGGCACTCTGCTAACTCGGTTTTTAGCGCAGCCAGTTCCTGTTCCAGCTGCCGGAAGGTGGTGTTAAGGCGTTCGATCAAATCTAAGGCAGCCATTGTTTACTCCATTAGTTACAACATACTTATATTTATAGCACAGTCGCCGGGAGCAGGCCACTGTACGGTTAATGGTCAGGAGGGCAAAACAATGTGGTGGTAAATTGGCCAGTGGAAAGAAAATTTCGCGCCGCCCAGCTCGCTCTGCGCGCAACTGACTTCGCCGCCGAAAGCCTGCGCGATGGAATGCACAATCGCCAGCCCTAACCCGCAGCCGCCGGTCGCGCGGTCGCGGCTGGGATCGAGGCGAACAAAGGGCTCAAACACGCGTTCGCGCTCTTCGGGCGCAATACCGGGGCCATCATCTTCAACGATCATGCAGGCTTGTGAACCTTCGCGTTGTAAGGTGACTTTTATCGTTTGCTGGCTGTAACGCAGGGCGTTATTCACCAGATTATCCAGAACGCGCTCCATCAGACGCATATCCAGCGCGCCATAATCTTCACCCGGCGTTGTTGCCAGCAAAAAGGTGTGCTGCGGGTTCATGCTGCGCGCATCGTCAAGGTAACTGCTGAACCACGCCGGTAGATCCGGGGAGGTGAGTTTCAGTTCGGTCTGCGGGCGATCGAGACGGGCGTAAGTCAGCAACTCTTCAATCAGCGCTTCCAGTTGCCCGATATCGCGATTTAACGCCGCATGCTCGGTTTCGCTGAGGTTTTCGCTCATCTCCAGCCGGTAACGCAGCCTGACCAGCGGCGTGCGCAGTTCGTGGGCTATGCCGTCTATAAGGTGCTTTTTACTGGCAATCAGCGCATTGATATTGTCCGCCATCTGGTTAAAGGCGATGCCGAGCCGCTCAAAACTCGAGGCACTGTCAAAATGAATGCGCTCCTCTAAATGCCCCTCGCCGAAGCGTTGTGCTGCCGATTCAAGCCGCAACATCTCCTGCCAGTGCGGGCGCATCCAGATAAATACCGGGAAGGCGAGAGAGATAGCAATTAGCGCCATCAATCCCATATCCAGCAGCCGCGTTTCATGCAGGAAAAAGAGATACGGCACCGGGCCGACCGCCAAAACATAATGGCTGCGGGGAATACGCTGGATAAAGGTGTATTCCGAATCAAGCGCCACGATATCGCCTTCGCGCAGCCGTTGCGCCGGACGTGGTTCCAGCGTGTATTTGCTCATTGGCTCAATGCGCAGATTAAACGACAGATTGAGATCCAGCTCCTTCAGGGTTCTGGCCCATTGATTGGGCGGGATCTCGCGCAGCTCGCTACGCATCAGGTACAGCGAGCTTTTCATCAGGTCGTCAAGGGACTGGCGGCCAGCGCGCTCGGCGGTGAATTTATAAACCAGACCCACCAGCATCGTCATGACCAGAAAGCAGACGAACAGCAAAAGGTAAAACTGGACGAACAGCTTTTTCATAGCGACACCTGGTTTTGCGTTTTAGTTGTCCCACGCATGCGGGGCAAACAGATAGCCTTTGTTGCGCACGGTTTTAATACGGTAGGGTTCCGTTGCGCTGTCGAGCAATTTTTTACGCAGACGGGAAATCGCCACATCAACGCTGCGATCCATGCCATCGTAGCTTACACCACGTAAGTTTTTCAGCAGCGCATCGCGGTCCATAATCTGCCCAGCATGGGTCGCTAATTCCCACAGCAATTCGAAATCGGCGGTGGAGAGGGCGACTTGTTGCCCGGCCAGCAACACCTGGCGGTTAACCGGATCGATAGACAAGGTGCCGAAGCTGATTGTCTTATGCTGTTTCAGCGAGGGCGTGGCGGGTTCGGCGACGGTATTCACAGTACTGCGCTGGCGCAAATGCAAACGCAGACGCGCCAGCAATACGGCGGGCGGCGTGGTTTTCAGAATGTAATCGTTGGCGCCCATCTCCAGTGAAAGAATGTGGTTCATATCACTGTCCAGCGAGGTGAGCAGCACAATCGGGCCGCTCCACTGGTTACGCAGGTCGCGGCACAAGGTCATGCCATCTTTCCCGGGCAGCATGATATCCAGCAGCACCAGTTCGGGTTTTTCGCGGGCGATCACCTCTTCGGCGCGATCGCCACGGGGTTCGACAATGACGTCCATATCGTGTTTGCCCAGATAAGCGGCAATCAGTGCGCCCACTTCCGGGTCATCTTCCACAAAAACGATCTTATTCATAAGCCATCGCGATTGTTCAAAAACGTCAACATACACCGCCTTGCTATAAGCTGCCATTAATCTTTTCTAAACGAAGAGGCTTCCGTTATGCTGTAGGTCGTTGTTGTTGCAGTGATAAAGGGAAAATCATGGGGTTGGTGATTAAAGCGGCTATCGGGGCGCTGGTGGTGGTGTTGATTGGTCTGCTGGCCAAAACAAAAAATTACTATATCGCCGGGTTAATCCCGTTATTTCCGACTTTCGCGCTGATTGCGCACTATATTGTCGCCACCGAGCGTGGCGTTGAAGCGCTGCGCACCACGATCGTGTTCGGCATGTGGGCGATTATTCCCTATTTTATCTATTTACTGTCGCTCTGGTATTTCACCGGTTTGATGCGGGTCTGGCCGGCGCTGGGCTGTGCGGTTATTTGCTGGAGCCTCAGCGCCTGGTTGTTAATTTATTGCTGGAGCCGTCTGCATTAGCGCATCAGCATCCAGGTGGCGGGAACGGCGGCGATTAACAAGGCACCAATCAGCGCTTTTTCATGCTGTTTGAGCATTTCCGTCATCTCATGTGTGCGACGGGCGTACATAAACACCAGCAGTCCCGGTGCGTAGAGCACCACCGACAGCAATAAATGCATCGGACCGGATGCGTACAGCAGCCACAAGCCATACAGGCAAGCGCCAATCGCCACCGCCTGGTGCAAAGGACGCTGCGCGATCTTCCACAGGAATGCGCCGACAAGGAAATAGGGCACCAGAATCATCTCTGACGCGATGGTCAGCAGCGTGTTGTAATCCGAACCGGTGAGCCAAATCAGCACCAGACAAACCTGCACGCTAATATTGGTCAGCCACAACGAGGCAGCAGGTGCATTGTTTTTATTCTGCCGTGCGAAGATCTTCGGAAACGCTTTATGCGTTGCGGCCAGCAACGGCACTTCCGCCGCCATAATCGTCCAGCTCAGGTACGCGCCGCAGACGGAGACAATCAAACCTGCCGCGATAATGACTTCTCCCCAGCTTCCCAGCAGTTTCACCATCAGACCGGCCATTGACGGATTACGCATTTCCGCCAGTTCCGGGCGCGGGACGACGCCGAGCGAAAGCAGGGTAACCAGCAGGTAGACGGTCAGCGCAGCCAGCACGGCGAGCAGTGTGGCGCGGCCAACATCGTGCTTATTGCGCGCCCGGGCAGAAACCACAACCGCGCCTTCGACGCCAATAAATACCCACAGGGTGATCAGCATGGTGTTTTTCACCTGTTCCCATACTGGAACGCCCAGCTCGATGCCGCTGAAATCAAGGCGGAATTTGTCGAGGTTAAAGGCCAGCGCCGCCAGCACAATAAACAGCCCGAGCGGTACCAGTTTCGCCAGCGTCGCTGCCAGATTGATACTCGCCGCGGTTTGTACGCCGCGCAGAACCAGCGCATGCACAATCCACAATAGTGCGGATGCGCCAACAATCGACTGCCAGGTGTTGCCATCGCCAAACAGGCGCAACGATGGCGTGTCGGTAAAGAAACTCAGGGCGGAAAAGACGATAACCAGATAAGAGACGTTGGCGATAACCGCGCACAGCCAGTAGCCCCAGGCCGAACAAAAGCCAATCAGCTCACCAAAACCTTCACGGGCGTAAGTGAATATGCCGCCATCCAGATCCGGGCGAATACGGGTCAGGATCAGCATGGCAAAAGCGAGCAATAAAATCCCCGCCCCGGTGATCATCCAACCAATGATCAGCGCCGCCGGGCTGGCAACTTCCGCCATATTTTGTGGCAGGCTGAAAACACCAGCGCCCAGCATTGAGCTTAAAACCAGCGCAGTTAATGCGCTAAGGCCAAGTTTCTTTTCCATGGTTATCCTGTCAAAAAAGCAACTAATCCAGAATAATTATTTTGCCGTGGCGCATAAATATGGTGGATATCACTAAGGCGCGGGATTTTACGGAGAGTCGACGGACCATGCAATGAGGGGGGACGACAATTTTACGAAAAAGGGTAAAAAAATAAAAAAGGCGGCCGTAGCCGCCTGATTCATAAATGCAGATTATTTATACAGATCGGCGCTGATGGTCATGTTGTTACCACTTTCTGACCACTGGCGGGTGATGTGATAGTACTTAGCACCTTTCTGCGCGGCACGTTTGGCGACCTGGTAAGAGATCTCCGTCATGTTGCCATAGTTGCCGGTGAACTTGATGCTGTCGAAAGGCACCATCTGCGCGGCGGTGATTTTATTCACCTCTTCAATCTTTGTTCCGTCAGGCAGCGTGACACTGTAACGACCGCCGGAAGACGACTGAGTTTCGAAGAAACGACCTACACCAACGCCCGCTGTCGCATCGCTGGCGACGCCTGGGATCTCAACTTTTTTGGCTTCTTCTCCGCCTTTTGCCAGCGCGGCGCGGCCAGCATCCGAGTCACGCGGGATAGCATCCGCGCTCTGGATAACGCGTTTTTTCGCGTCGGCTTTATAGATGAAGGCCGTGACGATCTGGTTGCCGCCCTGGTTAGCATCTACTTGGCGAACAATAAAGAAAGAGGCTGCGCCTTTCTCTTTGGCGGCTTTAGTAATTGCGTCGTTCACTTCCGGCTGGGTGCGGAAGAAACCCTGAACGGTCACCGTATCGTACGGCTGAAGCGCAATTGCTTGATCTTTAGGTAACTCGGTCACGCCGTTAATAACACGGAAAGCAGGACGCTCCGCTTTTGCTGCGTCAGCCTTGTATAAATCGACCGTGGCGCGCTGATTACCGCTGTTGCCCGCGTCGGAGGTATCAACAACGTAAAATGATGCGGCACCTTCTTTATCCGCGCGTTTGGATGCTGCGTTAACGACGTCGCCAATGGCATTAAAACGGCCGGTGATCACGATGCGATCGTAAGGTTTTACCGCTGCCGCTTGCTCCGGTGTTAACTCTGTCGCTGCGTTGGCGGTAAATGCCATTGCCGAGAGAAGTGCTGACGCCAGGAGGGTGTACTTAAGCTTCATAAAAATAATCCTTCGCCTTGCGCAAACCATAAACTGGTGTTGTTGTTGGGAAAACGTCGGTGATTATTGCATTTAAACAGCGCAACTGTCTGCGTCATTTTTCACTGACTGTGCTACCGGAAGGGAAATAACGATAACCTTTAGTGATATGTTGAAAAAACAGACGCTTGACCAGCAAAACCGATAAAGGTTATGACTTTATTAAGTTAATACATTGTTAAAAAGCGCATCTTCGCTGGAGATTAATCGTGTTTTGCCGCTTCGTCTGAGCGGAATATCGGCCTGTATGCGGGAATTTAAGGCAAATAACCTTGCCTGCGGCCTCCGACAGGTAATTTTCACGGATAAATGCATAATTTCTCTTTTCCGGCTGTGGATCACAGGCGTTATTTTCAGTAGGTTATAGAAAGTTTGTTACTGTTTTATTTTCCGCAGCGTTGCGTAAATAACCGCGCCGGAACCACTGACAAACCATCATCTAAAACCGATGGAAGGGAAAACTATGCGTATTGGTGTACCTAAAGAACGGTTGGCCAATGAAACCCGCGTTGCTGCGACGCCGAAAACGGTCGAGCAACTGCTTAAACTGGGTTTTACCGTCGCGATTGAAAGCGGCGCGGGCAAGCTGGCAAGTTTCGATGACGATGCGTTCGCCCAGGCCGGCGCGACGATTGTCGATGGGAGCAACGTCTGGCACTCGGACGTTATCCTTAAAGTTAACGCGCCGGATGACGAAGAGATCGCGCTGCTTAATCCGGGCACGACGCTGGTGAGTTTTATCTGGCCTGCGCAAAATCCGGCATTAATGGAGAAGCTGGCTGCGCGTAACATTACCGTGATGGCAATGGATTCCGTGCCGCGTATCTCCCGCGCCCAGTCGCTGGATGCGCTGAGCTCAATGGCCAACATTGCGGGATATCGTGCGATTGTTGAAGCGGCGCATGAATTCGGCCGTTTCTTTACCGGGCAGATCACGGCGGCGGGCAAAGTGCCGCCGGCGAAAGTCATGGTGATTGGCGCAGGCGTTGCCGGTCTGGCGGCGATTGGCGCGGCTAACAGCCTTGGGGCCATTGTGCGTGCGTTCGATACGCGCCCTGAAGTCAAAGAGCAGGTGCAGAGTATGGGCGCCGAGTTCCTGGAGCTGGATTTCCAGGAAGAAGCGGGCAGCGGCGACGGTTATGCGAAAGTGATGTCCGAAGCCTTTATCAAAGCAGAAATGGAACTCTTCGCAGCCCAGGCGAAAGATGTCGACATCATTGTCACCACGGCGCTTATCCCGGGGAAACCGGCACCGAAGCTGATCACCCGTGAAATGGTTGATTCCATGAAGCCGGGCAGCGTTATTGTGGATCTTGCTGCGCAAAACGGCGGTAACTGCGAATACACGGTACCGAACGAGGTCAGCACCACCGCCAATGGCGTGAAAGTGATCGGTTATACCGATTTACCAGGACGTCTGCCTACGCAGTCTTCCCAGCTTTACGGCACCAACCTTGTGAACCTGCTGAAACTGCTGTGTGTTGAAAAAGATGGCAACGTGGTTGTCGATTTCGATGACGTTGTGGTTCGCGGGGTTACCGTGGTTCGCGACGGTGAAGTTACCTGGCCTGCGCCGCCGATTCAGGTTTCTGCACAGCCGCAGACTGCGCCAAAAGCGGCTGCGGCACCAAAAGAAGAGGCCAAACCGGTTTCGCCGTGGCGGAAATATGCCTTTATGGCACTGGCGATCATTCTGTTTGGCTGGCTTGCCAATGTTGCACCGAAAGAGTTCCTCGGCCACTTTACCGTTTTCGCGCTGGCTTGCGTGGTCGGTTACTACGTGGTGTGGAACGTCTCGCATGCGCTGCACACGCCGCTGATGTCGGTCACTAACGCCATTTCCGGCATTATCGTGGTCGGCGCGCTGTTGCAGATTGGTCACGGCGGCTGGGTCAGCTTCCTGAGTTTTATTGCGGTACTGATTGCCAGCATTAATATTTTTGGTGGTTTCACCGTCACTCAGCGCATGCTGAAAATGTTCCGGAAGAACTAAGGGGTAACAGATGTCTGGAGGATTAGTTACAGCTGCATACATTGTTGCCGCGATCCTGTTTATTTTCAGCCTGGCGGGACTTTCAAAACACGAAACGTCCCAGCAGGGAAATAACTTTGGTATCGCCGGGATGGCGATTGCGCTGATTGCAACCATCTTTGGCCCGGACACCGGCAATGTCGCCTGGATTTTAGTGGCGATGATTATCGGCGGCGCGATTGGTATTCGCCTGGCGAAGAAAGTGGAAATGACCGAAATGCCAGAGCTGGTGGCGGTGCTGCACAGCTTTGTCGGCCTGGCTGCGGTACTGGTAGGCTTTAACAGCTATCTCGATCACGAAGTGGGACTGGATCCGGTGCTGGTGAATATTCACCTGACGGAAGTGTTCCTCGGCATCTTTATTGGTGCGGTGACCTTCACCGGTTCTATTGTCGCTTTCGGTAAACTGCGCGGGAAAATCTCTTCTAAGCCGCTGATGTTGCCGCATCGCCACAAACTGAACCTGGCGGCGCTGGTGGTTTCCTTCGTACTGCTGCTGGTGTTTGTGCGCACCGAAAGTGTCGGCTTGCAAGTGCTGGCGCTGTTGGTGATGACGATAATTGCGCTGGTGTTTGGCTGGCATCTGGTCGCTTCTATCGGCGGTGCGGATATGCCGGTCGTGGTTTCCATGCTGAACTCCTACTCCGGTTGGGCGGCGGCGGCGGCGGGCTTTATGCTCAGCAATGACCTGCTGATCGTGACCGGTGCGCTGGTCGGTTCTTCCGGTGCGATCCTCTCTTACATAATGTGTAAGGCGATGAACCGCTCCTTTATCAGCGTGATTGCCGGTGGTTTTGGTACGGACGGTTCTTCAACTGGTAGCGATGAAGAGGCGGGCGAGCACCGCGAAATCAATGCCGAAGAGACCGCAGAGCTGCTGAAAAACTCGCATTCGGTCATCATCACCCCGGGCTATGGCATGGCGGTGGCGCAGGCGCAGTATCCGGTGGCGGAAATCACCGAGAAACTACGCGCGCGCGGCGTGAAGGTGCGTTTCGGTATTCACCCGGTTGCCGGACGTTTGCCGGGCCATATGAACGTGCTGCTGGCGGAAGCGAAAGTGCCGTATGACATCGTGCTGGAAATGGACGAAATCAACGATGATTTCGCCGACACCGACACCGTGCTGGTTATCGGTGCGAACGACACGGTTAACCCGGCGGCGCAGGATGATCCGAAGAGCCCGATCGCGGGTATGCCGGTGCTGGAAGTGTGGAAAGCGCAAAACGTGATTGTGTTTAAGCGCTCCATGAACACTGGCTACGCGGGCGTGCAAAACCCCTTGTTCTTCAAAGAGAACACGCAGATGCTGTTTGGCGATGCCAAAGCCAGCGTCGACGCTATCCTCAAAGCGCTGTAATGCGTACCGCCTGAAAAACCGCTCTTCGGAGCGGTTTTTTTTGGTCCGCGTGGACGAAAGCAGAGTGTCTATACTTTTATCTTCATGTTTTTTATGAGGAGGAAGGATGACGTTTTTGTCACGTTTTGACTTCATATCCATAGTGATGCTGCCATCATTCTGGATTGGTCTTGCCACGGTGGTTATTGTTACGCTGGTTGTCTACTGGCTGTTCACCTACTTACTGAATATGGTGCTGAAAGGCGCGCGTAACTGGAGTGAAAAGCAGAGCGGCGTCGGCAGGCTGCAGCATGTTGTGGTGGATATGCTCAGACGCACCAGCAAATTCCTGCTCTTTGTGGCGGCGTTACTCTTCAGCCTGCGGTTTGTCGATCTCCCCGATCACCTGTTTAACACGCTCGGGCACGCCTGGTTTTTAGTGCTGGCGATCCAAATCGCCCTCTGGCTTGATCAGGGCGTGGTGTCGTGGATGCGTCACTTAATGTATTCGCCCAATACCAGTAAAAACCCGGTCACCATGGTGATTGCGGGTCTGCTGCTGCGCATGATGCTGTGGACGATGATGCTGCTATCGATTCTGGCGAATGTCGGGGTCAACATTACCGCGCTGGTCGCCAGCCTTGGCGTGGGCGGTATCGCCATTGCGCTGGCGGTACAAACCATTCTCAGCGATGTTTTCGCCTCGCTTTCTATCGGTTTTGATAAACCTTTTGAGATTGGTGACTTTGTCGTTTTCGGCGACGTTGCCGGCACCATTGAGCATATTGGCCTGAAAACGACGCGTATTCGTAGCCTGAGCGGGGAACAAATCGTCTGCGGTAACGCCATCCTGCTTCAGCAAACGCTTCATAACTACAAACGTATGCAGACCCGGCGCATCGTCTTCACTTTTGGTCTGGCGCTCACTACGCCGCCGGAAAAGCTGCGTAAAGTCGGCGAGATGGTGCGTAGCATCATCACTGATGTTGGCAACACGCGCTTTGACCGCGCCCATTTCCTCGGGTTTGGTACCGATCGGCTGAATTTTGAAGTGGTGCATATCGTCAACTCGGCGGACTACAACACCTACATGGATATCCAGCAAGAAATCAATATCCGCATCATGGAACATCTCGCCGCAGAGGAGATTGAGCTGGCGCTGCCGTGCGTAGTGGTGAAAGGGGGAGTGGCTGTCGAAACGCCACCCGCAGAGCCACAGGGGGAACAAACGGCCGTATAAAAAACCCGCCTTGCGGCGGGTTGCTTGTTTAATCGTCTTCGTCGTCGTCCAGTTCGACAGGCGTCTGGTACTCATCCGGTTTAATGACCAGTAGATCGCAGCGCAGATGATCAATCACCTGCTCGGCGGTGTTGCCAAGGAAGGCGGCGGAGATACCGGTGCGCCCGATGGTGCCAAGCACGACAATCCCTGCCTGCAGATGTTCAGCCAGATCCGGGATCACCTCTTCGGGTAACCCTTTTTCCACATGCGTGAGTTTTTCATCAATGCCAAATTTCTGCCGTAACGCTTTCATTGCCAGCAAGTGCTGACCGCGAATGGCGTCGTTGTATACGCTGGGATCGAATTCCGGCAGTTCAATCGCGATGTTGATAGGCGTCACCGGGTAAGCGCCAACGAGATGAACTTCGGTGTGGTTTACCTGTTCGGCCAGTTGCAGCGTCTCTTTGACCAGCTTTTCATTCAGCGAGTTGTGGTAAATCTCTTCGCTGGCAAGGTTGACTGCGACCACTGCACGTCCGGCTTCCGGCCAGGGTTGGTCTTTCACCATCCACACTGGGCACGGGCATTTACGCAGCAGATGCCAGTCGGTCGGCGTAAAAATAACGGATTCCAGTTTGTCATGCTGGTGGGTCATTTTCAGCAGTAAATCGTGTCCACCTGCCAGAACTTCCTGAATAATGGCTTCGAAGGGACGATTGTGCCAGACCACTTTGATTTCGATTGGCACACCCGCGTCGATATAGTATTTCGCCTGTTCGCGGATCCACGCGGTGCGCTGGCTGATGACGCCCTGGCGCATTGCGGTACGCTCGTCTGGGGACAGAAGGGTGGTCATTTCGTAAGAGAAGTCATAGATAGGCAAAAACGCTTTAATGCGGCCGCCAATCCGTTGATGCAAATACACAGCACGTCGTAACGCTGGCTGATCGTCCTGATTGGGATCGATGGCGACCAACATATTCTGATACTTAGCCATACAGGGTCTCCTTACATCTGTCACCACAGTCTGTCAGTAAAAGATAACCCATAAGTGCTGAATGAAACAGGGGAAAGCCTTCGCCAGATCAATAAATCAGATAAATTAATGACCCGGCAAAGGGGATATCAGGCGGGGAAAAAATCAGGCAACGTTACGCGCATGACCGGCCAGTTGCGCCAGCATGTCGCTATTTTCAATGGTGATATATTTTCCTTTCACCGCCAGCATGCCGCTCTTCTGGAAACGGCCTAACAGACGGCTGATGGTTTCCACCGTCAGACCCAGATAGTTGCCGATGTCGCCACGCGTCATCGTCAGGCGGAATTCACGCGGGGAGAAACCGCGCTGTGCAAAACGGCGTGAGAGGTTATAAATAAATGCCGCCAGGCGTTCTTCTGCATTTTTCTTCGAAAGCAGCAGGATCATATCCTGATCGCCTTTGATCTCGCCGCTCATCAAACGCATCATCTGCTGACGCAGATTGGGCATTTTACCCGAGAGGTCATCCAGCGTTTCGAACGGGATTTCACAGACCATCGATGTTTCAAGAGCCTGCGCGAAGCTCGGATGATGGCCAGTACCAATGGCATCAAAGCCCACCAAATCACCCGCCAGATGGAAACCTGTGATCTGCTCGTCGCCCTGTTCAGTAATGGTGTAGCTTTTGATCGTACCGGAGCGGATAGCGTACAGCGATTTCAATTCATCCCCGGCTTTGAACAAAGTCTGACCTTTCTGGATGGGCTTTTTACGCTCAATGATGTTATCGAGCTGATCCAGCTCGTGTTCATTAAGAGTAAAGGGGATGCAAAGCTGGCTAATGCTGCAATCCTGGCAATGGATTGCACAACCGCCAGACTGAATGCGTCGTATAATTCGCTTTTCCGGGATCATAGGTCTGCTCAACGCCGTAATTGATATTGGTCAATTTTAACAGCTTTTTACTGGCCGCGTAAGCCCGGTAAAACGTCAATTCACGATTTATAAAACGGGAGGCAGAAATGAAAAGAGATGACATTGCACCATCTCTTTGAAATTCCATCATTTCGCTAAGGCTTTTACCACAAAAGAGGGTGAAAAGAACGCTAAATGTGCGTTTTTTCTCACAATAGAAGATACCCTTCATGGCGTAGCAACCACTCTTTTCGCTGCACGCCGCCCGCATATCCCGTCATTGTGCCGTTACTGCCGATAACGCGATGGCAGGGCACGACAATACTCACCGGATTTGAACCATTCGCTGCGCCGACCGCACGCGCGGCACCTGCACGTCCTAGTTTTACCGCCAGTTGACCATAATGCATGACCTGACCACAGGGGATGGTGCGTAGCGCTTGCCACACGTCGCGCTGAAAAGGCGTGCCGCCAGTTGCCGTCGGCAGAGTTTCAATCACTGCCAGATCGCCGTCAAAATAGTCCTGCAATTTTTGGCTTAGCCCGCCCGGATTATGCGCTGCCACGCGCTGGTAACCCTCCCGGCGATAGTGGATATTTAATAACTCAACCATCCGATCGCTGTGTTCTTCCCATTCAACCGCGCGAAGCTGGAATTGTTCATCGCACAGCACCCAAAGCGGGCCAAGCGGCGTGGAAATATTATCTTCAAGTAAAGTCAGCATCTGGCATCCTTTTCAGTGGGCAACGGCGCCAATTTACCAAACGTCCAGCGATGCTGCTATACCCCGAAAGAGACTATATTCTGGGTAAAGAAATAAGCTGGTGAAATAATAGCCAGCGAAGTATGCATTATTTAATAGATGATATATTGCGCTTATTTCGCGAATAAAAAAATAGAGCCTGCCGACATCCGTCAGGCTCTACAGTACACACAGCAGCGCATCCGTTCGTTATTTTATGCATTTTCATCCTTGCGCGGTAAATATAGTTATAGCGTTCCTTCATCATATTTCCAGTAAGAATTGGTGATTGATTTCACGTTAATTTAACTGAAATTCAGAATATTAATTTTTCTTAAGTTGAGTTTTTCATAACATTACTAAGAGTGATGTTATTGGAATATCGTCCAGGAGAACCATTCGCTATTATTTTTTTCGGGTGCAAAAGCCATTTTGCCACCAGGCATTGTGAGCGCAGGCCCTGCCAGCTATAGTACGGGGGCTGAAGTAGCCGGAGGACTGCCCTATGAACCCTGACGACAAATTGCTTTTCCTTGACGCCATGGAAGATGTCCAACCCCTGAAGCGCAGTGCCGATGTGCACTGGCAACCGAGCCACAATTCGCGCACGCTACAACGCGTCGACACGCTGCAACTCGACAACTTTCTGACCACCGGGTTTCTTGATATCGTGCCGCTTGATTCACCGCTGGAGTTCAAACGAGAAGGCCTGCAGCAAGGGGTGCTTGATAAATTGCGCCAGGGAAAATATGGCCAACAGGCAAGCCTGAACTTACTGCGCCAGCCGGTTGAACAGTGCCGACAAATGGTGTTTCGTTTTATGTATCATGCGCGCCAGGATGGGCTACGCAATGTGCTTATCATTCATGGTAAAGCGCGTGAAGACGGTTCGCATGCGAATATCATTCGGAGTTATCTGGCGCGCTGGCTACCTGAATTCGATGAGGTTCAGGCGTTTTGCACCGCGCTGCCGCACCACGGCGGAAGTGGCGCTTGCTATGTTGCGATCCGCAAATCTGAGCAGGCGAAGCAGGATAACTGGGAACGGCATGCGAAACGCAGCCGTTGAAGATCGCGGTGGTGTCGGGTAATTAGTTTGCGAATGATAAATAAAAGGCGGGAACCAGACCGGTTCCCGTTGTTTTTTTAATCGGCATATTCGGCCGCAATAAGAATTTCATTTTGCCGGGTACCCAGCGCGCTTGAAAGATGTTCTGCCTCCGAACTATTCAGCTCAATTGAAATATCCTCCTGTCCATCGTTGAAATCGATGTGCAGGCATACATTGCCATTAGATTTCGTCACGGAGATTTGATTTGGAAACAATGCAATATTCTTTTTACCCATCATTAATACCTCTTCAGTATTCGACTAACTCCCTTTGACCTTCCATCGCTGCCAGTACACCATCGGCCAGCGCGAACATTTCATCCTCACCAGGATAAACGACGATTTCAGATGTAATAAAACTGACGCGCTGACGAATAAGTTCGACAATTCTTCTGTTATAGGCGATGCCGCCGGTAATGATGATGGCATCGACCCAACCCTCCAGTACGGCGGCGCACGAGGCGATCTCTTTGGCTATCTGGTAGGCCATGGCTTCCAGAATGTCCTGCGCTTTTTTATTCCCATCCATAATCTGTTGCTCAACGTCACGGATATCCTTGGTGCCGAGATAACCATATACGCCGCCTTCGCCAATCAACTTCTTCTTCAATTGCGCATACGTGTACTGCCCTGAAAAGCACAGTTTTAATAATTCATAGCTGGGAAGGCGGCCTGCGCGTTCCGGCGAGAATGGCCCATCGCCGCCCAGGGCTGAATTCACATCCACAATACGACCTTCGCGGTGAGCGCCCACGCTGATGCCGCCACCTAAGTGGGCCACGATCAATTTAAGCGTGGAATAGGGGCGGTTTGTTTCCGTGGCATAACGGTGCGCGACAGCTTTTTGATTCAGCGCGTGAAAAGCTCCAACGCGTGAAATCTCCGGCATTCCGGATATTTTTGCTATCGGGTCATATTCGTCGACGACGACAGGATCAACGGTATACGCCATCTCTTCTTTATTTACCGCC
This sequence comes from Enterobacter sp. R4-368, assembly GCF_000410515.1. Lineage (NCBI taxonomy): Bacteria > Pseudomonadati > Pseudomonadota > Gammaproteobacteria > Enterobacterales > Enterobacteriaceae > Enterobacter > Enterobacter sp. R4-368. Next base: position 667,745 of record NC_021500.1, on the reverse strand, counting down.
CGCGCGAGTTCCCAGGCCAATATGGCACCCAGATTAGAAGCATGTTCACCGTTCAGGCCGACACTGGCATCGTGAATATAGTCATCATTAATACGATAAACGCCGCTTTGCAAATGACGAACCAGACCACCGCGCCCGATAAATATATCAATGTCATTTAAGCGAAAACCATGTTCCTGCAATATGTCGAGAATAATCTGCTTGCGAAAGGCTTTTTGATCCAGAATCGTGGAAAAAGCCGCCATCTCTTTTTCATCATGGTTAAATGTGCGGTAAATAAGCTGCGTGCGGTTGTTATATACCGCAATTTTTGTAGACGTTGAACCTGGATTTATCACCAAAATATACATAGTCAGTCCTTGCATTGAGATATCGCACAAGCAATAGCAAAATATTTTGTTTTAGCGCTGTCTGATCGCGAGGTAAATACCACCGGTTTTGTTGTTCCCGTCAGTGTGCTTGCGCTCAATGCTCCGCCAAGCTGCATCACCGTTTTATAAAAGACATTGGCGCTGTTGATATCCGGAAGGATGGCCAGGTCAATATCGCCGCCGACCTGCGAATGCAACCCTTTATGTCGGCAGGATTCTTTATTAAAAGCCAGATCGATGGACAGCGGCCCTTCAACAATACAGTTATCATAAGCGATGCCGCTCAGCGCCGCGGCATCCACGGTAGCGGCGATTGCAGGCGTAATATGCTCAACGGCGGCAATCAGCGCGACTTTGGGCACCGCAATACCAACCTGATGCAGAACATTAACCGACTGGGCAATCATCGTGGCTTTATCTCGCTGATCAGGTGTAATAGTGATACCGGCATCAGTGATTGCAAACAGCTTGTGATAATGCGGGCTTTCGATAAACGCTAATTGCGTGACAAGCCGCGATGCCGCAATGCCAGTCTCTTTATTTAAAATCGCTCGCAAATAAATGGCGCTATCGACAAGTCCTTTCATTAAAATATGCGCTCGCCCGGATTTAACGACGCTCACCGCCGCTTTGCAGGCTTCTGTTTTATCTGGAATATCAATTATTTCGATATGGCTGATATCAAATTTAAGATGTTCGGCGAGCGAGGTTATTTTATCCCGGCAACCAATCAGAATGGCCTCTGCCAGCCCGTCATTTCTGATCCACTTAATGGCTTCGAGTGCATGAGAATCTTCTGCTGCGGCAACGGCAATTATTTTCGGCCTTTTCCTGCGCGCAAGCTCAACAAACGAACTTAATTTTTCAAGCATGATAAAAAATCCTGAGTCCCCAATATTGCCTCACCAGATGTATCACCGGTGAGGCCCGGAAATGGCATATCTTTAATACATATGCTGGCCGCCATTGATGGCAATATTGGAGCCGGTAATAAACCCGGCCTTATCACTGGCGAGATACAGGGCCAGTTCGGCGATTTCATCGGCTTCGCCGAGGCGACCAACGGGAATTTGCGCCACAATAGCTTCCAGTACATCGGTGGGGATGGCCTGCATCATCTCGGTGTTGATGTAGCCAGGGGAGATGGTATTAACGGTAATATTTTTACGTGCTACCTCCTGCGCCAGTGCTTTCGTGAAACCATGCACACCCGCTTTGGCGGCAGAATAATTAGTCTGGCCAAACTGTCCTTTCTGACCATTTATCGACGATATATTAATGATGCGCCCGCGCTGGTTAGCCAGCATGTTATCCAGAACGGGTTTGGTCATATTGAACATGCTGTTCAGATTGACCTGAATAACCGCATCCCATTGCGATTTATCCATTTTTTTAAAGGTTGCATCGCGGGTAATACCCGCGTTGTTTACCAGAACATCGATATGACCATATTGCTTCAGCAGTGTACCGACCGTGTCCTGACACTGCGCGTAATCGCTGACGTCACAGCGAATAGCGTCGGCTTTGGCAAACCCTGCTTCTCGCTGGATCTCAACCCACTCTTTCAGGCGATCCGCATCCGTATCAATGGCGATAACCTGGTAATGCTCCAGCAGAAAGCGAAGGCTGATTTTTCCACCAATACCGCGGATCCCACCGGTCACAAGCGCAACTTTACCCATCATCATTTCCTCACGTTAAATAACATTCTTCATCGCGGCGTTATTCCATTTCGACGGTGACGGCGATACCCATACCACCGCCGATGCACAGCGTTGCCAGACCTTTTTTGCTTTTTCTGCGCTGCATTTCATGGAGCAAAGAGACAAAAATTCGCGTGCCGGATGCACCGATAGGGTGGCCGAGCGCAATCGCGCCGCCATTGACATTCACTCTGGAGAGATCCCAGCCCATTTCCCGGTTGACGGCGATGGCCTGAGCGGCGAAGGCTTCATTGGCTTCGATAAGATCCAACTCATCAACCTGCCAGTTCGACCTGGTTAGCGCATGACGAGATGCCGTGATGGGGCCGGTTCCCATTATTTCTGGCAAGACGCCTGAAGTACCGAACGCCACGATCCTGGCCTGCGGCTTGATCCCCAGCTCACGCGCTTTTTTCGCCGTTGCCAGGATAACCATTGCTGCACCATCATTAACGCCAGAGGCATTACCGGCGGTAACGGTGCCATCGGTTTTAAAGGCTGGTCGGAGTTTGGCTAAACCTTCACGCGATGTTTGCGGACGGGGAAATTCATCGGTATCAAACAGGACGGGTTCTTTACGGGGGCGGGTGATGTCAACCGGAACAATTTCACTGGCAAAATGATGCGTTTCTAACGCGATTGCCGCTTTGTGTTGTGACGCAAGGGCGAAAGCATCCTGTTCTTCACGTGTGATCGCATATTTTTCGGCCACATTCTCGGCGGTGATCCCCATGTGATAATCATGAAAAGCATCCCAGAGGCCATCCTTCACCATGCTGTCCAGCATTGGCCAGTTACCCATTTTCATGCCGTTACGTGAATGGGGTAAAACATGCGGTGCCTGGCTCATACTTTCTTGCCCTCCGGCAATAATTAATTCGGCATCACCACATTTCAGCGCCTGCCATGCCAGTTGCAGCGCTTTTAACCCCGAACCACACACTTTATTAATTGTTAGTGCCGGAACATCGACAGGAATACCTCCCTGAATTAACGTCTGGCGCGCCGGGTTTTGCCCGCTGCCTGCGGTAAGTACCTGGCCGATAATAACTTCATCGATCTCTTTTGCTGCAATACCTGTTTTTTTCAGAAGCGCTTTAATCACCGTGGCGCCTAATTGCGGCGCACTAATTTCAGCAAGCGATCCATTTAGTACGCTGATAGCAGTTCTTGCACAATCAAGAACGACAATATCCGTGTCCTTCATTTGTATTACCTTTTGATTTAAATGATTCAACTATTAATGCGCAGAGATTTTTCTACAGTATTGATATGCGTCAATACTTAAAAGTTGTTAACAATGGCGTTAAAATTACAATGTTTCTTATTTTTCTGTAATTAACCTTATTTACTGCATTTGCCTGGTGGTTTTTTCATTCATCATTAATTCATTGGCCATGATCTTTTTCTTAAACTTTAATAAGGATTGCGTGTAGATCTTTCTTGTTGGCACCGGAGGTATCTTATTGATAAAACGCTTTCTTCTCCTCGGGTAGCTACGGGGGTGGCGCTGTATGGCAATTTTCGACTTAAGTAAAAAATCTAATTTAAGGGGCAGTTTACACATACTCTGTATCTGAAAAGATAAATATAAATCCATTCTTATAGCTAATGACAATTCTATGGGGGTTGACGAGGTTGGGGGAAAAAGGTGTATATGGATACAATTAGTTGTTTCTCTAAATGCTTCCGTTAAACGCTTTCAAAATATATCTGAAAAGGACGTGTGCTTTATGGTTAATTCAATCCACAATTTGCATATTGGTCAGTGTGCAGAGTTTAAAAAAACATTGACGGATAATGACGTCGCAGATTTTGCATTGGCATCTGGCGATACCAATCCCGTTCATCTGGATGAGAGTGCAGGGCGGGAAAGTATATTCGGGCAACGTGTTGTTCATGGTATTTTGGTAAGTGGGCTCATCTCGGCGGTAATTGCTAATAAACTGCCCGGCAACGGTTCTATTTATCTTGGCCAGGATCTCAAATTTATTAAGCCAACATTTATTGGCGATACGATTACGGCGACGGCGGAAGTTATCGCGATTAATTGCGAAAAAAACCGGGTGCGGCTCAAAACCACGTGCACCAATCAGCATGGGGATAAGGTTATTGTCGGTGAAGCCGTCGTTCTGCCGCCGCTGGAAAAAGCGCTGGCTGAGGAGGTGAACTGATGGAGCTTATTATTCAAGGCAATGTGGCTAAAAACTGCCATCCTGAAGGTTTACGCCAGGGCATTGATAAACAAATTAACTATGTTGAGTCGCATGGGGAAATCTATGGTCCGCGCAAGGTGTTGGTGATTGGTGCCTCTTCCGGATATGGGCTGGCCTCACGCATTGCGGTGGCCTTTGGTGGCGGTGCCGATACGATTGGCGTTTCATTTGAAAAAAGTCCGGGCGAAAAAGGTATAGGCAGCGCCGGATGGTATAACAATATTTTTTTTCGTCGCCGGGCGCATGAGAAAGGGCTTATCGCGAAAAATTTTATCGCGGATGCTTTTTCCGATACGACCCGCAACGACGTGATTGCGTACATCAAGCAGGAGTTTGGCGGCAGCATTGATCTGCTTGTCTATTCGGTTGCCTCTGGCGTGCGAATTTGCCCGGATGGTACGCGCTACACCTCGACGCTTGGCGTGCGCGGGCAAGCCTTTTCCGGCCCGGGTTTTGACCTGGAAACCCGCAAGATGGTGAATCAAACGCTGGAACCGGTGACCGAACAACAACTTGCCGATACGGTAAAAGTTATGGGTGGGGAAGACTGGCAACGCTGGATTGATATGTTATCGGCGGCTGGTGTGCTGGCTGAGGGGTTCAAAACGGTGGCGTACTCTTATACTGGCCCGAAATCAACGTGGCCGCTCTATAAAGAGGGCGCGTTAGGCGCGGCGAAAGCCCATCTGCACGCAACAGCCGACCAGCTTGACGCACAGCTCCAGCGCATTAATGGTCATGCCTATGCGGTGGTGTGCAAAGCGCTGGTGACCAAAGCCAGCGCCTTTATCCCTATGTTTCCGTTATATATTACCTTGCTGTACAAGGTAATGAAGCAGAAGCGGTTGCATGAAACCTGCATCGAGCAGATGCACAGGCTGATGTTGAACCACCTTTACCCACCAATGGGCAACGTCGTAACGGATGAGGAGCGGCGGATCCGCCTTGATGATTTCGAGCTGCGCCCGGATGTTCAGCAAGCCGTGGAGTTGCTAAGAAAACGGGTCACCACCGAGAACTTTAAAACCGTTGGTGACTTTGCCGGGTATCTTGCCGAGTTTTACGCGCTGAATGGCTTCTCAATGCCGGACGTGGACTACTCCTCTGAGCTGGATCTGCGCCAGCTGGTAAAAGAGTACAGCCATGCATAAGCATGCCTGATATGACAAATGCGCCAGTCTGTCGGCGCATTTGTTGATGAAAATCGCGGTCGGTTATGGTTTCTGTACGGTCTTTATTTCACGACAGGCAGATCGGAATAGCGTGTGGTGTAGGCGGGGGAAAGCATGTCGCGTTTCATCGCCCAGTTTTTTTCAATTCCCTGTCCTGCAAACCAGACGCTTCCTCTCCCCGATGTATTTAAACGATCAATGGTTTCCATCAGCGCTGCGCTGTTCGCGTAGGGGCGATTCTCATCAAACAGATTGAGTTGGGCAACGCCGCTGCTGAAAAAATCTGAAAGCATCACGCCAGCCTTCATATAGCGATGCCCCTCCCGCCATATCTGATCCAGCGAGCTTGTCGCAGCACGGATAATGTCGCGCGTATCATTAGTCGGCGTCATCAACGTCACGGATGCCTGATTTCCGTAGTAAATACGATTATCCGCATGCGGGCTGGTACGAATAAAGACGCTGATGAAGCGGCAGAACTGATGTTCCGCGCGTAACTTCTCTGCCGCGCGTTCAGCATAGGCGCAAATGGCCTGATGCATATCTGAATACTGCGTGATCCGCTTGCCAAAAGAGCGGCTACAGATAATTTGCTGCTTGGTGGGGGGAAATTCATCAAATGCCAGACATGATTCGCCGCGCAGTTCCCGCACGGTTCGTTCCAGCACAACATTGAAGTGTTTACGGATAACCCAGGTTGAACTGTCGGCAAGTTGCAGCGCATTTTCAATGCCCATTAACGCCAGCTTTTTACTGATGCGACGTCCCACGCCCCAGACCTCATGTATCGGCACGTGAAACAGTAACTTACGTTGCCGCTCCCGGGAGGAAATATCCACAACTCCCCCGGCGCTGGCCCATCTTTTGGCGGCATAATTGGCCACCTTGGCGAGGGTTTTCGTTGGGGCAATGCCAACGCCCGTTGTCAGCCCGGTATTTTTCAAAATCTGATTACGGATCTGATGGCCGAATGCCTCAAGTGAAATACAGTTTGATACGCCAGACAGATCGATAAAAGCCTCATCAATAGAATAAAGCTCGACGGAGGGGGTGATTTCAACCAGCGTCGACATGACACGATTGCTGAGGTCGGCATACAGCGCATAATTTGAGCTAAACACCGTCACGCGCTGACGATGAAGCTCATCTTTGATTTTGAAATAAGGCGCAGCCATGTCTATGCCCAGGTCCTTTGCCTCACGCGATCGCGAAATAATGCACCCATCGTTGTTGGACACGACAACGACAGGTTTCCCCTGCAGATCCGGGCGAAACAGCGTCTCGCAGGAGGCGTAGAAGTTATTCACATCAACAAGCGCGAACATGTCGATTTGACTTCAACGTAAATGTCACGACGCCAAAGATCTGCAACTCTTCCTCGGCCTGGAAAACAATCGGCGCATAATGAACATTATGCGGGATGAGCTGGAGAACAGGGCGGGTCCGCAACTCCTTCACCGTGAATTCCCCGGCAACCGCCGCAACAACAATATCACCGTGCACTGGGGTTAATGAGCGATCAACCACCAGCAAATCACCATCGCTAATCCCCGCACCGATCATCGAATCCCCGCTTACCCTGACAAAGTAAGTCGCGCTGGGGTGTTTAACCACCAGTTTGTTTAAATCAAGCCGCTCTTCGACATAATCCTGCGCCGGGCTTGGGAAGCCACAAGGAACGCGCTCAGCAAAGAGCGGAAGGGGAATGAGGCGATCACTCTCGGTCGATGGGATGAACTGCATGATGATGAACCTGGTTAACTGTGTTTATATACAGTATTGCTAAATTCTGTCACTGATCAAGAGGCGAAGCGGGCCGCATTCAGGAAATGTTTGAAGTAGCAAAGAATTTAGCTGAAAACGTTGCCATTCTATATTGATGGCCCTTACCAATATCATTTTAAAACCACTGGCTTAATAACCCGGCGTACAACACCGGATTACTTGTTGCCAAAAAATGCAGGGAAATAGCACAGCATCAGAAATTCAGTAATGTGAGGGTTACTATTTTTCGCGTATTAAGGAGAGGCGTAGATGTTAAATATTGCCAGAAGCACCGGTAATTCCACCACCGGTGTGCATATGCTGCAACGCTTTAAAAATGGCTACCGCATTCGTTGTAATCGCGAGACCCTAAAGCGGTTCACTTCCATCGATGTTAAGCCGGAGTATCAACATCTGTTCGGCGCAGATGGCGAAGGTATCTACCATTCGGCAACCTTTCCAACTATTGCTGAAGGCGCGCAAGCGCTGTGCAACTTCATCCGGACGGTTTGCGGTCTGGAGTGTCAATGGAAACCGTAACGGTGTGGCGGTTTCACGCGTTGAACCTGTAAAAATAAGGGTATTTACGAGCATTTTCGTGCCTGTTGGCGGCGTCTCATCCGCGCCGGAAAAGAGTGGCGATGCCGTGGCTGACGTTGAAACGGGAATTGGCGTCGGCTGGCAGGAGACCAGCCGACGCTATGATTGTTGCGCACGTCGCCGATTTACGGCGACGTATTCATCACCACCGTTTTACTGCGAATCGTGTTCGTTCAAAGTCAAACGCTCGCCGGAACCCTGAAAACGCTCACCAACTCTTTCATCACTCTGGCTTGTTCGTTGAGCATTTCAGACGCGGCAACCGACTCTTCGACCAGCGCCGCATTTTGCTGGGTAGTGGTATCAATCTGGCCGATCGCAATGTTGATTTGCTGTACGCCGTCACTCTGTTCGAGGCTCGCTTGTTCGATCTCTTTCAGAATACTGGAGACGTTATCCACGTTCTCGACCATTTCGTCCATTTTACCGTTCACCTGACGCACCATCTCCAGGCCGCGTACGCTCTGCTGTGTCGAGTTTTCAATCAGCGCCCGGATATCTTTCGACGAATTCGCCGTTTTCTGCGCCAGATTGCGAACTTCCTGCGCCACCACGGCAAACCCTTTGCCATGTTCACCTGCGCGAGCTGCTTCAACCGCGGCGTTAAGCGCCAGGATATTGGTCTGGAAGGCGATAGAATCAATCAAGTTAATGATGTCAGACATTTTGTCCGCCGAGCTGCTGATATTGTGAATTTCCTGCGTCAGCGAGGTCATCAATTTGCCGTTATCTTTCGCCGCGTCACTGGCTCTTGCAGAAAGCTGCGACGCATTTGCCGTATTATCACCCGTATTCTTAACCGTTGAAGAGATTTGCTCCATGGAGGCGGCAGTTTGCTCAATGGAACTCGCTTGTTCTTCCGTACGGGCAGATAAATCGCGTGTGCCGGCCATGATCTGCGATGCGCCAGTGGCAATATTTTCCGCGCCGCTGCGGATCTCCAGAACAATTTTTTTCAGCTCCTCCTGCATGTGGCCGATTGCGCCTGTCAGCAGCCCCGTTTCGTCTTTTGAGGTGACTTTTATCTCGGTGCCCAGATCGCCTTTCGCGATCCTGATCGCCGCATCAACGGCATGTTTGATAGGGCCAACAATGGCACGTGAAATAATGATTGCCATAATAATGCCGAATATAAAACAGATGAGGGTAATGAAGATCATCACCATCCGGCTCAGATTGTAATCATGCAAGAAATCACTATATGACGTTTGCATTTCATCCCGTTGCAGGCTGATAAAGTTATTAATCTTCTCAATATACTGACTTTCATAATTACGCGTATTGGTTGTATATTCCGTCATGGCGGCGTCAGGATTGGTTTGTATATTGCCAATCACTTTGCTACGGGACTGAATATAAAGACTGCGCGCGGCGGTGATTTTCTCTAACAGAGTCTGCGACGCATCATCATCAGCCTGTTTATTCAGCTGTTTATACAGTTCGCTTATTTGTTCAGACCTGGCGGCAAGGTCTGTAATCAACTGTGCTTTTTTAGCTGCATCTTTTTCAATGATCGCATTAAGAAACAGCGTCGTTGAACCATTAACATCGCGGATTAAATTATTACCCAGCGCGGTGGTCGGGTAATCTTCAGTCACGATTTTGGATATTTTATTTTTCGCCTCATCAAGCCGGTAAATCGCATTTCCGGCAATAAAAAGTAATAACAATAATAATATCCCGAAAGATAGCATTATCTTATTTCTGATACTTATACCCTTTGGCTTACCGATCGTTGTTGTATTTTCCATGGTCTTCCCTTAGTGAAATTTATCTGCATGCCTGGCCGCTATAGCGGTCGGCATCTACGTTTTATCGGCCATGAGAAGGTATTGATTAGTGATCGATCGTTAAAATCTTAATAAAAATGAAAAGCAATAGTTTATATCTATCAATTGTAAGGTGATCGATCGTTGATATATTGTATAATTTTGATGCAGCAATTTTTTTGAATGAAATTGATATTGTTAACGTAAATTAAAGAAATATCACTGAGGAGAGAAACCGCGTAAATAAAATGTATGGCGGCAATAAACCGTAACGCACCGATCTACAGAGCAATATTTATTGCCAGAGAATAAATAATCACCTAAGTAAGTACTTCAGAATTATTGCATAAGAAATACATCAAACCAGACAGATATGGTCGCTTTGGTATGCCGCACGGCGTTCTCTATCCAGCGCGGCATTCACTATGGCTACTGCAACAGTATTTTTACGGTTAACTGCTGATATAGGTCAGATAAGCCGCCAGATAAACGACACCACAGGCAAACCATATTTTTGCCAGAAACTGATAATCGTTTTTGTCCATTTTTCCCGCACCTTTCAAAAAGTATACGTAATGGCAATGACCGCTGAGCTTTGGTTACGGCGCAGCACAATTGGGCTGTCAGCCGCGTGATCGTTCAGCCATGTGTAATTGGCGCTCAGCAATGTTCCCCAGTGGGCATCAAATTGATGGCTCCACGTCAGGCTATTATCGATCCCATAAAATCCCTGTTCTGCGTGGTAGCGCGCATAGCCGGAACGCAGACTTTGCTTTTGGCTGACACCGTAAAACGTGTTCATATATCGGCTATCGCCAAACAGCGCGGCAGACTGGAAAGCCAGCGTATCGCGGGTGGTCTGCACCGGCAGCAAGGTGAGGGACGCCTGATACTGCACCCCCTGGCTGTCGGTAAGTGGCAGGGTGGCTTTGCTTTCCAGCACCAGCCAGTCTGTGGCTTGCCAGCCAACCGCCAGCGCGGTATTCAGCGTGGCGTCAATATTGCCCATGCCTTTTAAGTTTTCCGCGCCGTCCCGCCAGCCAGAATCACGATCGGCGCGGCCTGACGCATAACCCAGCGTATGTTCCAGATAAAAACCATTGTCGGTTTGCAGGTCATAACCCAGCCCTTTTTGCGAATCAAAAAAGAGCGCATTATCGCGGATCTGAATTACCGGAACCACCTGCACACGTTGCTTGTCTGAACCGCTGTAGCGCGGGGCATATTCCCCGCCAATGCCCACCGTCACTCCGTTTTGCACGGCGGGGGCGTCGTCGGCTCTGGCTGTGGAGGCAAACAGAGCCAGCAGGGGACAGGCGCTATACAACACGGTTTTTCTCATTATCATCATCACATCTCGCTGGGTGGGGTAGTATGCTGCGGCGAAGGTTCGCCATGTCCTGACAAGGAATATAGACAGGTCATATCAATAAACGGTCAGGGAATTATTAAGAAATGGTCAAGGTAAGCAAATGATATCCCGTAGAGTGCTTGTGATTGAAGATGATGCCGATGCGGCCAGCGTACTGGAAGCCTATCTGCGACGTGAAAACTATGACGTTTCGCTGGCCGGAGATGGGCTGACAGGGCTGGACATGGCGCAGCGCTGGAAACCTGATCTGATCTTACTGGATATCATGTTGCCGGGCATGAATGGCACCGAGGTGCTGGCGGCGCTGCGGCGCATTAACGATGTCCCGGTGATCATGGTCACCGCCATGGGGGATACTTCTGAGCGCATAGGGGCGCTGCGATACGGGGCCGATGATTATGTGGTGAAACCGTATCACCCTGGCGAAGTGGTGGCACGCGTGCAGGCGGTGCTGCGGCGCAGTAAACGAACGAACACGCAGGAAGAGGTGCTCCGCTGGCAGACGCTGGAGGTGGATACTGTCTCCATCACCGCAACGGTCACCCAGGCTGAAAACAGTGTGCGCAGCCTGGAACTGACGCCAACGGAGTTTTCTATTCTGATAACGCTGATGCGCCACCCGACATTGCCCTTTTCCCGCCAGCACTTGCTGGAACACTGTTTGCCGGAGAGCGAAGCGCTGGAGCGCGTGGTCGATACGCATGTCTACAACTTGCGCAAAAAGCTGGAAAACGCGGGTGTTACCGGCGTTTTAGCGAATGTGCGCGGTATTGGATACAGGTTCCGCCAGCCATGAAAAATCGTGCTCATCAATCGCTGTGGCGCTGGATTTGCGCGCGCATCATCGCGCTGGCTATCGGCACTGTTATTGTCATTGCCCTGTGTATGTGGCTGCGTTGCGCCGTGCAAAACTTCTGGGTTTTGCATGATATGCCGTCTGCGGTGAAGGCGGAGTACCTCGCCCTGCTGGACAACCCGCAGGCGAACCCGGTGCGTTTCCATGAGATCGTCGATAAATGGTGGGGGATAAGCTATTCGAAGCCCTCCATCGCCTCGGCCGACTGGATCATGGTGGGCGTGCTGGTACTGGTGATGATCCCCTTTATTGTGATTATGGGGCTACGTTACGCCCGGCCACTCTCTTTACAGTTCAGCCACCTGCGCGAAGCGGCCGATGAAGTCACGCAAGGCGAATTTGGCCGCCAGGCGGACCTGGTAAAAGATGCGCCCGCCGAAGTGGTTCGTTTTGTCAGCGATTTTAATGACATGACCCGTCAACTGGCGCGCTACGACCGGGAGTTGCGCGCGTCGCACGTTGCGATGGCGCACGAGCTGCGTTCTCCGCTCACCGCCGCCATTGGTCGCCTGCAAGGGATGCTTGATGGCGTCTTTGAACCCAGCCAGCAACAACTGGGGATGGTGATGAAACAGCTACAGCACCTGAGCCGCCTCACGGATGAGTTGCATCTGCTTTCGCTGGCCGATGCCGGTCAATTGACGCTTAATCTTCAGCCGCTGTCGCTGGAAGATCTGTTAGCCGAGCAGCTCGCCTGGCTGAAACCGCAGGCTGATGCCGCGGGAATAACTATGGCGCTGACGTCCCGTTCCTCTTCGCTGTTTACTGGCGATGCGTTCCGGCTGGGGCAGGTCTTTATCGTGCTGATGGAAAATGCGCTGCGCTATGGCCGGCGGGGCGGCCAGCTTGCGATCCACCTCAGTCAGCAGGGGAGCGCGTGGCGGATCGATTTTGAGGATGACGGACCGGGCGTGGAAAGCGATTTTCTGCCAATCATGTTCGATCGCTTTACCCGCGCGGAAACCTCCCGTGCCAGGCATTCCGGCGGCAGCGGGCTGGGGCTTTCTATCGCGCGGGCGATATGTGTTGCCCACGGCGGCAGTATCAGCGCGGCGCTGCCCGAAAAAGGCGGATTACGGATCAGCATCACTCTCCCTGTGGATGGTCGCGGCGAAAAAAAATTGCACTCTTGATGAATTCTTGACGAAACGTGGAGTGATTCTCGACGCACGCCACGTTAAATGGCGCCATTACCGATCCGGAGTGGCGTCATGTCAGAACAATTCACCGATTATTTTCGTCAAAGCCTGCACCACCTTTTTAATGCGGCACGCGCTTTATCCTTCCTCGCTCTGCTTCCATTACTGGTTACGGCGGCGGTCATTCCGCTGTTGACGGGGTGCGGAGAGAAAAAAACAGACCACGCCGCACCGCCCAGGCCTGTGCGTTATCTGGTAGTCGCGCAGGCGTCGCCGAATCCGGGCACGGTACGAACCGGCGAGATCCACGCCCATGATGAAACGGTGCTGGCTTTCCGGCTGGATGGACGCATGATCAGCCGGCCGGTGGATATCGGCGCGCGCGTACATGCCGGGCAGGTACTCGCCACGCTGGAAAGTGAAACCGGCAAGAACCAACTGGCCAGCGCCACCGCCGATATGGAAAGCGCCCGCGCCGCCGAACAGCTTGCCGCGCTGAACCTGAACCGGATGCAGAAACTGATGCCCTCCGGCGCGATCGCCCGCACGCAGCTTGATAGCGCCCGTGCCGACTGGCAGTCTGCCGCATCCCGCCTTAAAAGCAGCGCTGCAGCAGTGCGCAATGCCCGGGATAATCTGGCCTGGACCCAACTGACCGCGCCTGCCGATGGCGTTATCACCCGCGTTAACGCCTCTGCAGGACAAGTGGTCAGCGCCGGGGAAAGCATCTTCACGCTGGCGACCAGCGACGCGCGCGATGTGGTTTTTGCTATCGCCGATCCGCAATTACTGCCCGCGCAGGCAGTAAGAACGCACCTGTTTTCGGTCGCGCTGCTGGCCGATCCCACGCAGAAAACCACCGGCGTATTGCGTGATATCAGCCCGCAGGCCGATCCGCAAACGCGCACATGGCAGGTCAGGCTGACGCTTCAGTCCCCACCAGCGGCGATGGCACTGGGTGCCAGCGCCACCGTTGATATTCCGGTGGCGACATCGCCCGGCTTTGTGGTGCCCGCCTCGGCGTTGAGCCGCGTCGGCGACCAGCCGGCGGTCTTTGTCATCGACAAACAGTCGCAGGCGCAGCTTCGGACGGTCACGCTTGCGAGCTACACCGCCTCGTCTGCGGTGATTGCAACCGGCATCAGTGCGGGTGACCGGGTTATCACCGCAGGCGTAAGCAAACTGCGCGCCGGTGAAAAAGTGACGCCGGGAGAGCTGCAGCCATGAGCTCTGTTGAAACCAAACCGCGCTTTAATCTTTCTGCCTGGGCGCTTGAACACCAGCAACTGGTGAGCTTTTTTATGATGCTGGTTATCGCCACCGGCATCCTCTGTTATGAAAACCTGCCGCGCACTGAAGATCCGGCGTTTACCATCAAGACGGCGGTGGTCTCCGCGCAGTGGCCTGGCGCTACGGTTACCGACACTACCCGGCTGGTCACAGATGTACTGGAAAAAAAATTACAGGAGATCCCGTGGCTGGATTACATCGAAAGCGAAAGCCGGGCTGGCAGCGCCGTTATCTATGTAAATCTGCGCGATGACACCCCGCCGGCGCAAGTGCCGGACATCTGGTATCAGGTGCGCAAAAAGATGCAGGACATTGCGCCTTCGCTAACGCAGGGTGTGCAGGGACCGGCGGTAAATGACGAATTTGATGATACGTTCGGCACGATTTATGGCTTCACGGCGGATGGCTACACGGCGCGTGAACTGCGCGATCGGGTGGAAGATATTCGCCGCGACCTGATGTCAGTGCATGATATTGGCAGAATCACTCTGCTGGGCGAACAGCAGGAGCAGATCGTCATTGCGTTTTCTCCCCGGCAACTGGCTGGCATGGGGCTGGATATCCAGCAGGTGAGCGATGCACTCAATGCGCAAAATGCCGTCGAGCCAGCCGGGATTATTCGTACCGGGCAGGATAACGTTGCGCTGCGGGTTAGCGGCGCGCTGACTACGGAAGAGAGCCTGCGGGCGGTTACCCTGCATATCAACGATCGCTATATTCCCCTGACCGATATCGCCACCGTGAGCCGCCAGCTTGCCGAACCGCCAGCGCCGGTGTTTCGTGTCAACGGTCAGCCTGCGATGGGGCTGGCCATTTCTATGGCCTCCACCGGCAACATGCTGCGTTTCGGCCAGGCGCTCAACGCCAGGATGGCAGAGATTAAAACCCAGTTGCCCCACGGCATAGAGATGACAAAAGTCGCCGATCAATCCGCGGTGGTGAGTGATGCGGTTAGCGGCTTTGTGCGGGTGCTTGTCGAAGCGGTGCTGATTGTGCTGGCTGTTTCATTTGTCTCGCTGGGGATGCGGGCAGGGCTGGTGGTGGCCGCCGCCATCCCGCTGGTGCTGGCGATGACGTTTGCCGGAATGATGCTGGCCGGTATTGGCTTGCAGCGGATTTCTCTGGGCGCGCTGATCATTGCACTTGGCCTGCTGGTGGATGATGCCATGATCACCGTCGAAACCATGGTCGCCAGGCTGGAAGCCGGCGAATCGCGCAAAAGCGCCGCTACCTACGCCTTTAAAACCACCGCGTTTCCTATGCTTACCGGGACGCTGGTGATGATCGCCGGTTTCATTCCAGTCGGGTTTGCCGCCTCCAGCGCCGGGGAGTACTGCTTTTCGTTATTTGCCGTGGTGCTGATAGCGCTACTTTGCTCATGGGTGGTGGCGATCCTGTTCTCGCCGTTGACCGGGGCCTGGCTGCTGCCCGCCAGAATAGAAAGCCACAGCAAAGGTAGCGGACGCCTGGCGCGTGCCTACCAGGCCTTACTGGCGCGCGCGCTGCGCCACCGCTTAATGACCATTGGCCTCGCGGTGGTGGCGCTGGCGCTGGCGTGCGTGGGTGCCACCCGAATGCACGGGGAGTTTTTCCCGGCCTCGGATCGCCCCGAATTGCTGGTCAGCCTGTCGCAGCCCGCTAATACCGCGCAACTGGAAACAGAAAAGCAAGTCGAACGGCTGGAAAAGGTGTTGAACGGTAACAAGGATATTGATCACTACACGACCTATGTCGGCTCCGGCGCGATACGTTTTTATCTGCCGATGGATGTCCTGCGCGATAACGAAAACACGGCGCAACTGGTGGTGGTGGCAAAAGATTTAGCGGCGCGCGATCGCCTGCGCCAGCAACTGGACAGCGTGCTGGAAAGCCAGTTCGCCGGGTTTACCACGCGCGTTTCGCCGCTGGAGTTAGGGCCGCCGGTAGGGTGGCCAGTGAAATACCGGGTGAGCGGGCCGGATTATGCCAGGGTACAACAGTTCGCGCGTCGGCTGGCGAGTGACATTGGCACCTCATCGCTTGCCCGCGAAGTGAATTTGACCGCTGGTGAACCGGAAAGAACCATCACGTTGCAGGTGAACCAGACTGCGGCGCGGGCGGCAGGGGTTTCGTCGCAGAGCATTGCACAAATGCTGAATACGGTCTGGTCCGGGCGTACGGTAACCACGGTGCGGGATAATGATCGGCTGGTGGATGTGGTTCTCCGTGGCAACGAGCGTGAACGGCTGGATATCGGCACGTTATCGACACTGATGTTGCCTGGCGCTAACGGCACGAAAATTCCGCTGAACGAAGTGGCAACCGTGGGCTGGGGTGTGGACGATCCGGTTATCTGGCGTCGCCAGCGGCTGCCGTTTATTACGGTGCAAACCGATCTGGCACCCGGTGTGAGTGCCGAAAATCTGTCGGCTGGCCTGCGCCCGGCGGTGGATAAACTGCGTGCGCAACTGCCTGCAGGATACCGGATCGAAGAGGGCGGCACGGTAGCGGAATCGGCAAAGGGGAATGGCTCGGTTTACGCGGTGTTACCGGTGACGCTTATCGTGATGCTGGTGTTGTTAATGCTCCAGTTGCAGCGTTTTTCCCGCATGTTGCTGGCGCTGTTGATGGCACCTTTTGGTTTGCCTGGCATTGTGCTGGCGATGCTGCCGACCGGCACGCCGATGGGGTTTGTCGCCTTGCTTGGCGTGATTGCGCTGGCGGGGATGATTATTCGCAACGCCGTCATTTTGATAAGCGAAGTGGACAGCAATCTGGCGCAGGGGATGGCTGCGAACGAGGCGATTGTGGCTGCCGCAGAACACCGCGCCCGCCCGATTATGCTGACGGCATGTGCCGCCATTTTGGGCATGATCCCGATTTCACATCAGGTGTTCTGGGGGCCAATGGCCTATGCAATTATCGGCGGGCTGGTTGTCGCCACGCTGGTGACGCTTACCGTTTTACCGGCGGCGTTCAGCCTGCTGCTGGATAAAGAAAGACGCCATTAATGGAGGTGCCAGGAGGGGACATCACGCGCCAGGGCGAGATGTCTTTAAAGTAAATGCCAAAAGCGCCGATAAGGAGAGTGGGGCGCATGCAGGATTTTTCAGCGCCGGAAGCGATAAAGTAACCAGGATGTTGCCAATAATTTTCTGCAAAAGGGATTGATGACAGGCAGACCGCCAGCGCGGGGTGGTCTGCATAAAGGTATTCAAAATGATAAAGGTGCTGAAAAAAGGCGTTTCCATATATATAGCAGCGTTATTATTATCTTTTGCTTTTTTCTATATTGTTGCGCAAGTCGCCTACTATGCTTTTATCCAGGAAAAAGTAGAAGATTATGCCGAATCGATACTTGCCCGCAGCGATAATATTATTCTTCAGGTCCGCGAAATCAACGCATTACGCGAAGAGTTTTCCGTCTACACTCCGTGTAGCGATCCCTATTTGCACGCGTTAAGAAAACGCTTATGGCCTTATCCGCTGATCAAAGATATTGGCTATGTTGAAGACGGCAGAATAATCTGTTCCGCGCTGTGGGGGAAATATGCTGCGCCGTTGTCTCTCAATGTGTTCAAAAACAAAGTGAGCAGAGGCAGTTATACATGGGTGTTTGATGCACTGATTGAGAGCAATATCACTGCGGATGTCGTTTATAATAATAATTTTTCTGTTACAGTGTCACCTTTCGCTTTCACCCGTTTTCGCGAAGATTCTATCCGCTGGGGTTTTAATGCGGTGGTCGGAGACTACAACCACAAACAACATTTTTTCCGCGTAGGCAATAATACATCGCTGCTCGAAAATATAGAGCATGGTAAAGTGCATGAACTCTTTTTTATTACTGAAAAGTCATGTGATGCGCGGCATGATATCTGCGTTGTGGCTGGCGTCAGACACTCTTTCGTGTTTAATAACAACGGCTATATTCTTCTTTTCCTCTTTTGCGTCGCCTCGTTGGTGGGGTTGATTATTGGCGCGTTAATCAATAAAAATCAGCATGAGAACCAGTCATTATTAACCCGATTAGAAAATGCCATTATTAATAAAGAGTTGCATTTTGTTTATCAGCCGCTTTACCGGGTAAAAGATAAAAGTATCATCGGTGTCGAAGTGCTGTTGCGCTGGAATGATAAACAAATGGGAAATATCGGCCCGGATATTTTCATTCCGCTGGCAGAAGAAAATGGCTTGATTAATAAGATAAGTCTTTACGTTGTTGAACATGCGATCAAAGAGTGTGGTGCTGCGTTGAGAGAAAAAGATATCACGCTAAGCATAAACGTCAGTTGTTCAGATATCTGTTCAAAAACGTTTTATCAGCGGCTTATCGATACCCTGCAACAAGAAGGCGTGGCAGGGAAACATATCATGCTGGAAATCACTGAAAGGCAGAGTGGTCGCATAGAAGATATTATGCAGTCAATATGTTTATATAAAGAGCATGGTGTGTTATTTGCGCTGGATGATTTCGGTACCGGTTATTCCAATTTAAAATGGCTGTCCATGCTGGATGTAGATGAAATAAAAATTGATAAATCAATAACGGATTCTATCGGTACACAGTCCATTAACCGCCATATTCTGCCTGGTCTTATTGCGATGTTTAAAGATATGCCACGCATTATCGTTTTCGAAGGCGTCGAAAATGAAGCGCAGCATCTTTTTTTGCAAGGCAATTTGCCGGAATCCTGTGCACAGGGCTGGTATTTTTCCAAAGCATTAGCTTTTTCTGAGATAGAAAATCTTCTGGCACAGGTAAAACAAATGGGTGAATGCGCCGTTGAGGGCGCTGACAACAACGTCGCCGTGATGGCACCCTGACAGCGAAACGGCTCTGCTACCTGAGGCGGCTCTGTTTTTACAATCAATGGGTAACGCTCTACACTGGTGGGCAGTTTCCCCATTGGATGTCCCGGATGACGACACTTAAAAGTAATAATTTCTTTTTTATCATTCTGTTATTACTGGTCAGTCTGGCGTTTTTCAGCCTGATCCAGCCTTACTACTCCGCCATTATCTGGGCGGTGATCCTGGCGCTGATTTTTTACCCGCTGCGCATGCGTTTATCGGCGCTGCTCGGTGGGCGCAACGGCGTGGCATCGCTTATCACCGTGTTGCTGATCTGCGTGATTGTCTTTATTCCGTTGATGATGGTGCTCTCCTCGATCGCCGTGGAGGTCAATAGTCTGTACCAGCGGTTGCAGAATAACGGCACCGATTTGCCGCAGTTGTTAAGCGACGGGATCGCGCATCTGCCGGAGTGGGCAAAAAATTCGCTGCGTGAAAATGATTTCGATTCGGTCGCCGCGATCCGCGAAAAACTCTCCGGCGTGGCGCTGAGCGTTGGGCGCTATCTGGCGGGCAGCGCGGTACTGATCGGCAAAGGCACGCTGGGAATTACGGTCGGCTTCTGTTTGATGGTCTATTTACTGTTCTTTTTACTGAAAGATGGCGCAGAACTGGTGCGCAAAATCTACGACGTGGTGCCGCTGTCGGCGACCATCAAACGCCGCCTGTTTCTGAAATTCGCCGGTGTGGCGCGCGCAACGGTAAAAGGCACGCTGGTCGTGGCCATTGTGCAGGGGGCGCTGGGCGGTATCGGTTTCTGGTTTGCCGGGTTCAACGGCAGCCTGCTGTGGGCGACGTTAATGGCGTTTTTGTCGCTGATCCCGGCAGTGGGGACGGCGATTGTCTGGGTCCCGGCGGTGATCTTTCTCTATTCAACCGGCGAGCTGGTCACGGCGACTGTTCTGACACTCTACTTCGTGATTGTGGTGGGGCTGGCTGACAATCTGTTGCGCCCGCTGCTGGTGGGAAAAGATACCCGCATGCCGGACTACCTGATCCTGCTTACTACGCTCGGCGGGCTGCAGTTCTTTGGCATTAACGGTTTTGTGCTGGGGCCAATGATTGCCGCGCTGTTTATTACCTCATGGAATTTGCTGGCGCAGTCGCGGGCGAATACAGAAAAACAAGCGTAATAATATTTAAAAACGCCGTCTGGAAATTTATGGCGGCGTTTTTGTTTGTCGTAAAGAAGTGCAAAGACTTTGAGTAAAATCTTAGCCTGTGATAAAAAAGGGCGGTGTTTAACTACTGAGGACAATTTATTTCCGCTACGATGAGAAGCAATTTGCGGATAATTGTAATTATATGGACATTCTGTTCAGCGTCTTAAAACCTGATTCTTCCCTCCCGTTTTCTTCCTGCTGCCTGCTGGCAGATGACCAGTACTGGCGCTCTGCGCTGTAGTTTTCTCTCTGCCTGAGCTGGCACGTTGTGCCCGGCTGACATCGTTGTTTTTCCGGTTTCCCGTCGTTCGGTAAGCCGCAGGAAAGTATGTTCTCAAGCAGGAGAAAAAAATGATTTACTGGATTTTATTAGCCCTGGCGATTGTTGCTGAAATAACCGGCACGTTGTCGATGAAATGGGCAAGTATTAGTGATAGTCACACCGGTTTTATTTTAATGCTGGTGATGATTGCACTGTCGTATATTTTTCTGTCATTCGCGGTTAAAAAAATAGCCCTCGGCGTGGCGTACGCATTATGGGAAGGCGTTGGCATATTCATAATTACTATTTGTAGCGTCTTTCTTTTCGATGAACCATTATCGACGCTGAAAGCCGCCGGTCTGGCTACGCTGGTACTGGGCATTGTGTTGATCAAATCCGGGACGCGCAAAGCCGTGCGTCAGGAGCGTAACCATGCTGCAGTTTGAGTGGGTTCACGGCCTGTGGCTGGCAATGGCGATTGTGCTGGAGATCGCAGCGAACATCTTTTTAAAGTTCTCAGACGGTTTTCGCCGCAAGTGGTATGGTTTCGCTTCCCTTTTCGCTGTGTTAGCGGCATTTAGCGCCTTATCGCAGGCGGTGAAAGGTATCGATCTCGCGGTGGCGTATGCACTGTGGGGCGGGTTTGGCATTGTCGCCACGCTCGCCGCCGGCTGGGTGCTCTTTGGGCAGCGCCTGAATTATAAAGGCTGGCTTGGTCTGGCTCTGCTGATTGTCGGTATGACACTGATAAAACTCGCCTAATGTTAAGTTGCCCACGTTTGTGGGCAATGAAATTCGCGGGCGGTATCAGGCTTAGGATACTATCTCCCCACACCTCTGTTTCCCTCGACACCAGTAAGGGACGGCCAATGTTTAATCCGTTAAGCTGGCGTAATCTCCCCACGGCAAGGACGCTGTTTGTCATGCTCTTTATGGCCGGCATCGGACTGATTGTTTCCGTCGTCGCGCTGCTTTATCTTTCGCTGCACCTCATTAGCACCAAGGCCAATGAAATTGATGAACACCGCACCGCGCTGTCTGTGCAGGGGGCGATTCAGACGGCGGTAAACCGGACCCGGTCGCTGGTCATTGATAACGCTGTCTGGGATGAAGCGGTTAAGGAAGCGTATCGTCCTCAGCTGGATAGCGCATGGTTATACAGCACCTGGGGTTCGGGTTTTAAAATCAATAACCTGTACGACGGTACCTTTGTGCTGGATGAGAAGTTCGCCGTGCTGTGGGGGGCGTTTCGCAGCCAGCCTTTTACCGGGCCTAATCTCGCGTTTTTTGGTGACGGACTGGCCGCGCTGATTCGTGATAACAGCGAGCCGCTGCGCGCGGGAAAAGAGGTTTTCGCGGGGATCACCCGCACCCGCGAAGGGGTGGCATTTGTCAGTATCGGGCTTATTCGCCCGGCGAGCGGGCGGCTTAACGTTTATGACGAGACGCGCCGCTACCTGGTGATCACCCGCCATCTCAATGCGAAGCTCCTCAGCGATCTGGGAACGACCTTTCAGATTGATGACTTGCGCTTGCAGGCGCGACATGCCGGCGTAGCCAGCATACCGCTGCGCGGTTCGGCAGGTGAAACGCTGGGATATCTGAGCTGGACGCCGCATTTACCCGGCGCGGAGGCCGCGCAGGCGGCAGCGGCCAATATCCGCCAGATAGCCGCGTTAGCGGCGGGGTTGATCCTGCTGTTTATCGCCCTCAGCAGCGCCGGGCTTTACAAACTGGCGCGTGGGGAAAAGCTGGCGCGCAAAATCGCCCTGACGGACTGGCTGAGCCGTTTGCCTAACCGCCGCGCGCTGATTGAACATCTCGATAACCTGAGCGCAATGGGCGATCCCGAAATGATCAGCGTGGTGTTTATCGATCTCGACGGCTTCAAAGACGTGAATGACATATATGGCCACGATGTTGGTGACCGGTTGATTGTGACTATCGCCGATACGCTACGGCAGAAAGTGCCGACCGGCGGCATGCTGGCGCGAATGGGCGGTGATGAATTCGCCATGACGCTCAGCGGCCCGTGGTCACTGGAAAAAGCCGACGATTTTGCGCATAACGTGTTGCGCTACCTTGAGATGCCCGTGCGCATTGGCAAACGTACTATCCATATTGGTGCCAGCATCGGTATTGCCAGCGGTACGCTGCTGGAGTGCTCCAGTTCAGAGTTGTTTCGCCGCGCGGATATCGCCATGTATCACTCAAAAATTACCGGCAAAGCGCGAATGACCCACTATGACGCAGAGCTGAACAGCGCGCGTGAACGGCAATTAATGATTGAGAATGACATCCGTGACGGACTGGAGCGCGATGAGTTTGATGTCTGGTATCAACCGATTGTCGACGCGCAAAGCCAGACGATGATTGGCGTTGAAGCGCTGGCGCGCTGGCCGCGCCGCCCGGATGGCGAACTCAAGCCGGATGACTTTATCCCGGTCGCCGAAACCAGCGGGCTTATCTACGCACTCGGACAGTTTGTGCTGCGCCGCGCCTGCAGCGATTTGCAGCAGCTTAATCATCTGAAATTGTCGGTTAATATCTCACCTGCGCAATTTCGCGACCCGGAATTTGAAGACAAAGTGGCGCGGGTGCTGGAAACCTGCCTGTTTCCGGCGCACCGCTTACAACTGGAGGTGACGGAAACCTACGTGCTGGAAAACCCGGAGCGCGCCCGTTCGGCCATCGCCAATCTGAAAGCGTTGGGCACGGCGGTTGCGCTGGATGATTTCGGGACGGGTTATTCGAG
This sequence comes from Enterobacter sp. R4-368, assembly GCF_000410515.1. NCBI lineage: Bacteria > Pseudomonadati > Pseudomonadota > Gammaproteobacteria > Enterobacterales > Enterobacteriaceae > Enterobacter > Enterobacter sp. R4-368. The sequence goes on along the minus strand of NC_021500.1, from coordinate 644,480 downwards.
TATTGGTTACCTGCGGCGCTTTAATTTCGACACCATCAAAATTGATAAATCGCTGGCCGGGCTGGTGGATGACGATGAACAAGCCTCGGCGCTGGTGAGCGGTACGATCCGTATTGCCAGCGCGCTGGGCATGCAGGTGGTGGCGGAAGGTGTGGAAAACGAGAAGCAGATGAAGCTGCTGCGGCTGGCCGGCTGCGACCAGCTGCAGGGGTACTATTTCAGCGAACCGATGCCGATTAAGGATATTTTGCAGTTACCTTTGCTGCGAAAGGGCTGAATTACTCGTCTGCCTCTTTTGCCAGCGCTTCCAGTTTGTCACGAAAACCGGTAACCGAAATGGCGCGGTTGTCGGCGCGCCAGCGATCTTTCGCCGCCGGCGCCGAGCTTTGCACGGCAATCAACTGCCAGCCCGCATCGGTTTTTAACATCAGTGGCGAACCGCTGTCGCCGGGCAGCGTATCGCACTGGTGTGACAATACGCTATTTTGCGCCCAGCCGGTGACGACACAATCCTGGTGGCTGAACAGGCTATCAAGATGATCTTCCGGGTAGCCCGCCTGCGTGACTTTACGGTCGGTCGCTTTTAATGCGGCGGTGAGTTCATCTTTATCGCCGACAAAGATCGGCAGCGGCGTAATGCCGGAAGGGGGATACCGTAACACGATCAGCCCGAAATCCCAGGGCGCGGCAGAAGAGGGAACAATCCAGCCATCGCCGTCGGCTTTCAGGCGGTGGCCGAGCGACGGATCGACACGGCCTTCGATACCGTGAATTTCATACCGCCAGCTGCCTCGTTGCGAAACAAAGCGCAGCGCTACGGCTTTGTCCGCTTTGCCGCGCGGCGGTGTTAACAGGCAGTGCCCGGCGGTTAATGCCAGGTGCGGCGAGATAAGCGTAGCTGTGCACAGATTGCCGCTGGCGGTTTCCAGCTGACCAATCGCATCCCACGGCGCTTTGGTAGGGGTAGTAACAGACACCCTGTCATCATGACCAAAAAAGAGCGTTTTCACATCACGGGCGCTTATCGCGTCATCGCCGCCATCGTCAGCATGTCCAACAGCGGAAAACAAAAACAGCGGTCCCAGCAACAGCACAACGGTTTTTCGCATATCACACTCTGGTGGGGTAATTATGATTATTAACGTAAGCCCAGGTAAACAAATATAGACGGGACGAGCAGAAAGTGGGAGTAAAATCAGCGTGCTACATTAATAAAGATAAAAGCGGACGGCAATCAGTGCGCAGATGATTAACATCGCCAGAATGACTTCAAAACGATAACGTCGCAGCATCATAGGCCCTCCAGAGAAAAACGGCGCTTCACCCTAAGGGTTCAGCGCCGACTTGTCACAGCGTTCTGATACGAACGCCGGTATCAGACACGTTTACTTATGCAGCCGGTTGTGCAGCCGGTTTGGTCGCAGTGTGTTTAACGTGTTTTTTGTGGTGTTTTTTCGCAGCCTGAGCTTTCTGCTCTACAGCTGGTTTAGCTGCTTTTTTGTGATGTTTTTTCACTTTTGCGGCCTGAGCTTTCTGCTCAACGGCTTTTTTGTGTTTTTTGTGCACTTTTTTAGCCGGTGCAGCTTTAGTGGTGGCAGCCGGTGCAGCGGTCGTTGCTGCCGGAGCAGCAGCCGGAGCCTGGGTAGAAGTAGCGGTGTCAGCAGCGAAAGCAGCAGAAGACAGACCCAGAGCAGCGGCAACAACCAGAGCTAATACTTTTTTCATTCCGATATCCTCGAATTGGTTTCTTCATTCAACCCCACTGCGGGGCCGTTGAAAGAACTATATCCCTGTAATTAAACGCCTTCCGTGAGTGATTGGTTTCGGCGTGTAACGTAATGTACAGAGCGAGGAACCACGCCGGAACTGCCGCTCCGGCGCGGGTGTATCAGAGGTAACGGCGGAGAAGATGCTGGTGGAAATAGTCGGCGTTTAGCGCTTCGCCGGTGGCATTCTGAATAAGCTGCGCGGTACTGAAGCGGCTGCCGTGCTGCCAGATATTTTGTCGCAGCCAGTCAAAGAGCGCCGTAAGATCGCCTGCGGCAATCGCCTCATCCAGCCCTGGCAGCGCGGTTCGCGCGGCGTGGAACAGTTGCGCGGCATACATGGCACCGAGTGTATACGACGGGAAATAACCAAAGCCGCCATCGGTCCAGTGAATGTCCTGCATACAGCCGTTGCGGTAGTTGCCTTCGGTGGAAAGCCCCAGCCAGGCCTGCATTTTTTCATTCCACAACCCCGGAATATCGTCAACCTCAATCTCGCCGTCGATCAGCGCGCGTTCAATCTCATAACGCAGGATCACATGCGCCGGGTAACTCACTTCGTCCGCATCGACACGGATATAACCCGGTTTTACGCGCTGGTTCCAGGCGACAAAGTTGCGCGCTTCAAACGCCGGTTGCATCCCGAAACGTTCAATAATGGCCGGTTGCAGACGGCGCAGGAAAGCCTCGCTGCGGCCTAACTGCATTTCAAAAAACAGGCTTTGTGATTCATGAATCGCCGTGGAACGTGCCAGCGCAATCGGCTGCCCCGGCCAGCTGCGCGGCAGATTTTGTTCATAACGCGCATGGCCGGTTTCATGTACCACGCCGAACAGCGCGCTCAACAACTCATTTTCATCGTAACGCGTGGTAATACGAACATCTTCCGGAACGCCGCCGCAGAAAGGATGGGCGCTGACATCGAGCCGCCCACCGTTAAAGTCGAAACCGAGTTCCTTCATCGCCTGCAAACCCAGTTCGCGCTGGTCGGCAATCGGGAACGGCCCCTGCGGTGCTATCAATGCTTGCTGCTCCTGTTTTGCCACCGCTTTTTTCAGCAGATCCGGCAGCCAGGATTTTACTTCGCCAAACAGTTCATCAAGGCGGGCGCTGGTCATATCCGGCTCGAATTTATCCAGCAGCGCATCGTACGGTGAACACCCTTTCGCGGCGGCCCGCAGTCTGGCCTCTTCACGCGCCAGTTTAACCACCTCTTTCAGGTTGGCTGAAAAGCCTGTCCAGTCATTGGCCGGACGCTGTGTGCGCCAGGCGTGCTCACATTTGCTGCCCGCCAGCGACTGCGCTTCAACCAGCGATTCCGGCAGCAGTGCCGCTTCCTGGTAGTGCCGTTCAATTTCGCGCAGGTTGGCCTGCTCAATATCGTCCAGATCTTCTTGCCGCGCGTTGGCGATCCACTCGCCCACCTGTTTATCGGTCAGGATCTGGTGGCGCAGGACACTTAACTCTGCCAGCGCTTCGCCGCGTGCTGCGCTACCGCCTGGCGGCATCATGGCAAACATATCCCAGCTGGCAATCGAAGCGAGGTGTGAAAAGCGCGACAGGCGCAGGAAAGTGCGGGTGAGCTGGTGATAGTTATGCTTGTCCATAATGCCTCTGATTTTTAGCGTGTGATCGTGTAACCACCTAAAAGTAGTAGTTATTCAATACTTTTCCTGAACTGTATCATAATAGGAATAATCTATTTAAATAACCAATACCAACGCGTAACGCAGTAATATTATGAATCCTTTTGTCTGGGTAATATTTGCTCTGCTGGCGCTTGATGCGGTGCGGGAATTAATGGGCGCGGCGTCGATTTTGAGTCTGTTTTAACACACACAAGCACAGAGTAAAAAAAAAGCCCTGCATGCGCAGGGCCGTTAACTATCGCGGCATCAGTGCAGGCGAGAGTGGAGCCTGCTTCCTACCAGGATAGCAATCACCAGCATGGCGGCGATAAAACCGCCGACGCCGTTCCAGCCATAGCTGTGCCAGAACACGCCGCCTAATGTCCCTGCCACGCTGGAGCCGAGATAGTAGCTAAATAAGTAGAGCGACGAGGCCTGGCCTTTGGCGCGTCGCGCGCGCGGGCCAATCCAGCTACTGGCAACGGAATGGGCGGCAAAGAAGCCTGCGGTAAACAGCAGCATACCGATGAAAATCAGCCCCAGCGTTGAGAACAGCGTGAGCAACAACCCCAGCAGCATGATGGCGGTAGCGCCAACCATCACCGGCCCGCGCCCGTATTTATTGGTCATCACCCCGGCTTTCGGCGAACTCCATGTGCCCGTCAAATAGGCAACGGAAAGCAGCCCCACCACCGCCTGGCTCAGCATCCACGGCGATTGCATCAGGCGGTAACCGATGTAGTTAAACAGGGTGACGAACGAGCCCATCAGCAAAAAGCCTTCCAGAAACAACAGCGGCAATCCCTGGTCGCGCCAGTGCAGGCGGAAATTGATAAACAGCGTTTTTGGCCGCAGCGAGGTCGGGCGGAAATGGCGTGATTCGGGCAGGATCCGCCAGAACATCAGTGCGGAAGCCAGCGCAAAGCAGCCAATCACCGCCAGCGCGATACGCCAGTTAAAAAAGTCGGTAAACACGCCGCTCAGCAGGCGTCCGCTCATGCCGCCGATGGAGTTGCCGCTGATATACAGCCCCATTGAGAAGGCAACAAAACTGGGGTGGATCTCTTCGCTTAAATAGGTCATGCCAACGGCCGCAACGCCGCTGAGCGATAACCCAATCAACGCGCGCATCACCAGGATGCCGTGCCAGCTGGTCATCATGGTTGACAATAATGTGCAGCACGATGCCAGCAGCAGCGCGGTGACCATCACTTTTTTTCGCCCGATGGCGTCAGAAAGCGGGCCGGTAAACAGCAGACCAATCGCCAGCATGGCGGTGGAGATCGAGAGGGAAATACTGCTGCTGGCCGGAGAGACCCCAAACTCCTGTGACAGCACCGGTAAAATGGGCTGAACACAGTACAGCAGGGCGAATGTCGCTAACCCGGCGGAAAAGAGCGCCAGCGTGACGCGCATAAATTGGGGTGTACCACGTTTGATAAATTGTCCCGGCAAAGAGACTGGTTTTTCGTCGACGACGCTTGCCGGCCCGGTGTCAACGGTTGTTGTACGACTCACTGGAGATCCTTAACGTTTTATACCCGTGATTTTGGTGACGGGCTTACCACGTCGCTAAGGGTATGAAAGTGGCAATATTCTGTCTAATATATTAATAATCTCAAATAATATGTATTAAATATGAATATTGAACTGCGTCATTTACGTTACTTTATTGCCGTTGCCGAGGAGCTGCATTTTGGTCATGCGGCGGCGCGGCTGAATATCTCGCAGCCGCCGTTAAGCCAGCAAATTCAGATCCTTGAACAACAAGTTGGTGCGCGCTTGCTTGCCCGCACCAACCGTAGTGTGTCACTCACGCCTGCCGGGCGGCAGTTTCTGGCAGATAGTCGGCAAATTTTAAGCCAGGTCGATGAAGCCGCCGCACGCGCCATGCGACTACACCAGGGGGAAACCGGGGAGCTGCGCATTGGTTTTACCTCCTCCGCACCGTTCATAAAAGCGGTCTCCGACACGCTCTCTTCGTTCCGCCAGCGTTACCCGGATGTACATATCCAGACACGCGAAATCAACACCCGCGAACAAATTTCACCGCTCAATGAAGGGCTGCTGGATTTGGGACTGATGCGTAACACGCCGTTGCCGGAGACGCTGGCCTGGGATGTGATCCTGCGTGAGCCGTTGCTGGCGATGATCCACAAAGATCATCCTTTAGCGGCGCGTTCGGCGGTGTCGCTGGTGGAACTGGCACAGGAGCCGTTTGTCTTTTTCGATCCGCATGTTGGTACTGGTCTGTATGACGAGATCCTCGGCCTGATGCGCCGTTATCAGCTGGCGCCAACGATTACGCAGGAAGTGGGCGAAGCGATGACCATTATCGGCCTGGTGGCGGCCGGGTTAGGGGTGTCGATTTTACCGGCGTCATTCCGGCGTGTGCAGCTAACGGAAATGCGCTGGGTGCCGATTATTGAAGCGGATGCGGTATCAGAAATGTGGTTAGTCTGGTCAAAACATCATGAGCAGGGCAGCGCTGCCGCCCGCTTTAAGCAGCAGTTGATCACCGCTGCTGACGGATAAATTTTGCACATAAGTCATTGCAAAATGTGCTGTAAATCACACGCCGGGGTAAATATTTGACGGCGACCAGTGAAGTGTTTCACCATAGCCGAACGTTTATTTCGAAGCGTGAAAATAAGGGAGTCAGAGGTGGTTGCTGATAGTCAGCCTGGGCATATTGATCAAATAAAGCAGACCAATGCGGGGGCGGTATACCGCCTGATTGATCAGCTTGGCCCGGTATCGCGCATCGATCTCTCACGCCTGGCGCAACTTGCTCCGGCCAGTATTACGAAAATAGTACGTGAAATGCTCGAAGCCCACCTGGTGCAGGAGACGGAAATCCAGGAGCCTGGCAGCCGCGGGCGTCCGGCGGTCGGGCTGGTGGTTGAGACCGAAGCCTGGCACTACCTTTCTTTGCGCATCAGCCGGGAAGAGATCTTTCTTTCCCTGCGCGATCTGAGCAGCAAACTGGTCGTCGAAGACCGCCTTGAGTTAGCGCTGGTGGATGAACTACCGCTGCTGGATCGCATTATTCTGCATATTGACCGCTTCTTTACCCGCCATCAGAACAAACTGGAACGTTTGACCGCCATCGCGATTACGCTGCCCGGCATTATTGATACCGAAAATGGTATCGTTCATCGCATGCCCTTTTATGACGATGTTAAAGATATGCCGCTGGGTGAAGCGCTGGAAAAGCACACTGGCGTGCCGGTGTATGTCCAGCATGACATCAGCGCATGGACGATGGCCGAAGCCCTGTTTGGCGCGTCGCGCGGAGCAAGGGATGTGATCCAGGTGGTTATCGATCACAACGTTGGGGCGGGGGTTATTACTGACGGGCGCTTGTTGCATGCGGGAAGCAGCAGCCTGGTGGAGATTGGCCACACGCAGGTTGATCCCTACGGCAAACGCTGTTATTGCGGCAACCACGGTTGCCTTGAAACCATCGCCAGCGTCGAGAGCGTGCTGGAACTGGCGCAGTTGCGCATGAGCCAGTCAATGAGTTCGATGCTGCACCAAAAACCGCTGACCGTGGAGTGGCTCTGCCAGGCTGCGCAGCAGGGCGATTTATTGGCGAAAGATATCATTAGCGGCGTGGGTGCGAACATTGGACGCATTCTGGCCATCATGGTGAATTTGTTCAACCCGCAAAAAATACTGATTGGATCGCCGCTCAGCAAAGCGGCAGACGTGCTTTTTCCCGCCATTGCCGCGTGCATTCGCCAGCAGGCGTTGCCCGCATACAGCCAGCACATTAGCGTGGAAAGCACGCAATTTACCAACCAAGGCACCATGGCCGGTGCGGCGCTGGTAAAAGACGCGATGTATAACGGATCTTTACTTATCCGTTTGTTGCAGGGGTAACATTTTTACACTGTTGCCATAAAAATTGCGCTACCTCAATCTTGCCCCCAGGCAGTTACCTTAGACTTTCCCCACTGAATTATTTTCCTGGTTTATATTTTCGTAGAACAACGGTGGGATGAGTGATGCTTAAGCGTTTCTTTGTAACGGGTACAGACACTTCTGTCGGGAAGACAGTGGCGTCCCGCGCGCTACTCCAGGCGCTGGCAGCCAGTGGTAAAACGGTGGCGGGTTACAAGCCTGTTGCCAAAGGGAGCAAAGAGACGCCGGAAGGGCTGCGCAATAAAGACGCGCTGGTGTTGCAAAGCGTTTCGTCACTGGAGCTGCCTTACCAGGCGGTCAACCCCATCGCATTAAGCGAAGAAGAGAGCAGCGTCGCGCACAGTTGCCCCATCAATTACACCCTGTTATCGAATGGCCTGGCTGATCTCTGCAATCGCGTCGATCACGTGGTTGTGGAAGGCACTGGCGGCTGGCGTAGCTTAATGAATGACTTACGCCCGCTTTCGGAGTGGGTGGTGCAGGAGCAGATGGCGGTGGTTATGGTGGTGGGTATTCAGGAAGGGTGTCTTAACCACGCCTTGCTGACCGCGCAGGCCATCGCCAGCGACGGCTTACCGCTGATTGGCTGGGTGGCGAACCGCATCAATCCGGGGCTTGCGCACTATGCCGAAATTATCAATGTGCTGAGCAAAAAACTTCCCGCGCCGCTGGTCGGTGAATTGCCGTATTTGCCGCGCCCGGAACAGCGTGATCTGGCGCAATACATCAATCTGCAAATGGCGACTGGCATGTTAGTTGCCGACCGTATTCTGGCCTGACGCGGGCCGTTCGTTCACAGCTCGCTGTTCCTGTTTCTCCGCTTATACTCTTTATTGCATTTGATGCAAAAGTAGACAATTTAAGCGGAGAATCTTATGAGTATATCCCTATACAGTAAAACGCCCCAGGTTGCGGTGCTGGATAACCGTGGCCTGGCGGTGCGCGACATCACGTATCACCGCCATCCGGAAACGCCGGACACCACCGACGAGCGCATCACCCGCCATCAGTTTGATGCGCGCGGTTTGCCGTCACAAAGTGCCGACCCGCATCTGTATGCCGCCGGGCGGGCGAATTTCAGTTATGTCCCCGACCTGAACGGCGCGCCGCTGCGCACGCAAAGTGCCGATGCCGGAACCACGGTTGCCCTGAATGACGCCTCCGGGCGGGCGTTTTTGCTGGTCAGCAATATTGGCTCAGGGAATGACCGTAGTGCCGCCATCACCCGCACTTTTCAGTATGAAGGTGCAGGCCTGCCGGGGCGGTTGCTCAGCATTACCGAGCAGGTTGCCGGCGACAGCGCGCGCGTCACGGAGCGGTTCGCCCGGGGCGGTCATTCCGCAGATGAACAGAGCCACAATCTTGCCGGTCAGCTTGTCAGCCACTACGACCCGGCAGGTTTGCTCTCAACGACCAGCATTTCCCTGAGCGGCGTGCCGCTTGCCGTCACCCGCCAGTTGCTTCCGGACGATGCCGAAGCAGACTGGCAGGGCGCGGATGCTTCCGCGTGGAACGACCTGCTGGCGGGCGAAACCCACACCACAACCAGCACGGTGGACGCCGCCGGGAATGTACTCACCACCACCGATGCGAAAGGTAATATCCAGCGCGTGGCCTATGACGTGGCAGGGCTGCTGAAAGGCAGCTGGCTGACGGTGAATGGCGGTTCCGAGCAGGTAATTGTGAAATCCCTGACCTGGTCCGCTGCCGGGCAGAAGCTGCGCGAGGAGCACGGCAACGGCGTGGTGACCACATATTCGTATGAAGCGGAAACGCAGCGCCTTGTTGGCATTAAAACGGAACGTATGACACCGGCAAAAGTGCTGCAGGACCTGCGCTACGAGTACGACCCGGTGGGCAATGTGCTGGTCATCACCAGTGATGCTGAGGAGACGCGTTTCTGGCGCAATCAGGAAGTGGTTCCCGAAAATCACTACGCCTACGACAGCCTGTACCAGCTGGTCAGCGCCAGCGGACGCGAAATGGCAAATGTGGTACAGCAGAACAGTAACCTGCCTGATGTCACCTCCTTCGATAACGCCACGTACACGAACTACTCCCGCACTTACAACTACGATAACGCCGGTAATCTGACGAAAATTCAGCACAGCGCGCCCGCATCCGGCAATAACTACACCACCAGCATCACCGTATCCGACCGCAGCAACCGGGCGGTAATCAGCACACTCACCGAAAACCCGGCGGATGTGGAGGCGCTGTTCACTGCCGGTGGTCAGCAGAAACAGCTTTTACCGGGGCAGAGCCTGCTGTGGACGGCACGTCAGGAACTGCAGCAGGTCACGCCCGTCACCCGCAGTGGTGCAGCGGACGACAGCGAACGTTACCGCTACGATGCCGCCAGCCAGCGCATCGTGAAAATCACCTCGCAGCTGACCGGCAACGGCACGCAGACCAGACGGGTGGTTTACCTGCCGGGTCTGGAACTGCGCAGCAGCGCAGCCGAAGAATTACAGGTGATAACCGTCGGCGTGGCCGGACGCGCGCAGGTGCGGGTGCTGCACTGGGAAAGCGGGCAGCCTGAAGGCATCAGCAATGACGCGGTGCGCTACAGCTACGACAACCTCACCGGCAGCAGCAGCCTCGAAGTGGACAGCAGTGGCGAACTTATCAGCCAGGAGGAGTATTACCCGTTCGGCGGCACGGCGTTATTCACCTCGCGCAGCCAGCTGGAGGCGGATTACAAAACGATTCGTTATTCCGGCAAGGAGCAGGATGCAACCGGGCTTTATTACTACGGCTACCGCTATTATCAGCCGTGGGCGGGACGGTGGCTCTCGGCTGATCCGGCAGGGTCGGTGGATGGATTAAACCTTTTCAGAATGGTACGAAATAACCCAATGACTCTGAGTGATAGTGATGGGAAATTTTCTTTCTCTTTCTCTTTCTCTTTCTCTTTCTCTTTTGAATCTAAAATTCAGCACACTATTAAAAAAGCAACGAAATTTCTTGAAGGCGCTCTCGATACTTTGAATGAGGGAAAATCAACGGCTATTACTGAGGTTGCAGAAGCATTATATGGAAACGCCTCCGCACAAACAATCAATATCTGGAAGTCAATGATAGAAGGTGCTATTTTTTACGCCAGGGAGTTTGATGCCTCAAAAAATGCGAAAATTATTGATGATGAAAATATTGTTGCAAGAGTAAATAAGGTTGCTTCGATTGAATATACTAAATATATACAAACTCTGGCGAGAGCGAAATCTCTGGATTTGGATGTAAAAGAAAAGAAAAACAAAGTTTCTGAAATTAATAAAAATTACAAGAATTTAAAAAATTTGAAATATATGGAATTTAACAAAGGAGCCATAAAAAAACATGAGGCACGCTTCGGAAAAAACTTTCCAGTAACCGCAGTCATTCATGAGTTTTCACATGCAGTGGCAAATACCAAAGATGTTATTTATGTAACCGCATATAAGGAAAAGCCTAATGAATTAAGTTATCATCCGCTTTATTTACTTGCCAGAGGGGAAGTTCCTGAAGAACAGCAAACTACGTTTTACCAGGCTTCAGTACAAGACTATGAGCGTTTAGCTCAAACAAATGCTGATACATTTGCACATGCAACAGCTTTGCTTTTTTACTCAACGCAAAAAAACAGGGATAAAAAAGAATTATATAGACAGTTTGTGAACCAAAAAGCGCGTAACTTCAGGCGCCCAAGTGTAACGCATTAATTTATTATAATGATACCTCTCTAGCCACACTACATACTGGTGGTTAGAGAGACGTTCGTATAAAAATGGCGGGACATATCTGATGGTTGACCATTTTATGAAGATCGTTTGTGTACTGATATAACGTAAAGTTCCTGATTTCTATTTTATTAGTGCAAAGCTTATTTTTTTCAGGCGTTGTTTTAAGTCTCGATGGATGGATTTTTGGCTATATTTTGCGTAGTTTTGCGGTATTTAGTTAGATGATTTTCTAGTGAGCAGGTTAAATATTGGAAAGAGGCGCTATTTTGTAGCGGTTGCTAAACCCATGCTTTAATAAAAAACATGATTGCGAATTACTGCATAGTTTTCACATAAAATGCAATATCTCTAATTAGTCATTTATAAACGTTGAAGCATAAAGAATATTTTTGACATGACAAATGGCGTGTGGTGGATAATCATTCACCATTTCTTTAAAACGGAACGTCTTAAGACGTTCCGTTTTGTATTTTTAGCGAAACAGCGGTTTTTGCGCCATCGGAATAAGCAACTGCGATTGTCACTCCGCGAGCGCAAGCCGCGCAAGTTGCCCCAGTGCGGTGAAAAACGGGTGATTTATCTGCCGGGACTGGAACTGCGCAGCAGCGCGGAAACTCTCAAGGTGATAACCGTCGGCATTGCCGGTCGCGCACAGGTACAGGTGCTGCACTGGGAAAGCGGCCTGTACACCGGTTTCGCCAATAATCAGATTCGTTACAGTTACGACAACCTCACCGGCAGCAGCAGTCTGGAAATAGACAGCAGTGGCGAGCTAATCAGTCAGGAAGAGTATTACCCGTTCGGCGGTACTGCGTTATTCGCCGCGCGCAGCCAGCTGGAGGTGGATTACAAAACGATTCGTTATTCCGGCAAGGAGCAGGACGAAACCGGGCTTTATTACTATGGATACCGCTATTACCTGCCGTGGACGGGTAGATGGCTTTCCGCAGATCCGACAGGCACGGTGGACGTGCTGAATCTGTTCAGGATTGTACAGAATAACCCAGTGACAATGCACGATCCCGACGGAATGGCACCAGCAAATGCCTGAGCGTTGGATACAGCAACGCGTCTTCATGAAGAGCTCGGGCACTACGAAGCTGCACGGTTATTCCTGATTACGACTGGATCATATTCGGGGTCAGGGTCATATAAAACATTACTAACATCGCGGTGTATTAATCAATGGGGAGCAGGTCACCCGTATTATCCGGTAGCGGATCCACAATCACCGGGTTTGGCAGCACTGGCTGCATCTGATTACCGGTGTTCGGCGGCGTATTTACCCCCGAATTATCCGCTGTCCAGATGATGGTGATGTGGGCTTCGTGCAGTAACAAACATGCAGAGAGAAGGGGAGAATGATGAAAGAACGAGCGGAATCTGTTTCCGCTCACCTGTTACTGAACGCATGAGGACAAGTTATGAAAGATGTGCGCTTATATCCTCTTACGACGCTTTGCGGAGTACATCACCTCGTCGCTCTCTTTAAGCATCTCCCCCAGCGACTGGTAACGACGCGCGTCACTATGCAACATTCCAAAGGAATAATTAATGTTGTACGGCTTACCCGATTTTTTGTTGTACTCATCCACACTCTTGCGGAGATTGTTCAAGAAAGCATCAGCATGAGCCTGCTGCGTAACGAGAACGGCGAATTCATCCCCACCAAGACGTCCTACGATATCTCCGGCACCAAGATGTTGGTGCAACAGCGCTGAGAATACTTTTAATACTTCATCACCTTCAGCGTGCCCCCATAGATCGTTGATAGGTTTGAATCTATCCAGATCAAAAAAGATAAGGCTAAATGCCGCATTATCTTTAGCAAGGCTGCGGAATCGTTTTTCCCCCGTCCTGTAAAAGCCACGACGATTAGCGATACCTGTCAGGCTATCTGTCATGGCCATTCCAATCACCCTGAATTCATCTTCCAGAATAAAGGCTAAATCCTTGAGTGAGGCAATATCATCGTCGTTAAAGCCACGGGGGGTGGTATTGATCAGACAAAGCGTACCTGCTACCTGTCCATCAGGCAGATGTACCGGGTAGCCTGCATAGAATCTGATGTAAGGCTCACCCGTCACCAGAGGGTTATCATGGAAGCGTTCATCATTAGCTGCGTCGTTAACAATAAAGGGGCCTTCCTGCAAAATGGCATGACCACAAAAAGAGATGTTACGGGGCGTTTCCTTAATACCCAGCCCCTCACATGCAAGCAACCATTGGCGCTCGCGATCAAGCAGGCTTATTAGTACGACAGGCACCTGGAAGACCTTTTTTGCAAGGCGAGTTAAACGATCAAAACGTTCATCGGCACCTGTATCAAGCAGGTCTGCCAGATGGAGAGACTTTAATCGTTCTTCTTCATTTTCGGGGATTCCTGGAAATTTCATACGGCCTCGCAGAGATATACTTGCTTTATGCCAGCTACGTTGACTGCATCCAGACTGGCTGAGCCTTCCACGTCATTAGAACAATATAGTTCAAACGATAATTGACCGCCTGCTTGCTACGCGGCGCACGACATGTGATCACGCCTGCTTTTCTCCTGTCGCAGCCTTTCAGCTCACAACCCCCTCTTTTAGTAGAAAGTTAAACATCACTGAATCGCTGACAAAACGTCGGGTTGGTGGGGGTGGGGTGCCAGCATAACCCGTAGCGATTCAATGAGCGGTTGTCAGGGCATTTTGACTGTTGACCCTGACCCCGAATATGATCCAGTCGTAATCAGGAATAACCGGCTTCATGTTGGCTGCATATTCTGGCAACCGGCAGACTTCTCAGCGAATTCGGACGGGGTCATCCAGCCCAGTGCAGAATGGGGACGCCTCTGATTATAGTGTATGCGCCAGGCCTCGATTTTGCACCGCGCATCCTCCAGGGACATGAACTAGTTCGCGTTCAGACATTCCTGTCGCAGCAAGCCATTGAACGGCTCCACCGTGGCATTGTCCGTCGGTGTTCCCGGTCGGGAGAAATCGATACGGATCCCTCGTTCATACACCCATTTACCTAGCATTTTCCCTGCAAATTCAGAGCCGTTATCGGTTTTCAGCAACTGTGGTAAGGGACGTCTGAGCGCAGTGGTGTTCAGCATTTCCGCAACCTCCGTTGCGCGCAGATTCTGGCTAACGCAGATCCCCAGACATTCGCGTGTGAACAAATCGATAACCGTCAGCAGACGCAGCCGGCGGCGCTGCGCCGACTTATTACGATGGGGACGTTTGAGACGCAGGGACAGGCCCTGCTCGCTGTAGAGTCGGTAAATGCGTTTATGATTCTCCCCCCAGCCCTCCCGCCTGAGCATGACGTGAACCCTGCGGTAACCATAGTGAACCCGGGTTTCGGTTATCTCGCGGATACGCAGGCGCAGGGCGCTGTCATCGGCCGCCACAGAGCGGTAGCGGAAAGAGCTGCGGCTGATCCGTAGCGCAAAACAGACCTGCCTCTCACTGGCACTGTAGTGTGCCTGCGGGCCCCGGACCCATTCGCGCAGACGCGCCAGCGTCAGCTCTTTTTTGCCAGCACATCCTGCAGCATGGTCTTGTCGAGGCTC